>NZ_JAZEZK010000001.1:0-468814 GCF_037028485.1 Acinetobacter sp. 102
CTACCCAACACAACCCCATTTTTCAAATTATCTTAAATTATTGCTTCGACCGCCTATTTTTTGAACTGAACAGTTACTTTTAATGCTTTTCCTTTGTGTTTAAGAACTTTTTTTAAACAATTAAGTCCAGTAGAATATGTCTCTTGCTTCACATTTTTTGGCACTTTTGATTGAAAATACGGTTTGCTGGTAAAAAGGCTCGATATTTATTGCTTGCTGCATCTTTTGCTGCGAGCCCGCTTTGCTATGCCATATCAACGCATAACTTCTATGAATTGGCTTTATCAATATTAAGTTATAGCAAATGGTCGAATACAAATCGGCCAACCATTTGTGTCATAGACAATCAAGATGCTGCGAATCAGTTCCAAAGCAATATTCGTCAGCTTGCTTATGAATATCAAGTTCAGGCAGTCAGCGCTAAAGACTTCCCGAAAACAGAATGTCATGTTGCCTATTTCACAACAACGTCACCGCAACAACAGCAAAACTTGATTCAAGCCTATCCGTCCCGATCGTTGCTTTCATTGAGTACCAATAACCCAGCCTGTGAAATTGGCAGTATTTTCTGTTTATATAACAAGAAGACCTTTTCTACTTTTAAGGTAAATTTGGATGCGTTAAGTTATTCCAAAGTGCATATTGATCCTCGTGTTTTACTTTTAGCAAAGAATGCAGGGTGAACAGGATGATTTCTAATTTATATCAATCAACGTCCTTACACGCTTTATTCCGTAAGTCGCAGTTTGCGATCTTTGCAATTACTTTCGTAATTTGTTCTTTTACATTCGCCACAATTTCCATGTTCACTATGGAAACCTATGCGAAACAAAATTTACAGTTATTAAGCCAAACGGTTCTGGAACGTGTTCAACCTGCAGTGGTGTTTAGAGATAAAGGTGCAATTGATCAGATCCTTGATGATTACACCAGTGAACATGCTATCCGCAGTATTCATGTTTATGATCCACAGCAACAACTATTGGCTGAAAGTACCAAAAAAGTTGCACATACATCAGTGATGCAAGATTTAATGGATCGTTGGTTTTTACATGATCCCGTTAAACTCATGGTAGTCCATCATAAGAAAAAAGTAGGCGAACTGGTGCTCTATGGTAGCTCCGAGAATATTTTGCACTTTTTAAAGACCATTATTATTGGTCTTGCAATTTCAATGTTCTTCATTGTGATTGCTTTATTGTGGTCGGTGAATATTACCTATCGCCAAATTATGCAAGCAATAAAGCCACTCACCCATATTGCACAATTGGTCAGTGATCAAAAGGCCTATAACTTACGCTTCCCCAACAACCATATTCACGAATTTCAAAATTTAAATACCGTATTTAATGAACTGTTAGAAGAAATCCAAATTTGGCATACTCATTTGCAAAAAGAAAATCGTCAACTGTCATTCCAAGCCCACCATGATCAACTGACGAGCTTGCCAAATCGTCATTATTTTTATCAAGAATTATTCAATATCTTCGAAAACCCGCAATATCGTCACAACTCGGCCTTATTATTTATCGACAATAACAAGTTTAAAATGATTAATGATGAGTATGGGCATTTAGCCGGTGATGCGGTTTTAAAAGAAATGGCGTCTCGTTTAAGGCTATCGGTCCGCCATGAGGATTTTATTGCGCGTTTAGGTGGTGACGAGTTTGCCATCATTCTACATGCAATCCATCACACTGATCATTTAACAACAATCGCTGAAGGCGTTCTCGCAAGTTGTGAGCAGCCTTTAGCGTTTAACGGACAAATGATTCATTTCGGTTTTAGCTTAGGGGTTGCTTTTTCTCAGTTTGCAGAGAATCCAGAGGATTTAATTATGCAAGCCGATCAAGCCATGTATAAAGCTAAAAATTTAAACCCACATTGGTTTCTTTATAAACCAGAAATTTAGGACATGTTATGCGCACTCACACCATTAAAATTTCATTTATTGCGTTGCTCTGCCTAACATTGGCTGGCTGCTTGAGTTTTGGCCCGTTGAAATATCGTCAGGTCAAGATGCTGAAGAAAGAAGGTTTCGTATTGACAGATGAAGGCTGGACACTGGGCCTACCTGAACGTTTATTATTTGATTTTAATAAGGCAGAGATCAAACCTGAACATCAAAAAGAGATTGTTCGTTTGGCCACGCAATTAAATAAATATGACCTACAAAAATTAAAAATTGTTGGTCATACCGATGATATTGGTAATCCAGAATACAATCAGAAACTCTCTGAAGAACGTGCTCAAAGTGTTTCAACAATTTTTGTCGCTCAAGGCTTTAAGCAAAATAACCTAACTGTAGTGGGTCGCGGCTCAAGCCAACCTTTTGTAGCCAATACATCAGATGAAAACCGTGCCAGCAACCGTCGAGTGAATGTCATCATTATCCCATAAATGCTCATCACGAAAAAAAACCGACTTTATTAAGTCGGTTTTTTTATTTAAATCAGTTCAATGATATCAATCGTTGGTGGCACCCGAAATCGAAAAGGTACACCAACCATCCCCGTTCCAACCGTGACAAAAACATCCGCATGTTCATGGGTATAGAAACCTTTCTTGTGTCCCAAAATTGAAACGCGTTTCATAATATAACTGGTAATCCACGGTAATTCGATCTGCCCACCATGTGTATGTCCCGATAGCATTAATGGGCGCGTTGGTAACTCAGGCACCATATCTACAGTGTCGGGATTATGTGACAAAATCAACCAAGGCTTATCTTGTGGTAAATCTGGCATAAAACGCATATTCGCCTTCCCTGCCCACAAATCTCCAATCCCGATCAAACGGAACTCATCAAAATCAACAATTTTCCCTTCAATATCTATGACATTGTTCTGTTCGAGTGCCTGACTCAATAATGCCTGAATTGGAGGACCTGGATATTGTTCATCATGATTACCTGGTACCGAATAAACAGGTGCCTGAATTTGCTTTAAAACCTCAAGCTCCTGTATCAAGCGATTTTCAGGTTCATAGGTCCAATCACCAGCAACCACAACCAAATCAGGTTGCGCTTGATTGAGTTTCTTTACAATGCTTTTTAATTGTCGCTCATGTCCTGAAAATAAACCCACATGCATATCAGCAACTAAAGCGACTTTAATCGGTCGGGTAAATTCACGTTCTGAATTGAGTCGATACTGATGATGTTGAAGATGAATTTTGTGTGGCTCAATAAAACGCGCATAGATCAACACACTGCTAAGTAAAAATACAAATCCTGCTTGATGAAGACTGTAATATCCAACCCAGCCAGCATAAATACTAAAAAACCAGAGTGGGACTAATAAATAAGACAGATAAAACGCCAATAAATGTACAAAGGCTTTAAATGGATGGATGGTTTCTGTACGTGCTTGATGAACCCAAGCTTGAATCAATGCCCAAAATGCCAGAACGGCAAAAATAAGATAAAAACCAAAAATAATAGTATCCGAATTCGACATTACAGCCCTCATTAACTTTACCTTAGGGACATACATCTCATCTTATATTTATCTTTTTCGATGAAGTGGTATACTCGAGCCCAACTTTTAATCAGTAACGATTATGACGCAATTTTCTCATTTAAATAGCAAACATACAAAGATAAGTACAAGTACTTACAATAAAAGTATGGTTGCGATTTATTGTTCAATTGCACTGACCGTTACAGGTTGCAGTACCTTACCTAAACATAAAATTGAACCTGTCATTCAAACAACCACACAAATCGACACCTCACAAACATCTTTAGCACAAGTGATTCGCCCCCTACAAGAACAGCACCCCGAGCTCACGGGTTATCACGTTTTGTATGAGCCACTAGAAGCACTCGCAGCTCGACTGCGTTTAATTGATAAAGCCGAAAAAACCTTAGATTTACAATACTATATTTGGGACAATGACAAAGTTGGGGCTTTGGCCTTGCATGCACTGATCCGTGCTGCAGATCGCGGTGTTCGCGTTCGACTATTGATTGATGATAATAATGCCAAGCATACCGAAGGTATTTTTTTAGCTTTGGCACAACATCCCAATATCGAGGTAAAACTATTCAATCCTTACCGTTTCCGAAAATATCGTGCAATTGATATGGTACTGGATCTAAAGCGCATTAACCGTCGTATGCATAATAAGAGCTTTATTGCCGACCATCAGGTGGCTTTGATTGGTGGGCGCAATATGACCAACCAATACTACAATGTCAGTGATACCTATCAGTTTTCTGACGTGGATGTGATGCTATTCGGTACCGCTGTAAATGATATTTCCAAATCATTTGATGATTACTGGAATCATGAATATGCCTACGATGTCCGAGAAGTGGTTAAACAAAGTACTCACCGTTTAAGCTATGAAAGTTTAAAAGAGCAACTTGATGAGCACTATAAACGAATCACGGTACAAAACTATGTTGATTTAACCAGCCACTCTCAAGCCGTCGACGCACTCATGGATCGGGATATTTCACTCGATTGGGTCAAAGCAGAAGTGGTCAAAGACTCACCTGATAAAATCAAATCTAAAGCTAAAAAAGAAGAACATCTCAACTTCCAGTTAATTAACCACCTCGAACAACCAGAAAAAAATATCGATTTAATTTCTGCTTATTTTGTTCCTGAAAAGAAAGGAACAAAAATTTTAAGTGATTTGGCAAAAGATGGTATCGAAGTCAGAGTATTGACCAACTCATTTAAAGCCAATGACGTAGCAGTGGTACATGCTTTTTATGGGAAATACCGCCAAGAACTGCTGGAAAATGGCGTACAACTATATGAGTTTTTACCTGCACTTGATAAAAGTGATTTAGATAAACACACTGAAGAGCTGGCCAAAAAAGCCAAGGTCAATATCAAAGGTTTAAGTCGTTCGAGTCTACATGCCAAACTGATGGCACTCGATGAAAAACAGGTCTTTATTGGTTCTTTTAATTTTGACCCGCGTTCCGCTTATTTGAACACCGAGATTGGCGTATTACTGAATAGCCCGCCATTGGCACAAGCAGTACATGCGACCATGGATCAGAACCTAAAGACTTACGCCTATCGCTTGGTTTTAGATGCCAACAAGAAAATTACGTGGCAACGTGAAACACCACAAGGTCCTTTGATTTATACTAAAGAACCCAAAATGAAATGGTGGCAAAGAGCAGGCATGAAAGTGATTTCATGGCTCCCGATTGAAGGATTTATGTAGTTTCCACGCTTTCTGGTAGTACGGACAATACTTTTCGCTGTAAGCGCTCTAGACCAGCACGCATTTGGCGGTCGACTTCCTTGGTTAGCGTTTCTACCGTATGCCCTTCGACTGGAATGGCAGGTAATGTCATTAAATGTGCGGTGACTTGAGGCATCTCCAAAACACGTTGCACATGCTCCGCAAATGTCATTTCACCGATAAACGGCGCAACCAAATCCAGTTCACCTTGTTGATTCACATAGCAAATCACACAAATCTGCACAGGTCGTTGCGCTTCAATTGCAGCACCTAATAAGCGGCCATGTACTTTTTTGACTTTACTGCCATCGGTGGTGGTTGCTTCAGGAAAGAACAGTACAGGAATATCTTGTTTTAAGAATTCAGTAATTTGCTCACGAATGCGAATCGAATCACCTGAACCACGCTTAATAAATAAAGTGCCACCGCCTTTTGCCAAGTTCCCTAAAATAGGCCATTTTTCAACTTCGGCTTTGGCCAAGAAAAAGATGCGTGCACCCGAGCCCAACACAGCCACATCTAACCAAGAAATATGGTTACTCACCCATAAGGCAGGCTCACGAGGAATGGTGCCATGAACTTGGACTTCAATATTAAAGACTTCACACAAACGGCGACAGAAATACTGCACATAACGGGTATTTACAGGATTATTTGGATCTTTATATAAACCATGACGGTAAATAAGATAGAAGCCCTCACCAATGGTTTCTAAACCTGCGGCTAATTTTTTACTATATAAACTGAATTTCGAAAACAAACTTAAAGGTGTGTTATTTACTGCTGTTGCTTGTTGAGTCATAAATTCTTAAAACCGTACGCATAGATGCACATGTGCATTGAATTAACTCTGTTATATCATGTCGATATTGCCTTATAGAAGTTTCCTTGATAACAAAAAACGAATGTGAGCATAAATTTTTTCAATTTTAAAAGATTTATCAGATCAAATATTATAAATAAATCGAATTTACAGATTAAAAGGTGATGTGATGAACCCGCAAAGCACGACATCTGAAACCCAAACCACCATTCCTTATGGCTATGCTTTAAGAATGTTTTTGGGATGGTCTATTTTGTATATGGGCACATTAGTCGGATTCATTGAGCTGATCCGTCGTAATGTCATATAAATCCGCGAAGGCTTTGCCCTTTAGTTAAAGTTTATTCTAGAATAAGGCTTTAAATATAAGGATTTCATAAGCACGTGGAAAATTTTGAGCAGCGTCAAAGCGGTGAACGGGCAATTTTAGTCAGTGTGTCTGTCCAGCTCCTCGACGATCTTGATGCTGAAGAGTTTCGATTGCTCGCTCAATCTGCTGGCGCTGAAATCCTTGAACATCTCATTGTGCAACGTAATAAGCCTGACCCGAAATTTTTTATCGGTTCAGGGAAAGTCGATGAGATTGCCGAGTTAGTCGAGAGTCTCGAAGCGGAATTGGTGATTTTCGACCATTCACTCTCGCCCGCGCAAGAACGTAATCTAGAACGAATTCTCAAGTGTCGAGTGATTGACCGTACTGGTTTGATTCTGGATATCTTTGCGCTCCGCGCACGTACCCATGAAGGGAAATTACAGGTTGAGTTAGCTCAACTTAAACATTTATCCACCCGTTTAATTCGTGGCTTTACGGGCAATTTAGAACAACAAAAAGGTGGTATCGGCCTACGTGGCCCTGGTGAATCACAACTGGAAACAGACCGCCGACTGATTCGAGTGCGTATTACTCAACTCAAAGACAAACTGGTTAAAGTACAGCAAACTCGTTTACAGGGACGTGCCGCACGCCAAAAAGCTGCCATTCCAACAATTTCGCTAGTGGGATATACCAACGCGGGCAAATCGACTTTATTTAATATTTTAGCCAAAAGCGATGTCTATGCTGCCGATCAACTGTTTGCGACCCTCGATCCCACTTTACGTCGCTTAGATTGGGACGGTATTGGTACCGTTGTGCTGGCAGATACCGTTGGATTCGTTCGTAACCTGCAACATGATTTGGTGGAATCGTTCAAAGCCACCTTAGAAGAAACATTAGAAGCGACCTTGCTGCTACACGTCATTGATAGCAGCAGTCCGAATATGCCTGAACAGATTGAAGCGGTAGAATCAGTACTGAAAGAAATCGGTGCCGATGCCCCGATTTTGCATGTCTACAATAAAATTGATCTCAGCGGTGATGCCGCCAAAATCATTTATAAAACATCTGACGTCCCTGATCGTGTCTATGTATCCGCCCATTCAGCTCAAGGACTTGAATTACTCAGTCAAGCCGTACAACAATGTCTGATGGGACAATTACAACAGTTTGACTTAGTGCTAAAACCCGCTTACGGTAAATTACGCACACAACTTTATACGCTGAACGTGATTCAATCGGAACAGTATGATGAGCAAGGTGATCTGCATTTGTCGGTGTGTATTGCCCCTCATAAACTGGAACAAATCATTAAACAAGCCCATTTACCATTAGACGAAATTCTTGGAAAAAAAGCTTCCTTATTTCAACGCCCTTTGGAAGAATTTGAAATAGATCATCCGTCCCTATAATTACGATCAGCCATCGTTCCGATAAACGAGAGTTAGAAAGAAAATGAAAAATATTGATTGGACAGCTTGGTTTGGCACGATTTTATTAATTATCGTCTATCGTGAAGGAGCTGTCGCAATCACGCAAGCTTTTGGTCATCCTGAATTGGGCAATCTGGCTGGGCTGATTAGCTTATTAGCAACATTGTTAATCTGGAGACGTTTTAGAAAAATCTCCAATCGCCTGATTGATACCAACAACAAAATCTTAAAAGAAAGTGCATTTGCTTTTCTACCGATCTGTGCAGGTTCATTAATCATGCTGGTACATATGGGCAAAGAAATTCCTGCATTTTTATTTATTCTAACTTTCAGTACATTATTGCCATTATGGATTTATGCCAAAATGGCGAAACGTTGGTTATAAGGAGCTGATCTATGTCAATGGTTATCTATGGCTTCATCATTACCTTCGTTAGTTATCTTCTTGCCAAACCACTGAATCAAAAATTCCCACAAATTCCACTGATTGTGTTTGGCATGTTTATTGTGATTGCTTTCTTGGCAATCTTCGGCATTCCTTACCAACAGTATATGGATAACGTGAATGGCGTTTTCAACCATCTACTCGGCTATGTCACGGTTGCTTTGGCAATTCCCTTAGCCGCAATGCGCTATGATGATCTACCGCTAAAATCGATGATTGGGATTTTATGCTTTGCCAGTATTAGTGCGGTTGCCCTACCAATGGGACTGGCCTATTTACTGCACATGTCTGAGCCAACTATTATGGCTTTTGCAACGCGTGCTGTGACTACTCCAATTGCCTTGAACATCGCAACCCTACTGCATGCTCCTTTGATGATGGTGACACTGATTGTGATTTTATCAGGTGTGATTGGTGCGGCATTCTCCCCTTGGATTTTAAAACATATCCATGACGAACGTGCTTCTGGTCTGGCGCTAGGTTTAGCTGCGCATGCAATTGGTACAGCTCAAGCATGGCAACGCGGTCCTGTCACAGGTCGTTATGCAGCCTTTGGTATGGCAGTAAATGGTGTATTTACAGCCATTTGGCTACCGACCTTTATTCTATCTTTATCTTAAAATTTGCCGCAGATATCACATAAAGATTGAACTAGTTGTCATATATCCGCCATAATGTAAGCTTAAACGTTAAAAGGATTTTTAATGATGGGCAAACAATTATTAAGTGCGTTACTTTTATCTGCGGTGAGCAGTTTTACTTTTGCAGAGGATATTACGGGGCTCTGGCAAAGTATTGATGACAAGACGGGGGCGCCTAAAGCATTGGTTGAAATTCGTAAAGAAACGAATGGAACATATGCGGGCAAAGTAGTTAAAATTACGCCACGTACAGGTTATACACCTAAAGAAACCTGTGTGGATTGTCCTGCACCCTATACCAATAAGCCAATCATTGGTTTAGACGTGGTAACAGGTTTGAAATATAGCGAAGGCTTGAACTATACCAACGGTCGTATTCTCGATCCAAATTCAGGCAAAATTTATAGTATGAAAGCCAAACTCAGCGCCAATGGTAAGCGTTTGCACTTACGTGGTTATCTCGGTGTATCGGCATTGGGTCGTAATCAGATCTGGATTCGTGCTGAGTAAAATCAATAAAATTTAGAGCCATTAGACGCACTTCTCTCTGATCAAATTGATCTCGGTTCTAGCTAAAAGCTTCTTCATATCGTGAAGAAGCTTTTTTAATTTCAACATAAAAAATAATTGAAATTTCAAATATTAAAAATATACAACCGTAAAATAATGATTGAATCTCGAATTAGAAATCCGAAATAATAGCAGGACAGCCATGGCAGCAAGGAGGCTTTAACATGAACATGTCGACAAAATTGATCTCTTCTCTCTTCTTATTTACACTCAGTCATTTTGCTTTTGCTCAAGACATTGCTGGGATTTGGCAAAGCGTTGATGATGTAACAGGTGCCCCCAAAGGACAGGTTGAAATCATACAAGAAGCCGATGGCTCCTATACGGGTAAAATTATCAAAATTACCCCACGTACAGGCTATACCCCCAAAGAATTATGTACGGGCTGCCCTGCACCTTATACCAATAAGCCAATTTTAGGTTTAAATGCGATTACCAAGCTAAAACATAAAAAGGACCTCACCTACACAGGTGGGAAAATCTTGGATCCGAACAGTGGTCGTGTCTATAGCTTGACTGCAAAACTCAGTAGCAATGGGCAACGCTTACATTTACGTGGCTATGTTGGCGTCTCTGTACTTGGCCGTAGCCAAATCTGGATTCGGGTCAATTAAGTTGATACAAAAATAAAAAGCCCTGTTATACAGGGCTTTTTATTGATTGAATGATGAAGGGCTTAACGACCTTGCAACTTCGAATAATCTAACAAGACATTTGCCGCTTCATTGATGAAGGTTTCTTCTTCAGGCAATGGTGGACGCAAATGTGCTTTCATTTTGGCACGAGATTCAACCAATGCATCAATAGATGCCTGATAACTTTCCCAGTTTGCATACGGTGCTAAACCTGTTGCAGTGCGGCGTTGATTTTCTGCATTCAAGGTTTGTTTCTCAAGATCAATCAACTCGGCGCGGCGCTGATTAATATCGAGCACCACTTTCTTTTGATCCGAAGTTTTCTTGGCAATTGCTTTACGTGCTTCTAAATATTTAAATTGAGAATCTGCCGCAACACGTTGTTCAGATGATTGAGCCAATTTAGCAACATACGGTTGCACTGAACCTTCACGTTTGAATGGTGCTGTTGGAATGGTATCCCACTTCAAGGCATTTTTCGCTTTACGCTCACCAAACTCCTCATTGTAAATATCAACCAACTTGATATCTGGGATCACACCTTTATTTTGGGTACTACCACCCGTAATGCGATAGAACTTACGTTGCGTCAATGTTGCCTGACCATAAGCCAAAGAGTCTAATTGAACTTGTGCTGTCCCTTTACCTGTCGTGGTACTACCAATGATAATCCCGCGCTCATAATCTTGAATCGCCGCAGAATAAATCTCACTTGCAGAAGCCGATGCTAAGTTAACCAATACCGCCATTGGGCCTGCATAGATTTGCTCACCACCATCGGTATCTTCAAATACATTGACATTACCGTTGCCGTCACGGATTTGCACCACAGGACCAGACTTGATCACCTGACCGAGCATACGCGCAACTTCTTCTAGAGAACCACCTGGGTCATTACGCAAATCAACCAAGATACCTTCTACTTTTTGTGCCTTAAGTGAATCTAATGCTTTGGCTGTATCTTCAGAAACTGAACGGTATTCAGTACCTGCACGACGAGAGCGATAGTCAAAATAGAACGATGGAATTTCAATCACCCCAAACAGATGTTTTTTACCATCACGGGTGATTTCAACCGTACGTGAACGCACACCCGCATCTTCTTCTTGAATAATATCGCGGGTTAAAGTCACATTACGTGCTTGACTCATCGATGCACCCGCACCCAATAAGCGGACCACAACTTTGGTACCACGTTTACCACGAATTAACCCGACGATTTCCGAACTCGGCCAACCAATCACATCCACCATTTTCTCGCCATCTTGCGCGACGCCAATGATACGATCTCCTGATTTCACCTGACCTGATTTACTGGCTGGCCCACCCTCAACGATGGTCTCAATTTTGGTGTAGTCTTCATTACCACGTTCAGGACGGATCGAAACACCAATTCCCTCTAATTGTAGTGTAGTCTGACGATTCAACTCCATCGCATCAATCGGTGGGTAATAGTTACTGTGCGGATCGTAAGTCGCCAACATTGCATTCAATGTTTTCTCTAACACGTCATCACTTTTCACACGCCCAATACGCTCTAACTGACGGGTATAACGCTTGGTTAAGGTTTGCACTGGTGTTAGATCTTCAGGTCCAGTCAAATCCTGACCATTCGCCAGCGATGGATCTGCTTTTAAAGCTTTTTGCTTCGCCTGCTCTTCTTCTTTACTAATGGTTAAATTGATCAACTGCGACACTAGCATTTGCTGCCAATGTTGTTGTTGCTCAGCCGTTGTTTTGAAATACGGTGCTTTTTCACGATCGGTATCGAGATAGACATCTTTTTGATTTAAGTTCTGCGGCTTTTTCAACTCTGCCAACATAAACTCATAAAATTGTTTCAAACGATCACGGTATTGCGCATGAATCGCGAAAGGTCCAGTTAAGTTACCCGCTTTTAACGAACTACCAAAATTCGAACCATATTTCTTTTGATATTCTTCAACTTCACCGTTTAGAAATAATGAATGATCTGGATCAAGACTATCCAAATACATATTCAAAACACGGTTTGAAGTTGCTGCGTCTAGGCGCATATTTAAATAGTGTTGACGATCTACCAATGTGGCTAACTGACGTGCAACCAATGCCTGCTCTTGTGATGGCTTGATTACCGTTGAAACGACAGGTGCCTCAGTCGCCGCAAATGCCTCATTTATGGTATGAGAGAAAAATAAACCACCAGTCGCGATTGCAACTGCACACGCTATCATTTGAAGTTTCATAAAATTTTGGTACTTCCTTGGATATGGCAATTATTACATGCAGATGTGATTAAGATGAATATATTTCACTCAACCACTTCGCTACAGGTAAAACTCATCGGTCATTATAAATAAATAACCAACAAGCACTTATCATCAATATCATGTAGTTTTATCATATTCTGTACTGACAAAATGTAGCAAATCATTGCACAATTTAGCTATCGTTTTTTTCACCAAATTTTTCATCAAAATTCTAACGGAATCCTTATGATCGGCGCGTTGATGCTAGATATTGCTGGCACAGAACTTACTCAAGAAGATATTGAACTATTACAAGCTCCGCAAGTCGGCGGCATGATTTTATTTGCACGGAATATTGAATCCCCTCAACAAGTCCGTGCCTTAACCGACCATATGCGTCAAATTCGTCCTGAGATCCTCATTGCGGTGGATCAGGAAGGTGGCCGAGTACAACGTTTAAGACAAGGTTTTACCTTACTTCCAGCGATGGGACGTCTAGGTGAACATTACCTAAGTCAACCACAACAAGCGATTGAACTGGCTGAACAATGTGGCTGGTTAATGGCGATTGAAGTCCTCGCAGTCGGGATTGATTTTAGCTTTGCTCCTGTTTTGGACCTGAATGACGTGAGTGATGTGATTGGTGATCGTGGTTTTGCCAAAAACATGCAAGACATCGTGCCACTAGCTGATGCCTTTATGCGTGGTATGAAAAAAGCAGGTATGGCAACGACGGGCAAACATTTCCCTGGGCATGGTTCAGTCAAAGCGGATTCGCATGTTGCAGCAGCAATTGACAGCCGCTCTTATCAAGACATCTATGACAAAGATATGCAAAGCTTTATCAAGTTGATGCCTCAGCTTGATGCGCTCATGCCAGCCCATGTGATCTATGATCAAGTCGATCCAAATCCAGCAGGCTTCTCACCGTTCTGGTTACAAGAAATCTTACGTCAGCAGCTTAAATTTGATGGCGTACTATTCTCAGATGATTTGAGTATGCAAGCTGCGTGTGTTGCAGGTGGTGCCGATGCACGTATTCAAGCCGCTTTAAATGCAGGTTGTGATATGGGCTTAGTCTGCAATGACCGTGCAGCTGCATGTACCGCGTTAGATGGAATCCAAACATTAGCGTTACCAAACCAACAACGTTTAGAACGTATGCGCGGTAAAATTCCAAATATTCAGGTCGGTACCACATTGACTTTAGACGATGAAAACTGGCATAGCGTCAGAAAAGTCATTGAAGAGTTTAAAAATTCGTTCTAACTTTACTTAGATTTTTTCATTATTTTATTAGCATAATGGAATCTTGCCGAGTGCTCATCTGATTGAAAGATTTTGCCTTCGGCTCGACTTACTTTTCAGGGATGAAAAGTAAGCAAAAATCCTTTGTTAGGCTGAGGGTACATCCTTGTAACCCCAGCCCAACGGCGGCATCCATGCCGCCCTACGGTAGTAAATAACAAACCTAAAATCGGATTTAGTAGAAAAATCTCAATTTTTAAAAAAGAGATTAACTTTATATATCCCAATTAGGAAAAATAGAGTCTAGGACAGATGACACAACAACTTTCGAAACATCGCCACATTTCATTTACCGCACACTACACTGGCTATATCTGGTATCAAATGGGGATCTCACACCCAGCACTGGCAACAGCAAAAGGAAAAACACTGGCAGCCTTAGTTCATCCAATTGAAAGCTGGGCAGAAAAATATGTCGGCGGTAGCATGCGTACCACACTAAAACAACGACACCGCATGTTGGATAGCCACTTAAAAGAATTAATTGAGCAACATCCTGATTTACAAGTGCTTGAAATTGCATGTGGTCTATCGCCACGCGGTTGGTGGTTTAGACAACATTATCCAAATATCACATACCGTGAACTGGATTTACCCGATATGGCAGCGGCCAAACAAGCTGCACTACAACAAATTGAAAGTCATGTGGATGAAGTTCTGTCTGTCGACTTATTTACCGATGCCTTTGCTGCTGCATTTGAAGTATTTGATCCTCAACGCCCATTGGTGATTATTAGTGAAGGACTCATCAATTACTTTGAAAAACCAATGTTACAGCAACTCATTCAAGCCATTGCCAACTACGGTCAAAACTTTAAAGAGCTGCATTATTTAACAGACATCTACCCAGAACCCACCCAAAACAAACTAGCAACGATCATCTGGAACAGCAGCCGTTTATTAAAATGGATGTCACGCAGTGCATTTAGTTTTCATTTTAAAAACCCAGCCGAGGTCGAGAATTTCTTTCAAGAAGCAGGCTTTAATCAAGTTGAAGTTCTGCAACCGAAACAATTTTTTGAACAAGCAACTTTAGAAAATACGCAGCAGCATTTAGGTGACTTGGTCTGGGTGATTCAGGCGAGCAATAAATAGGGATCATAAAAAAGGGAAGTGGTTAATCACCACTTCCCTTTTCAAATCTTAGGTTCTCATTAAGCTTGTTTTTGGCGCTCAATAAAACGCGTTAAACGATCAGCAATCTCAAAACTGCCATGTTTAAACAAGATGCGCAGTCCTTGCTCAGTTGCATCAAAGTTTAAACATTCAATTTTAAACTCACCTTCTTCATCAGCTAAATGTAGTGCTAAATCACGAGGATGTTGGCGAACAAAATCAAGCTGTTCAAGATCATTAAGTTTTAAATAAACACCAAAGAAGGTGATATCGACAACATTCACTGCCACTTCAGTCACTAAATGACGGTGAGTCAATTTAGTCTGTGGTTGCAACACAGCAATACGTTCTTCACCCCGACGTTCAATTTTTTGCATTTGTTCACGCGTCATCGGGATAATACCATCCAGATTATCGATAGATTCCCCTTTCAAAAATGAGGTAAACAAATTCATGGTTTCTTTACGGCGCTGCAATTGTGGTACATGATCTGCATTTGCAATTAAAGCAAACTGCATGTCTTGGCATTGCAAAGCAAAATCAGCATTTTCATGCGGTAAAGTAAAACTGTCGTACTGTCCAGCAGCCACCAAAGTTTTACATTGGGGTACTGGCACATCACTTAAACGCAATAAACGGTTGCAGTTAATTTCATAACGCTCACGTTCAGTTGCACTAAATTCTGCCATTTGCCTAAAGAATAAACGCTTTGCTGTTGGCGACATGCGAGTTTTATCAAGCTTGGCATGATTCACTAAATATAGGATCACCGCTTGACCAAACTCATCCATGCGATCTTCGCGCATTAAATGCAATGATTCTTCCAGCAGCATCCGCCAACTTTTACGCGTCTTCTGCATCACACCCATCAATACCATACGGTCAATCAATTCGGGACGTTGGTGTGCAAATGACGATGCAACCACCGAACCTAGCGACATCCCCATCATTGAAACTTTCTCAAGTCCAACAATATCGAGCCATTGACCAAGCATTTTAGATAATTCAGGCAGCTCCAAGATTCCAGCAGATTCACCTGTATCAACATTACGAATCTGTTGATTCGCTCCCATTGACGGTAAATCGATGAGAATAACGGGACCACTCTCAAAGAGTTGCTCAACACAATACTTATAAGAGTTAAAATTTTGAAATGCGCCCCCGACAATTACAATCGGCGTGTTGTAGATCGTTTTCGGATCTGCAATTGCCATATATTCAATTTTCCAACCATCGATCCACGTGGTACGCGCTGGCTGTTTAAAACTGTTTTTATTGTAAATGTCGAAAAAACCAAAGCCTGTGTAGGTATGATTTATATCCGAGTCCATTTGGATAATGGAATTCATGTCCTTCCTCCATCCTTGTTTATTTTTTTGTTGCAAGCATCTCATTTTCAGCGAATTCAACTTGCAAGTTAACAAATTTATAAAATTTGTATTACATTTATCCTATACTTTTTCATTCTATACATATGCACGTTTTATACGCAATCATTTCCTTAACCACTTATCTTGTTTAAAGCACTAATCTTTTGCAAAATATGTAATCTTGGCTTTATATTCAATATCTTCATCGCACTAAAATAAAAACTTTTGTGCCAATTAACGCTTGATAATTTTTTGAATTGTCAGTTCAGCCTATTCATTGTTCAGCATTTGACTGTTACTATCTTTATAAATACATGCAAATATCAAAATGCTATGCAAGACTCTATTCAAGACTACATGCAACAGGTTGGTACTCAAGCGCGTCAAGCGTCTCGTGTTTTAACGAGTGCATCGACCCATTTGAAAAACCACGCCTTGTCTGCAATTTATACGGCTTTGGAAAATAATCAAGCACAAATTTTAGCAGCCAATCAAATCGATATGGACAGTGGTCGCCAACGTCAATTGGACACTGCTTTACTCGATCGTTTAGAACTTACCCCTGCTCGTTTTAAAGGTATGCTGCAAGGGCTCAAAGATGTGATTGCCTTGGTTGATCCGATTGGAGAGATTACCGATCTTGCCTATCGTCCGTCAGGGATTCAACTTGGAAAAATGCGTGTGCCTTTAGGCGTGATTGGCATGATCTATGAATCAAGACCGAACGTTACCCTTGAAGCAGCATCATTGGCTTTAAAATCAGGCAATGCGATTATTTTACGTGGCGGATCAGAAGCACTTGAATCCAATAAGGCCATCGCAACTGCGATCCAACATGGTCTACAGATTTCAGGCTTGCCAGAACATGCGGTTCAAGTGATTGATACCCCTGATCGCGCGGCAGTGGGTCACCTGATTACCATGACTGAATTCGTGGATGTGATTGTACCCCGTGGTGGTAAAAGCTTGATCGAACGAATCAGCAATGAAGCACGTATTCCAGTCATTAAACATCTAGATGGCAACTGCCATGTATTTGTTGAAGCACAAGCGGATTTGCAAAAAGCCTTACCGATTGCGCTCAATTCCAAAACGCATCGCTATGGTGTGTGTAATGCCATGGAAACTTTATTGGTCGATGAAGCGATTGCTGAGGAATTCTTGCCACGCATTGCCGAACTTTATGCTGAAAAACAGGTTGAATTACGCGGTTGCGCTGAAACCCAACGTATTTTAGGTGTATCCGTGAAAACGGCGACAGAGGAGGATTGGTATACCGAATATCTCGGTCCAATTCTTGCGATTAAAGTGGTCACTGGTATGGATGAAGCGATTGAGCATATCAATAAGTATGGTTCACACCACACCGATGCGATTATTACTGAAAACTTTAGTCTAGCCCGTGAGTTCTTGGCGCGTGTGGATTCAAGTTCGGTGATGATCAATGCTTCAACCCGCTTCGCTGATGGCTTTGAATATGGTTTAGGGGCAGAAATCGGCATTTCAACCGATAAAATCCATGCCCGTGGTCCAGTTGGCCTAGAAGGCTTAACTTCACAGAAATGGATCGTTTTTGGTGATGGTCAAATCCGTCAATAACAGCATTGACGACTTGAACACAACAACACGATAAAGGCCATTCACTTGATCTTTATCGTGTTTTTATATATTTGCATACAAAAATAATGATAAAACCAACAGATCAATCAAAACAACGACTCATTTCCTAATTATACTGAATAGGTTGATTTATAAACGGGTCGTATAGGCTAAAGTCTATCTTCGCCAAGACGACATCCCATGTTAAAACATTGCGCTTGATTCCCCTGCCTCATGCGTTGCAGCAAGATCAAAGTGTTCATCATAAAATTTAAAATCTGTTAGGTGTTCAAACGTGGCTATATCTGTATTAGTAATTAACTGTGGTTCATCATCAATCAAATACGCGCTCGTCTCGGAACGTCGTGAAGACCGTATTTATGGTTTGGCAGAAAACCTGGGCGCTGCAGATGCCCGTATTAAAGGGGTTACACTGGGTGGCGAACCACTGGAACTTTCAATTCCCTATGCAGATCACGCCAAAGCCCTTGAAACATTATTGGCTCGTTTAGCGAACTATAACCCGCAGGCGATTGGACACCGTGTGGTTCACGGTGGCGACATCACCAAAGCAGAATTACTCACGCCAGAACTGGTTGAGCGTATTGAAGCAGCGACACCTCTTGCACCACTGCACAATCCAGCCCATTTGATTGGAATTGAAGCCACCATGCGCTTATTCCCTCAATTGCCTCAGGTTGCTGTATTCGATACCGCCTTCCACCAAACCATGCCTGAGCGTGCCTATCGCTATGCCCTACCACAATTTTTATATACAGCACACCAAGTTCGTCGCTATGGTTTTCATGGCACTAGCCATGCCTATGTGACCGAACGTGCCAGCGAATTGGCAGGTCATAAAAATGAAGGTGGCTGGCTCAGTGCACACTTGGGCAATGGCAGTTCGACTTGTGCAGTATGGAATGGTCATAGTGTCGATACTTCTATGGGTATGACGCCACTTGAAGGTGTGGTAATGGGTACGCGTAGCGGTGATGTCGATCCAAGCTTACATTTATTCCTTGCCAGTAACCTCGGCTGGGATATCCAAAAAATTGACAGCATGCTCAATAAAGAAAGTGGCTTATTGGGCTTATCTGGTTTATCCAATGATATGCGCACCTTGGTTGAAGCCTCTGAAAATGGTCATGATGGTGCAACCCTTGCCATTGAAGTATTCTGCTATCGCCTCGCCAAATCGTTATCAGCGATGAGTTGCGGTCTACCCCATCTGGATGGTTTAGTCTTTACAGGTGGTATTGGTGAAAATTCGGCTTATGTCCGTGAAAAGACTTTAGGCTATTTAGCACATTTCGGTTTTCAATTTAGTAAAGAGAAAAATGATGCCTTGGCTCGCGGTAGTGAAGGTCGTATCGACGATGGTACAGGTCCACAAATTTGGGTGATTCCGACTGATGAAGAAGGTCGTATTGCCAAAGAAACCCGTCAAGTACTTGAACCAACAGCTTAATCAACCTATTAAAAAAATTTAAGGTCACTATGAATACGATTTTACTCATCCCCACAGGTGAAGGTGTTGGCTTAACTTCAGCCTGCTTAGGTATGATCTATGCACTAGATTGCAAAGGGATCAATGCGGGTTTTTTAAAACCCTATTCTCAAATAGCAGACACTACGGTTGACCGTACCACGACACTCTATCGTCATTTATTTCAGCATAAATCTGCCGAGCCAATCACCTACGAAAGACTGACTCAACTGATTGCCTTGGGCGAAACAGATGAGCTCCTTGAGGAGGCCGTTGCACTACACCGTCAAATTTCAGCTGATCATGATGTGATTATCGTTGAAGGTTTGGTTCCGAATGGACAAGATCATTTTGTCAGTGAAATCAATGCTGCACTCGCACAAGCACTGGATGCACAAGTGGTTTTGGTCAGCACCGCAGATTTAGCTGATCCACGTAAAACCGCAGAAAGAGTCGATGCACATTTACGTCAATTTGGTGGTGCAGCTTCGGCACGCACCACAGGCGTGTTGTTTATGCGAACCAAAGGCTTGCCTGAGGGCACGGCCGAAATTCCGGTCACACTTGATCCAAGTCTACGCCTAGACCAGCACATCGATGCTTTTGCCTTAGAATTACAACGTTATAACCGCTTTATGGGCACCGATGAACTCCCGATTATTGGATTGGTGCCATTCAGCAATACCCTCAGCGTGCCACGTAGTTTAGATATTGCTTCGATCATCAATGGTACATGGTTACATCAAGGTGAAGCGAAGCAACGGCGTATTTTGCATACCAGTTTAATTGCCTCGAATATCGAGTCTGAACTGCATAAATTCGTTGCGGGTGAATTGATTATTAGCGCATCACAACGCACCGATGCGATCTTGGCAGCCAGTCTTGCCAGCAGTAATGGTACGCCGCTCGCGGGTCTGGTTTTAACCGAGCAAGCTGCGCCAGCAAGCAATGTGCTTGAGTTCTGCCAAAGTGCGATTAAGCAAGGGCTCCCAATCTTACACACGCCTTTAGATACCTTAGAAACAGCACAACTGCTGCATCGCTTTGGCAATGAAATTCCAATTGATGATACTGAACGTGCAGAGCAAGTCACCCGTTTCGTGTCGAGTCATTTGGATAGCAATTGGCTGGATCAACATACCCAGAACAACCTACATCCGCGCTTATCGCCTTCAGCGTTCCGTTACGAGTTGGTACAGAAATCCATTGCTGCAAAAAAACGTATCGTCCTGCCAGAGGGTGATGAACCACGTACCGTACAAGCGGCTGTGATTTGTCAAACCCGCGGCATTGCACAGTGTATTTTATTGGCAAAGCCTGAATCGGTTGCCGAAGTGGCGAAAGCACGCGGTATTCAGTTGCCCGATGATTTACAAATTATTGACCCGGATACTATTCGTGATCAATATATCGAACCGATGGTAGAACTGCGTAAAGGTAAGCTTGATGCACTACAAGCCAAAGCACAATTGCAAGATACCGTGGTACTCGGCACCATGATGTTGGCACTCGATCAAGTCGATGGTTTGGTATCTGGTGCGATTCATACCACTGCCAACACCGTACGCCCAGCATTCCAGCTGATTAAGACCGCTCCGAATTACTCACTAGTCTCATCCATTTTCTTTATGTTGTTGCCTGATGAAGTCTATGTCTATGGTGACTGTGCGATTAACCCAGATCCGAATGCAGAACAACTTGCTGAGATTGCGATTCAATCGGCAGATTCAGCCAAGGCCTTTGGTCTAGATCCACGCATTGCCATGATCAGCTATTCTACTGGCACATCTGGTACTGGTGCAGATGTCGAGAAAGTAGCTGAAGCGACTAAAATCGCACAACAACGTCGTCCAGATTTACTCATCGATGGGCCATTACAATACGATGCTGCCTCGGTTGAAAGTGTCGGTCGCCAAAAAGCACCGGACTCGCAAGTAGCAGGACGTGCCAATGTATTTATTTTCCCTGATCTAAATACAGGTAATACCACCTATAAAGCGGTACAACGTGCTGCCAATGTGGTGAGTGTCGGCCCAATGCTACAAGGTTTAAATAAACCTGTGAATGACTTGTCTCGTGGTGCTTTGGTCGATGATATTGTATTCACCATTGCCTTGACTGCGATTCAGGCGAAGCAGCAGGATTAAATTCACTATTCGATTGAAATAAAAAAGCCCTTTAGATTGAAAGGGCTTTTTCATTAGCGGTATTGAGCCAACCAGATCGTATGTCCGGTACATTCAACATCTTCAGCAATCATTTTAATCAGCTTAAACCCATTGTCTTGCAGCAAAGTCTGATACTCCTCTGCTGAGAGACTGGCATGGTACAGTGGCTCCCCACTGAGTTCACCAATTGCCTCGCCCTGTGCAGGCCCACTGCTAAACATTAAAGCAGTACCTGATTGTGCATATTCGGCAAAACGTTTAAACATCTTACGTTGATCATCTTGGGTGAAGTGGAAGAAACTATCCCACGCAACAATCCCCTGAAACTTGTGTTCAGTAAAGTACTCCCGAAAATCTTGCTGCACCCAGACCTGTTCAGGGAAAGACTGCCGTGCCATTTCAATCATGTATTCCGAAGCATCAACACCTATTACCTGATGTCCTTGAGCAATAAAATAGGCAGCAATCGGCTGCGCTGAACCACAGCCCAAATCTAAAATATGCGCCGAGTTTGGCAGCAGACTGAGAAAACGATCGAGCCAGACCTTCTCAGACAGAAGCTTTCCTCGTAATTCAATCCATTCACGAGCATGCTTCTGGTAGAGTTCAATAATATGCTGCGCTAGATGTTCCTGTACCATGTCATTGCCTATTATGAGTCATTCTTTTTTTAAAGCGATTGAGCAAAATCTTAACAAGATTCTGGCTTATTTAATGTCTGAATTTTCTTGGTTTGCGGTCCTTTTACAAAGAAAATCGCATTCCCACATAGGATCAAAATCACCCCGATCACCGCATTCATGTGCCAGTGATAATCCTCCCATACCGTCGAAATCACCAGTGCGACCAAAGGAAATAATAAGGTGCTATAGGCCGCTTTACCTGCACCAATCCGTCCGACCAAATAGAAATAGGCGGTAAAACCTATCACCGAACCAAAGATCGCGAGATACAGTAAAGCACTGATTGCACTGAATTGCATGCTTGGAAAAAACTCATCCTGTCTAAACCATGAGATCAAGGCCATCAGCAGTGAGCCATACAACATACCGTAAGCATTGGTGGTAAAAATATCCAACCCATGTTTTTGATGGCGTGTACTGATCATATTGCCCAAAGAGAAACCATAAGTCCCTAAAATACATAGTCCAATACCAATCAATGTATTGCTGTTTAAAGTGGTGCCCACCACGTCATGCCAGAACAAGGCAATAATCCCGAGCACCCCCAATAATGCCGCAGGATAAAAGCGCGTTGATACTTGCTGGGCAAAGAAGAGCTTAGCGTTGATGGTATTGAAAATCACCGCCATGGAAAAAATCACGGCCTCTAAACCACTACTGATATATTGCACCGCATAATAAAAACAGACAAAGTTAAAGCCAAAAATACAGCAGGCCTGTAACATACAAAACAGATGATCTTTGCCTGCTAGTTTCTGCAACTTTCGGCTCAAAGCGACGAAAACAAATAGTACCATTGCAGAAATAAAAAAACGCCAGAACACCGCAACACTGGCTGATATCCCACTTTGTTGTTGCAGACTGATCGCAATCCATGTGGTGCCCCAAATCACCACAACCAAAGCATATAACAGCGCATTCATATCATTAGAACCAAACTCAATTACCTCGACGACTATTTTGCTGCTTTTGCGGTCATGATTACTTGCACCATCTTGCGGTGATTGTCATGGATTTGCGTTTTTCTAGATTTTTTTTGACCAGATGACAAAACTGGCTGAAAGTTCTACACTAAACTGGATCATATTTGGCACTGCGTATAGAAGATGAAATATCAGATTCTAGATCAATTACAGCAATATAAAGCGCAATTGCTCGACTCGGTAGAACTGGGTTCGGGTATGCAGTTGGCCATGTGGCACAATAACCAAGACCGTGTCAGCGTCTGTAGCAATCACCACACTTTGAGTATGTATATTCAGGGCGGTTATGAAAGCTATCAAAAAACCCAGCAAGGCTGGCACAATGGCGGTGGCCCTGACCGTATGTGCCTGATGCCACAAGATTTCGAGTCCACTTGGGACTTACGTGATCCACTCACCTTTGTACATCTTTACTATACTGAACAGCACTTACAACGTGTGGCGGAACAAGTTTGGGATCGGGAACCGAGCCAAATCATTTTAAACCCACAAATTTTTGTGGCTGACCCACAAATTTCCATGATCTATCGGCATTTTTTACTCAATGGTGCATGGCAAGAACGTGAAAACCATTTGCAAATGAGTACGGCGACAACGCTATTACTCAACCATTTAATTAAAAATTATAGTCATGCGCAATGGCAAGCACCTGAAGTCAAAGGGGGGCTCTCGCCTTATGTACTTAAGCAGTTATTAGAATGGATTGATCAACATCTCCATTTGAGTCTGACCTTATCTGATCTGGCTCAGCAAGCGCAACTCAGTGAATATCATTTTGCGCATATGTTTAAACAATCGATGCAGATGCCACCGCATCAATATGTGATGCAACGCCGTCTTGAGCGTGCTCATCAAGCACTTGAACAGACCGCAGCGAATCTGACTGAGATCGCAGTGCAATATGGATTTAGCTCAAGCAGCCATTTTAGCCATCGCTTTAAGAAACAGTTTGGCTATAGCCCATCTCAACTGAGAAAAAACTAAAATCCAAAGCACATCTTTTGTTGCTGCAATTTAGATCGAAAAATCACTTTAGACCTTTAGCCAAATCTAAGCTAAAACTCCCACATTCATTCCTTTTTGTCATATAATTTAGCCCGCCAGCTAATCGCCCGCTCAAGAGAAATTTGATATGACAACGATCATCAAACAAGATGACTTGATTACATCAATCAAGGATGCCCTGCAGTTTATTTCTTACTATCACCCACAAGACTTCATCCAAGCGATGAGCCGTGCTTATGATCGTGAAGAAAACAAAGCTGCAAAAGATGCTATTGCCCAAATCCTTATCAACTCACGTATGTGTGCTGAAGGTCACCGACCAATCTGTCAGGATACAGGGATCGTTAACGTTTTCCTTGAAGTCGGCTTAGATGTTAAATTTGATTTAAGCATGAGCTTGGATGATGCAGTCAACGAAGGTGTACGCCAAGGTTACCTAGAGAACTCAAACGTACTGCGTGCTTCTGTTTTAGCAGATCCAGCTTTTGGTCGTAAAAATACCAAAGACAATACGCCTGCCGTGATTCACTACAAACTCGTTCCTGGTAATAAAGTTGATATTACCGTTGCAGCGAAGGGTGGTGGTTCAGAAAATAAATCTAAACTTGCGATGCTCAATCCATCTGATTCAATCGTGGATTGGGTACTTAAAACTGTTCCAACCATGGGTGCAGGTTGGTGTCCACCAGGTATGCTCGGTATTGGTATCGGTGGTACTGCTGAAAAAGCCATGATGCTTGCAAAAGAAGCACTTATGGAAGAAATCAACATGGACGAATTACTTCGTCGTGGCCCACAAAGCAAAATGGAAGAACTCCGTATCGAGATCTTCGAGAAAGTGAATGCGTTGGGTATTGGCGCACAAGGTCTTGGTGGTTTAACCACAGTTCTTGATATTAAAATCAAGGATTACCCATGTCATGCAGCAGGTAAGCCAGTGGGTATGATTCCGAACTGTGCTGCGACCCGTCACGCGCACTTCCAGTTAGATGGTACTGGTGTTGCACATATTCAAGCACCAAAACTTGAAGACTACCCTGCTGTAACGTGGGATTCTTCTCAATCGAAGCGTGTAAATCTGGATACCATTACTCAAGAAGAAATGAATGCTTGGAAGCCAGGCGATACATTATTATTGAATGGTACGATTTATACAGGTCGTGATGCTGCACATAAGCGCATGGTCGACATGTTAAATAATGGTGAAGAACTTCCAGTCGATCTAAAAGGTAAATTCATTTACTACGTGGGTCCAGTTGATCCAGTGGGTGATGAAGTGGTTGGTCCTGCAGGCCCAACAACTGCAACCCGTATGGATAAGTTCACTCGTCAAGTGTTAGAAGCAACTGGCTTATTCGGTATGATTGGTAAAGCGGATCGTGGTCCTGCTGCAATTGAAGCGATCAAAGACAATCAAGCAACTTATTTGATGGCTGTGGGTGGTGCTGCTTACCTCGTGTCTAAAGCAGTTCGTGAGGCTGAAGTGGTTGCTTTTGCAGACTTAGGTATGGAAGCAATCTACAAATTCGTGGTTGAAGATATGCCTGTCTCTGTTGCGGTTGATGTCAATGGTACTTCAATCCATGCCACTGCACCAAAAATCTGGCAAGCAAAAATCGGTAAGATTCCAGTGGTTGATGCAGCTGCGTCATAAATAATATTCATACAATTCAAATAGCCGAATCATCGTATTTGGCTATTTTTTTGCCTACTGCTTCTGCTAAATTATAAAAAAGACGAGAACAATAAGGCGGTCTATAGATGAATAAATACATGTTCAACCTAATGATTGGACTTTGCCTTCTCGGTAGCATACAAAGTGCTTTTGCAACTCCCGCCCAAAGTAAATCCGTCAAAGAACTGATCAAACTGAGCGAGCTCGAAAATGTTTTAAATACCTCACTCGATGAAATGCAGCCGACACTTGATCTTGAAGCTGAAAATATTTTATTACGAGTCTTAGGAAAAGAAGCACTCACCACAACACAAGAACATCTTGCTGTGTTGGAATTGAGCCAATTATTAAAAGAAACCAGTTCAAAAGTCTTTGCTCGCCCCGAGACTATTCGGGCAATAGAGAAGATTTATGCAGACACCCTGAGCGAAGAAGAAATACAAGCCTATTTGAAATTCTTAAAAACACCTGAAGGTAAATCGATCAATCAAAAAACATTGCAAATCAGTACCCATGTTTTTCAGTACATGAGTAATTTAAGCCAAAAAACCCTAAATGATCCAGAACAGAGCTCGCAATTAAAAGAGCAGTTCCTCACCATCATTAAACCTTTAATTCAAGATGAGTAACTGCTCAAGCAAACCTACCAAGTCAATGGATTCCAAAGCTTAAATGGCTTAACCAAATGCACTTCTGACTTTTCATCGTACTTTTCTGGTTTTAATTCTTGAGGTTTTGAACGAACCTTGCCCGATGCATCTTGAGCGACAAAGTTATAGCTGGAAGACTTTAACCGTGTGAATGCGATTTCCTGATGCGCCACCTTGTCAGGCGTAATCATAAATGGGCCTGTATGCTCGCTACGAGAAATCTTATTTTCCTCATCATATTTGATGAAATAGGTCTGTGCAGCATCCACTGTAAAGTCGAGATATTTCGGCTTTTGGAAATGTAATCCAGCCAATGGACGGCTTACACTCAAACGATAAGTTCCAGCAGGCAGTTCAACCCAGTAATAATGATTATGTAATAAACTCGGAATACGATGCCCATTGATAAATAAATTGGCCGCAGCAATTTCCTGACGGTTCCAACGTGTATCTGGACGATATAAATAGACCACCGCAGCTTGTTCATTTTGCGGTTTGATTGGTGCGTAATATTGGCCTAACTTTTGATTAACCCAACCACCAACAGAGAAGCCACCCACATGATATTGATCAAATAGACCTGGTTCTTTTTCAGTATCGACAGCTGGTAAGGTTGCAGTCAGTGCGGTTGGTTTTTCTTCAACTGTCTTATGACTTTGACAGCCAGCCAATACCCCAGCACAACATAATGACAATATTAAATAACGCATGACATCCCTCAAGGCGTTTTCTTGGATTTATTTTTAACAGCGCAAAACTATGCACATTTTTTCAATTTTTTAAGATTAACATCTCAACGCCTAATTGCAAATAAAAAAAGCATGAAAAGCCAAGCCTTTCATGCTTTTTTAGATGAATGAGAATTAGGCTGATTTAGAATCAATCACCTTCAAATCCTTCTTTTCAGTTGCTTCTGGCGTACCCACTTGTGGTAAACGCTCTGCTTTGAATGTTGGTTTAGCCGTACCATTAATGACAGCTTCATTCAAAATAACAGTACCCACATCCGTACGACTTGGTAAGTCATACATCGTTTCAAGTAATACGTTTTCCAGAATAGAACGTAAACCACGCGCGCCGGTATTACGTTCAAGTGCTTTCTTCGCCACGGCACGTAATGCAGACTCTTCAAAGACAAGATCTACATTTTCCATGGTGAATAGGTATTGATATTGGCGTGTTAATGCATTTTTAGGCTCTGTCAGAATCTGCATTAATGCTTCTTCATCCAGCTCTTCCAAAGTTGCAATCACTGGCAAACGACCGATAAATTCAGGAATCAAACCGAATTTAACTAGATCCGTTGCTTCAACTTGACGGAACAACTCAGAGACTTTTTTACTGTCATCTTTATTCTTCACATCTGCAGTGAAACCAATCCCACCTTTCTCTTGGCGCTGCTGTACGATTTTTTCCAGACCAGAGAATGCACCACCACAAATGAACAGAATATTGGCTGTATCAATCTGGATGAATTCTTGCTGCGGGTGCTTACGACCACCTTGTGGTGGAATAGAGGCAACCGTACCTTCAATCATTTTTAATAATGCTTGTTGTACGCCTTCACCAGATACATCACGGGTAATTGAAGGATTTTCAGATTTACGGGTAATCTTATCAATCTCATCAATATAGATAATGCCTTTTTGCGCTTTTTCTACATCATAATCAGCTTTTTGCAATAACTTCTGCACGATGTTTTCAACATCTTCACCCACATAACCAGCTTCGGTTAAAGTGGTTGCATCTGCCATCGCAAATGGAACATCAAGCAAACGCGCAAGTGTTTGTGCAAGTAATGTTTTACCTGAACCTGTCGGTCCGATCAGCAAAATATTACTTTTTGCGATTTCAATCTCTTGATGCCCATGCGTCGACTGGCCTACTTTTAAACGCTTATAGTGGTTATAGACCGCAACAGATAAGGTTTTCTTCGCAACATCTTGTCCAATCACATATTGGTCCAAGGCAGCACGTATTTCGTGTGGTTTTGGCAGGGCTTTAGTTGCCCAATCACCTGCTTCAACTTGTTGACTGGTTTGAACGAGATCTAAGCAGACATCTACACACTCATTACAAATATATGCGTCCTCACCAGCAATCAATTTTCCAACTTCAGATTGCGTCTTACCACAAAATGAACAATGTTTTTGTCCTTGAGGATGTTCGGACATATTTACTCCACAACTTAAATCTTAAACTTAGGTCCTAAAAAATCAGGGACGTTTGCTTAGCACTTCATCGACTAAACCATATTCTTTGGCTGCTTGTGCCGTCATGAAATTATCACGATCTGTATCACGTGCAACGGTCTCGTAATCTTGACCACTATGTTCAGCCATTAAGCGATTTAAACGCTCTTTAATGAACAGAATTTCACGTGCGTGAATTTCAATATCAGAAGCTTGACCACGGAAACCACCAAGTGGTTGGTGGATCATCACACGAGCATTTTCAAGACAGTAACGTTTGCCTTTTGCACCCGCATTCAATAAGAATGCACCCATTGATGCTGCTTGTCCCATACAGTAGGTCACAACATCTGGTTTGATAAACTGCATGGTATCGTAAATCGCCATACCAGCAGTTACTGAACCGCCTGGTGAATTGATATAAAGGTGAATATCTTTTTCTGGATTTTCTGCTTCAAGAAATAACATCTGCGCAACGATTAAGTTCGCCATGTTATCTTCAACTTCACCCGTTAAGAAAATAACACGCTCACGTAATAGACGTGAAAAAATATCGAATGAACGCTCACCGCGAGATGATTGTTCAACGACAACAGGAACTAAAGCATTTTCAATTGTTGGAACATACATACGTTTACTTATTCCTAAATTATTGTGACTCGATCTATGCCAACAATATGAGGGATAATCAACGAAATTGCAAAAGGTTCAATCTGAAATATTCGATTATTTAGACTAAAATCTGGCAATTTTTCGACAAATTAACACTTTGCTAACAGAGGGTTTGCAGACTTTACATCGATACTTTAAGCAAGGGAGATTTTCTGATGATGCACAGCATGGTTTATGGAATTTCACACCTATGCTTAAAGCTCTGCAAGCCAAAGTCTTACTGTTTTAAATCAGAATGAAATACAAAATTCTAAACCCTAAAGAAAAAGGCGCATTAAGCGCCTTTTTCTTGAATCAACTTTTTAAAAGATTAGCCACGGCGAGCTTGTTGTTCTTTCAATAAGTCTTCATAGCTGATCGCAACATCTTTCACTTTAGCTGCAGCTAAGATGTGATCAACAACTTGATCTTCTAACACAACAGCTTCGATTTGAGCACGTTGCTGTTGGTCATTTTTGAAGTATTCAACAACTTCTGTTGGATCTTCATAAGAAGAAGCCATGTCATCGATGTAAGCATTAACACGTGCTTGATCAACTTCAAGTTTAGCGTCAGCCAATACTTTGCTTACCAATACGCCAAGCTTAACTGATTTTTCAGCTTGTTCTTTGAACAATTCATCAGGAAGCATGCTGCTGTCAAATGCGCCTGCACCTTGAGCACCAAACTGTTGAGTGAATTGCTGGATCATTTGTTGACGTTGACGGTCAATTTCTTGAGCAACCATTGAAGCAGGAACTTCGATTTCGTTAGCAGCAACAAGCGCATCAAATGCAGCTTGTTTAACTTGGTTACGAAGACCGTTGCGAACTTCACGTTCCATATTCTTACGAACGTCAGCTTTTAACTTGTCTAAGCCTTCTTCTTCAGTTAAACCAAAGATTTTTAAGAATTCAGCATCGATTTCTGGAAGTTTTGCTTTTTCAACTTGCTTCACAGTGATTTTGAATTGAGCAGCTTTACCCGCCAAGTTTTCAGCTTGGTAATCTTCTGGGAAAGTCACATCAATAACTTTCTCTTCGCCAGCTTTCATACCAACGATACCGTCTTCAAAACCTGGGATCATACGACCTGAACCAAGTACAAGTTTAAAGTCTTCAGCAGCACCGCCTTCAAACTTCTCACCATCAACAGTACCTTCGAAGTCGAAAGTTACTTGCATGTCTTTCTTCGCCATACCTTTAGTTACAGCCCAAGTTTGACGTTGTTTTTGCAAGTTTTCGATCATGACATCAACGTCTTTGTCGTTGATTTCTGATGCTTTACGTTCAACTTCCAAGTCAGCAAAAGCTTTCACTTCTACTTCTGGATAAACTTCAACAGTCGCTTCAAAAACTAAAGCATCATCTTTGTTTTCAACTTTTTCAATGTTCGGCATACCGACCGCATTGATTTTTTCTTGTTGAATTGCTTCAAATACTGTGTCGCGAATGATGTCATTCACAACTTCTTGATAAATGCCCGCACCATATTCACGGCGAACAACGTTCAAAGGCACTTTACCTGGACGGAAGCCGTTGATCTTCACAGTTTTGGCAGTGCGTTGTAAGCGAGCTTCAAACTGCTCGTTAACACGGCTCGTCGGTACAGAAACATTTAAACGACGGGCAACGCCCGAAACCGCTTCAGTCGTTACTTGCATGGCTTCCTCGATATTAGTTAGTAATAACAATTTTTAAAGTGCCACATTATATGACAACTTTCTGGATATACAAAATCGGATGCTAAAAAAGCAAATATATTTCTTATTTTAACCAAAATCATAGTTTTCTTAAATGAATCTTAAAACAAACGTTATTTTTTGTTGTTAGTGATAAGTATTATCACTATACTTTGCATTCTTTTTGAACAATTGTTCTGTTTTTCTCGTCCAGCTTTGGAACTCTAGTTATGAGTAAATTTAATTTGAATCCCCTTTCATTTGCACTCCTTGGGGCAATGACCACATCCGCTTTCGCAGAAACGACGACAGCATCTGAAAATACCAACACACACCAACTTGCAACTATTGTGGTATCTGCCGCTGGATTTGAACAAGATATTAAAAATGCACCAGCAAGTATCACAGTCATTACTGCTCAAGATTTGAAAGATAAAAGAATTAATTCCATTGCAGATGCATTAATTGATGTAGAAGGCGTTGATATCAGCCCAACAGCAGGTAAAACAGGTGGTTTGAATATCCGTATTCGAGGAATGGATTCTGAATACACACTTGTATTAGTAGATGGTAGAAGACAAAACAGTACAGGCGACATTACGCCAAATGGTTTTGGTGAATCCAATAACAGTTTTATTCCCCCAATATCTGCAATTGAGCGAATCGAGGTAATTCGAGGGCCTGCTTCTACACTTTATGGTTCTGATGCTATGGGTGGCGTAGTCAATATTATTACTAAAAAAGTAACTGATGAATGGACAGGCTCAGTAACTTTAGAAGGCACAATTCTACCTAACTCATCTGATTTTGGTAATCAACGCTCTGTCGATGCATTTATTACGGGTCCACTTATAAAAAATCTACTAGGTTTACAATTAAGAGGCAGAAAGGCGGAGAGAGACCAATCCAATGTTGTTAGAAAGGATGATGAGTCAACTGATGAATCATTGAATATGGGAAATAACCCAACCAAATCCGATATTGAAACCATTGGTGCACGCTTAACTCTTACCCCGACAGATAACCATGATTTATCAGTGGAATACGAGCAAACACAGCAATGGTACGATAACAGCAAGGGACAACTGGGTACTTTAGGTGCCAATGGAGGCTATGCAGAGTCTCAAAAATATAATCGTGAAAAATATATTTTAGCGCATACATGGAGAAGCGATTTTGGTAATTTAGAATCCAGTATTAGTAATATTCAGACCGAAACTATTGGTCGTCTAATTCCTTCTCGCGCGCAAAACGGATCTAAAGCCATTACTCCAAGACTTCTAGAAAGTGAAGATACAACTTTTGATACCAAATTTACGACTGAACATTTCTCGGGTCATAAAATCACTCTAGGTGGCCAATGGTGGGAAGCTAATATCAAAGATGGTTTACGTGCCAATAAAGAAATCTCCTTTAAACAGCTAGGTCTTTTCGCTGAAGATACATGGTCAATCACAGATAGTCTGGCACTTACACTTGGTTTACGATACGACGACCATGATACCTTTGGAGACTTCTGGACTCCACGTGCTTATCTAGTCTGGAATGCGAATGACAACTGGACATTTAAAGGTGGATATAACGAGGGCTACAAAGCACCAAGACTTGAGCGTTTAACTGATGGTATCTATAACGTTGGTGGACAAGGCCGAACTCCTCTCTTTGGAAATCCAAATTTAAAACCTGAAAAAAGTAATAACTTCGAAATCGGAACATATTTTAGTAATGACTCTAATTTTGATGCCAATATGACGGCTTTTTATAGCCAAGTTAAAGACAAAATCGTAACTGGGGCAATTGAAAGAACTTGTGATGCTGCCAGTAGTGATGCTTTCGGAGGAAAAGTTGCCTGTGAAAACTTTATGGCAAGCGTTGGCACACCTTGGCTAATGGAAAATGGAGATACAGGTACTCGCTCATGGAACGTTACACGGCCAACCAATGCTGAAAAAGCTGAAATTTATGGAATAGAAACAGGATTTAACTGGGAGTTTGTACCTGATTGGAAATTTGGTATCAACTACACGTGGACAAACACAGAGATTAAAGATAAGAGCATTGGAAATCCACCACTTAACGATACGCCTGAACATATTGCAAATGCTTCACTTAAATGGCAGGCAGATGACAATATTCAACTTTGGGCTCGTGGTGAATACCGTAGTGAAAGGGCTCGCTACCTCAAAACTTATCAAAATATGAGCACTGCAGAAAAAAATGCTTACGATGCTTTAGGTGATTATAAAGAATATGCCTTATTACATGTAGGCTCTAATTTTAATATCACACCAAACTGGAACTTGGGCGTTGCGTTGTATAATGTTTTTGATAAGAATTTCAATGACTATGAGCGTGTTGGTACTAGCTATTATAACCGCTACAGCAATACCCAAGAAGGTCGTCGCGTTCAATTAAGTACAACTTTCTCTTTCTAAACACAATCTTTTCACTAGTCATTAGAAATCATCTAATGGCTAGTGAAACACTTATCCAAATTAAAAGTCAAACCTTAAAAAACAATCGTTTTTTTAGATTAAATAAAAAAATCAACAAATTAACAACATTATTGAACAATTAAGGATGAAAAATTATTTAAGTTTCCATTGTAATAATTAGAAACAATTGAAAAAAACAATCCAAAACAAATGAATATAGAAATGACAATGATTATCCTTTGCATAAATTTTTACACTGTTAGGCGTGCCCCATGTCTTTTATTAAATCACGGAAGAAACTCGTTTCTTCTGCAATTGCATCTTCACTCTCAGTAATTGCAGTACCAGCGATTGCACAAGATCAGGCAGTTCAGCTTCCAACAATTCATGCTCAAGCTGAAAAAGAACAAAGTCTAAAAGTAGATAAATCTGCAAATACTAAATTTGTTGCTCCTCTACTTGATACTCCAAAATCAGTTTCTGTGATTTCTAAACAACTGATTGAAGACACTCAGGTTACGACCTTAAGTGATGCATTACGTACTATTCCAGGTATTACACTCGGTGCAGGTGAAGGTGGTAACCCAAACGGTGACCGCCCATTTATTCGTGGTTATAACTCTGAAAGCTCAATGTATGTTGACGGTGTTCGTAGTTCAACATCTCAAAACCGCGAAATGTTTGCAGTTGAACAAGTAGAAGTAACCAAAGGTTCTGCGTCTGCCTTAGGTGGTGCAGGTACATCAGGCGGTAGCATCAACATGATTTCTAAAGTTGCTAAAAAAGGCGATGCTTTAGAAGGTTCGATTTCTGGTGGTACAGACAACTATGCCCGAATTACTTTAGACGGGAATAAAGATTTTGGTAATGGTGTTGCAGGCCGTGTTGTGGTCATGGGCCACCAAAATGAAAAAGCTGGGCAACATGAGGGTGCTGAATATAAGCGTGCAGGTATCGCACCAAGCATTAGCTTTGGTCTAGATACAGCGACACGTGGTACCTTAAGTTATTACTACTTAAAAACTAATGATGAACCAGATTCTGGTATTCCATATCAATATGATACGACCAAAAAAGCAACTGCTGGTAAACCTGTAGATGTTAAGCAAGGTATCTATTACGGTTGGAAAGATCGTGATTTCCAAAAACAAGAAAATCAGATCGGTACCATCAAGTTAGAACATGATTTAACCGAAAATTTAACCCTAAGTAATACAGCCGTCTATAGCAAATCTAAAAATGATTATTTATGGACTCAACCAGATGACAGCCAAGGCAATATTGTAAATGGTCAAGTTTGGCGCCGAGTCAATACCAATTTAACCAATACAGATACCTTTACAGATCAGTTGGCATTAACGGGTAAGTTCAATACAGGTTCACTTAAACATAGTTTCAATACGGGCGTTGAATATTCTAAGCAAGATTCAGATCGTGGAACCAATATTGTTACTGATCCAAACACTGCAAAAATTGGTGGTAGCGGTGCAAATAATGCTTGTTCGTTAAGCAGTTCCAATGGTTGGTGTACCGATCTAAACAACCCTCATGCAGGTGATGCATGGTTAGGTAATATCAAAGCAAATCCTAATGTCACAAATATCACCTCAAAAACGCAATCAGTGTATGTTCTAGACAATATCACCCTTACCCCACAATGGTTACTTGACCTCGGGGTACGTTGGGACAAATTTGAAACTGATATGAAGTACAACAAGGATTCAGGTTCAATCAAAGCTGGAACAAAGTACGATTCAAGTCATGATTTCTTCAATTATCAAGCTGGCCTTACATTCAAACCAGCTGAAAACGGTGCGATTTATATCAGCTATGCAACCTCTGCAAACCCTGTCGGTGTTGATGCGGGTGACGGTTCAGAAGGTATTAGCGTACCCGGCCGAAATACAACGGATGAACAGTCTCGTGCGATTAACAACCTAAAACCTGAAGAAGTTAAAACATATGAAATCGGCACTAAATGGAATTTATTGAATGATAAATTGAATTTAACTGCTGCTATTTTCCGTACTGAAAAAGAGAATACACGTGCCTTAGATACGGATGGTTTCACCAGAAACATTGGTGAAACACGTGTTGATGGTATTGAGCTTGGTGCGAATGGTTATATCACAGATAAATGGGCGGTATCGGCTGGTTATACCTATTTAGATAGTGAAATCGTAGATGCTGGCTTCGTTAAGGACAGCAGTGGTAAATATGTAGCAAGTCCAAATAATGGTAACCAAGTTCAAAACGTTGCGAAAAACTCAGCAACACTTTGGACAACCTATAAAGTTTTACCACAGCTGACTTTAGGCGCTGGTGCAGTAGCGATGGATAAAGTCTATGGTGATGCAGCGAATACCAAATGGGTTCCAGGCTATGTTCGTTACGATGCAATGGCTCGTTATAACGTTGATAAAAATGTTGACCTACAACTAAACATTAATAATTTATCGGATAAACGTTATTTCACGAAAGCCTATGCATCGCACTATGCAACTGAAGCGGAAGGACGCAGTGCAGTATTGTCTGTCAACTTCAAATACTAACCCTCAATAAAACCCATAGTTTAATTATGGATTTTATTGCAAAAATAGCCTCATAATGAGGCTATTTTTTATCATTCATTGTTTCCACAAAGGTAGCTATCGTGATCCACCATATTCCAAATGTATTAAGCAAAGAACAAGTTCAGTACTTTCGCGAAGAAATGGATAAAATCGAATGGACCAATGGAAAAGTTACGGCAGGCACTCTGTCTGCTACCGTGAAAAATAATCAGCAACTGCCTGAAGATCATCCTTTAACCCACCATCTCAGTAACATCATTTTAGAAGAACTGGGCAAACACCCCCTATTTCTCTCAGCCGCTTTACCACTGGATATTATCCCTCCGCTTTTCAATCGTTATGAAAATCAGGAATCTTTTGGATTCCATGTTGATAATTCAATCCGTCGAATTCGTGGCACGAAAGAACGCTTACGTACCGATTTATCTTGCACTTTGTTTTTATCAGAACCTGATGAATATGAAGGCGGTGAGTTGGTCATTGAAGATACTTACGGCTATCATGAAGCCAAATTACCTGCGGGCGATATGGTGCTCTACCCTTCATCTAGTCTGCATGAAGTGACTGCAATCAGCAGCGGGTGTCGAACGGCTTCATTCTTTTGGGTACAAAGCATGATCCGTAATGATGCTGAACGTAATATGTTATTTACACTGGATCAGACGATCCAAAATCTGCGTATGCAGCTTGGTGATACTCATCAAGAAGTGATTAAAATGACCAATCTTTATCACAACCTCATGCGAAAGTGGGCTGAGCTATAATTCGGATACTTTTCAAAGCTTAGAGATAAAAACAACTTTTTTATCTCTAATTGATAAAATTACGGGAAATTTTTCCCATTAAAATTTAAATAGTGCAAAAAACAGGGAAATATTTTCCATCCATTCCAATTAAAATGTTTTATAGACCTTTGCAGTCGTCTGTATTTTCGCCTAGACTGAATATCGTTAGATGGCTAATATAACTGCAAAATTAAATACCCAATATGAATGGTAGATGATGAAAACAAATCGCGGCTTTACCCACCCGTCTCATACAACACATCTCGCTGCACTTCTCCTGATGCTGCGCCTCGCGCGCGTATAAATTTTTCGCCTACATTTTTAGGCGCTCGATCCCCGAATTCGCTTTAAATTAATTCTTATAGACACCATATATATCTGTAGCACGTTGCCTTTTATTTGACTCAGCAACCATGCTACGACAAGGAGTTTTCTCATGATGTTGGCTGACCCAAGCAAAAAATACCGCCGTATGTATCAACGAGTGGATTTACCCGATCGTCAATGGCCGAATAATGAAATCAATCAAGCACCGATTTGGATGAGTACCGACCTTCGTGATGGGAACCAAGCGATTTTTGAACCGATGGATATGGATCAAAAATTAAAAATGTTCCACATGTTGGTTAAAATCGGCTTTAAGCACATCGAAATTGGCTTTCCATCAGCTTCTCAAATTGACTTCGATTTTACTCGTAAATTGATTGAAGAAAATTTGATTCCTGACGATGTGTATATCGAAGTGTTGGTGCAAGCACGTGATCATTTGATTGAACGCACCTTTGAAGCGTTGGTTAATGCAAAGCGTGCCATTGTGCATATCTATAATTCAAACTCTCCAACCTTCCGTCAGAAAGTCTTAAACGTCGATGCCAATGGTTCAAAGCAACTTGCCATTAACGCAGCAACAAAAGTCAAAGAATATGCGGCGCAATATCCTGCTACAGACTGGATTTTCCAGTACAGCCCAGAATGTTTCTCTGCAACTGAATTAGAAGTTGCCAAAGATGTCTGTGATGCTGTGACTGAAATTTGGGAAGCTTCACCAACCAATAAAGTCATCTTGAACTTACCTGCAACAGTTGAAGTGTCTACACCGAATGTCTATGCCGATCAAATCGAATGGATGCACCGTAACTTGGCGCGTCGTGATGGCGTGATTATCTCTGTTCACTGTCACAATGACCGTGGTTGTGGTATCGCAGCCTCTGAATTGGCGATTATGGCGGGTGCTGACCGTGTAGAAGGTTGTGTATTTGGTAATGGTGAACGTACTGGTAATGTGGACGTTGCTGCGATTGCCTTGAACATGTATACCCAAGGCGTTGCACCAAACTTAGACTTCTCAAATATCAATGAAATCATTGCAACAGTTGAAGAATGTACAGGTTTACCAGTGCATCCTCGTCATCCATATGCAGGTGATTTAGTCTTTACCGCGTTCTCTGGTTCACACCAAGATGCGATTAAAAAAGGCTTCGAATTCCAGAAAAACGAAGACATCTGGGATATGCCATATTTACCAATCGATCCAAAAGACTTGGGCCGTGACTACGATGCGGTGATTCGCGTCAACAGCCAATCAGGTAAAGGCGGTATCGCCTACTTGTTGGAATCGAATTATAACGTTGCTTTACCACGTCGTGTCCAAATCGAATTCAGTCAGATCGTACAGCAGCATACCGATGAAAATGGCACAGAAATCAGTGCACATGAAATCTGGACTTTATTCGAAAATACCTATGTCGATGTGAAGAACAGCCATTATCAAACCAAACATTATCAATTGTCGGATATCAATGGTACACAAATCATTGAATTAGACGTTGAAATTGACGGTGAAATTCAACGTCTCCGCGGAGAAGGAAATGGCCCGATCTCAGCTATGTTGAATGCCTTACAGTTACCAATTGATGTGGTGAACTATGAAGAGCGCAGTATCAGTTCAGGTGCCAATGCCAAAGCACTTGCCTTGATTGAGCTTCAAGTGAAAGGCACAGGTAAGAGCGCATTTGGTGCGGGTGTACATGACAACATCGTGACTTCATCAATCGAAGCCATTATTGCATGTACCAATCGTTTAATTGAACAAGGTGTATTAACCACCGATCAAGTGGCTGCTGCAGCCGTTTAGATAGGTGAAATATCACATAATCGTCAGTAAAGCTGAGTTGTAATATCAGAAAAAATGACTTTTGAAAGGATACCTGAATTGGTATCCTTTTATTATTAATGATTTATTATAGGGCGAATCATTCCAGTGTCTTTTCCATCGGATTCAGTGGGTTTAGTCACACCACAAAAGTTTCAATTTGAACAACCCTTAGAACTTGAATGTGGCCGCGTATTGCCACGTTTCGATTTAATGGTTGAAACCTATGGAACCCTCAATGCAGATCAATCCAATGCCATTCTGATTTGCCATGCGCTGTCAGGACATCACCATGCTGCAGGCTATCATCATGAAGATGATAAGAAGGCAGGCTGGTGGGACAGCTGTATTGGCCCTGGAAAAGCGATTGATACCAATCACTTCTTTGTTGTTTCCTTAAATAATATCGGTGGATGCAGTGGTTCAACTGGCCCGACTTCACCCAATCCTGAAAATGAAAATCGCCCTTACGGTCCTGACTTCCCATTAGTCACAGTGCGTGACTGGGTCAAAACTCAAGCAATGCTGTCTGACCGTTTAGGCGTTAAAGTTTGGTATTCTGTGATTGGCGGCTCTCTGGGCGGCATGCAAGCTCTACAATGGTCTTTGGATTATCCAGACCGATTACAAAAATGCGCCATCATCGCTAGTGCACCCAAATTATCAGCCCAAAATATTGCCTTTAACGAAGTTGCACGCCAATCGATTCTATCTGATCCTGATTTCCATCATGGACGTTATCTAGAAAATGACAGTTATCCAAAACGTGGTTTGATTTTGGCGCGTATGGTGGGTCATATCACCTACTTGTCAGAAGAAGCCATGAAACAGAAATTTGGTCGCGATTTAAAATCGGGCAAATTTATGTATGGTTTTGATGTCGAATTCCAAGTGGAAAGCTATTTGCGTTACCAAGGCGAACAATTTAGCCGCAATTTCGATGCAAATACTTACTTGATTATGACCAAGGCCTTGGATTATTTTGACCCTTCGCGTGAATATGAACATTCTTTGACGAAGGCAATGAGTCAACCGAAGTGCCAATTTTTGGTGATTTCATTTACTACAGACTGGCGCTTTAGTCCAAGCCGTTCTCAAGAACTGGTGGATGCTTTGATTGATAATCATAAGCCTGTCAGCTACTTAGATATTGATGCTGAACAAGGTCATGACTCGTTCTTATTTCCTATTCCACTGTATGTAAAAACGCTACGCGCATTTTTAGGTGGAGAACAACAGTTGCAATCGACATCGCAGGAGCAGCACTAATGCGTATAGATCAACGACTCGCCGAAAAATGGATTAACCCGAACTCTAGCGTGCTAGACTTAGGCTGTGGTGATGGTGAATTGCTAGCTCATATGAGCAAACAGCACAATATTCGTGCCTATGGTCTAGAAATTGATCAAGAAAAGATTGCAATTGCCATCAGTCGGGGGTTAAATATTATCCAACAGGACTTAAACCTTGGTTTAAGTCGTTTTGCCGACCAGTCTTTTGACTCTGTGGTCATGGCACAAGCTTTGCAAGCTGTAGATGCACCCGATGTATTACTTCGTGATATGGTGCGTGTCGGCAAACAGGCCATTATTACTTTTCCAAACTTTGCGCATTGGAAGACACGTTCTTTTCTTGCCTTGAAAGGGAAAATGCCTGTTTCGGAAGCTTTACCCTATATGTGGTATAACACCCCGAATATTCATTTATGTACTTTCCGTGACTTTGAAGCCTTATGTGCTGAGAATCGGATTAAAATTATTAATCGACTTGCCGTTAATGGTGACCAACAAGGTAGTATGCTCAGTAAGCATATGCCGAACCTATTTGGTGAAGTCGCAATTTATCGAGTGAGCGCTCTATGAAAAAGACATTAATCAGCACATTTTTATTTGGTCTGATCAGTATACAAGCGCATGCTGACTATGTTGCTCAACCACAATCGGTTGCAACACAGGCAGCACGTTATTCAGTGATGGGTATCAATGAATTGCAAAGCGCGGCAAAATCTGGTCAAGCTGGGGCACAGTTTTACTTAGCAACCCGTTACCAGTTTGGTAAAGATGTTGCTAAAGATGAAAAACAAGCATTTTCTTTATTCAAAGCAGCAGCAGATCAAGGTTTATCTGCAGCACAATTGAATGTTGGTCGTATGTATGCCGATGGTATTGGTGTAAAGAAAGACGATGCTTTAGCGCGTAAATATTTCGAGAAAGCAGCAAGCAATGGTGACAACCGTGCCAGCTTCAATCTTGCGATGATGGAAGAGCAGAAGAAAAACTTTGTTGGTGCTTATCAGTGGTATGAGCTTTCAACCCGTGATGGTATGTTGGATACCAAAGTGATCAGTCTTTCTGAAGGTAAGAAAACAGCATTGGCTGCAAACTTAACTCAAGATCAGATTCGTACTGCACGTGACCGTGCTGATAAATGGATTCAAGCACAATAATCTTGTTTAGATCTATTGAGTGATATAAAAACCGACTTGTGAGAGTCGGTTTTTTATTGCTTTTATTCTAAATTGATTTAAATATAGTCCAATTTTCACTTTTACAAGAAGAACTTAAACTGTTATTTATATTACATTCTTCATTTTTTAGCGCTCATGTCTCAGATATTTGCTGAACTCACTCAAGATCAGCCACATCGTCCGATCTTGGAATATGCACTTCCGTATGTTGATTCGACCCTTCCTCGTGTTGCTATTGATTGTGGATGTGGTGCAGGTAATGAAGCCGCCTTCTTACTCAAGCATGATTATCTGGTTTACGCTTTTGACCCTTCTGAAGCAGCACAACAAGTGTGTCAGCATCGATTTAAAAATCATCCTAAATTCTTTTTCTCAAATCATATCTTTGAAGACTATTCATATCCGTCAGCCAGTATTATCGTTGCCCTATTCAGTCTGTTCTTTTGTGCCCCTAGCCAAATTGATCATGTACTCGCAAAGATGAAACATGCCTTGCCTCAAGGCGGCATTTTACTAATACAACTTTTAGGTCAAGATGACCCTTGGTTATTAAAACAGTCTCAGACCATGCAAGGATTTAATCGCCAGCAAATTGAACAACTGTTCATTGAAGATTATGAAATTTTATTGAATCAAGAAACTAGAACAGAACATCCAAATGCTTACGGAAAAATGAAATTCTGGAATTTCCATACACTGATCTTGAAAAAAATTTAGCATGAAATTTTCTTTTACAGTTACGCCCTATTCAGATGGAATTTATACAGGTCTTAACATGCAAATCATTCCTTATGATTTGCAACGAAATCCAAATTGTGATCATTCAATTGTCATTGATGAAATCGCATTTTCTTTAGTCGAGCACTTATTTTTAGGGAGTGATAACCCTTGTTCACATTGGGGAAATACGTATCTTGATGCAGAAGAAATAGCACAAATTATTGCAAAACTTAATACCTATAAAATTTACTTAGAAGCTAAAAAATATTTACGCTATAACGATAATGTTCATCTTTTATTTAAACAAGAAACTAAACTTTTTAAGAAAAAATATCCGAGATACAAAACAGATGTGATCAAAATGTTGGATGATCTTATACGCTTCTTAACCAATCGATTAGAACAAGATGTTGATGGTTTCACTATTATTGGCGTTTAATCATAAAGACATACAACCGACTTAGACCACCAAATCGAGTACAATTCATTTTATTTAAAATATTGAGATTTTCAGCATGTCTACTCAACCATGGCTCAACCAAGGCAGTCTTGTCCTTGCAAGTAATAACAAAGGTAAAGTAGTCGAATTTGAACATCTGTTTCAACAACTTGATCTTCCTGTCGAGATTATTCCTCAAGGCAAACTCGATATTGAAGATGCGATAGAAGATGGTCTCAGCTTTGTTGAAAATGCCATTATCAAAGCACGTCATGCGTCTAAGCTTTCAGGTAAACCAGCACTTGCAGATGACTCGGGACTGTGTGTTCCTATTTTAGGCGGTGCACCTGGCATCTACTCGGCACGCTATGCAGGTGAACACGGTAATGATGCAGCCAATAACCAAAAATTACTGGCTGATCTTGCACCTTTGCGTAAAGACGGTGAAGCCATTGAAGGGATGTTTGTCTGCGTATTGGCGCTGGTCACACATGCAGAAGATCCACTGCCACAAATTTTCCAAGGCATCTGGAAAGGTGAGATTTTAGAAGCAGCACGTGGTGAAAATGGTTTTGGATATGACCCACTATTTTGGTTGCCTGAACTCAATGTTTCGAGTGCTGAACTGAGCAAAGCTGAGAAAAATAAGATCAGCCATCGCGGTCAAGCCATGCAGCTGTTTAAAGCCAGCTTGGTTTAAAACACAAAAATGCCCTCCTAGATGAGGGCATTTTTTATATGCAGCAATAGACCATAGACCACAATCACCAGACAGCTCACCATGGTTCCCGCAGCAATATAGCGAGCTGATATACCTGTACCTTGATAATGCGTTTCCAAAGCAACGATATTGGCAGCAGGCGGCAAACAAAATAAGAAAAACAGCAAAGGGAGTAATAATTCAATCTGCGGAATCGCAATAAAATAATAGGTCAATGTACAGATCACAACACCACACAAGAGCTTGAACATTAAAGTGCGAGTACTCAGCCACAAATCAGCCATATGTACACGGGTATGTCTCAGCCACATTCCCAAAATACACATGCCCGCAAAGCTCATCCCAAATTTGGCAATATCATACAGTCCTTCTACAACCCCATTACCCTGCAAATGATGAGCCCCCAATAACCATAGAATTAAGGCTGCAAACAAGGCCAAGACCGGTGGTGACTTAAGAACTTTATGCAGTGTTGCAACGTAATTAGTCGGCCCTTCTGAAACGGCAGCAACTGCCCAAATATTGCCAAACAGTGAACCCCCGATATATAGCGCGATCATAGCTCCACTGACCTGCTCTCCAAATAAGGCGATGGCAAATGGAAAACCTAACCAACCAATATTGCTATAACTCACACAGAGTGCTTGTAAGCGATCCTTTGAAAAGTAGAAAAAACCATAAAATAGAAGAATCGATGTAATGAAACTAAATCCCATCAGTGCAAAGCTACCTGCCTGATAAAACACCATGTTGTAGATGATCACCACAGGAATAAATAAGCGTGCCAATAATGAAGATAAGATTTTCTTCGCCTGTTCCGCGACTTTGAATTGAGCAAGCAACAATCCGAAAATAAAGGCACTGATGGGGAGAATAAAGGTCATGTCGATCTGTTTTTATCATGTCTTGATATGCTGCATATGCTAGCACTATTTACCATTGGGTAAATGCGTTGTCTTAAAACTGCAATATAAGTGTCACATCTTTGTCATGCCAAGCTGTTGAGATATATCCAAAGTTTTATAGGAATAGAATGATGGCTGGTTTATCAATTTGGCATGTACTGATTTTTGCAATTGTGGTGATTCTACTGTTCGGTACATCGAAGCTAAAAAACCTGGGTAAAGATGTTGGCGGTGCAGTCAAAGACTTCAAAAAATCAATGAAAGAAGAAGAAGCTGCGACACCTTTAAATGAACCTCGTACCATTGATGCTCAAGTTAAAAATACTGAAAGCTCAGTAAAAAGCTAAGCGAGCACGATTATGCTGAATTTGGGAATGACCGAGATCTTTTGCTTTGCCGTGATTGCATTGCTGGTGCTCGGTCCTGATAAATTGCCAGAAGCTGCACGATTCGTAGCCAAATGGTATGGAAAAATTAAAAAGTTTATCAACAACATTCAGAACGAAATTGATCGAGAATTACGCCTTTCTGAGTTCCGCGAAGAAATGCAAAAAGAAATTGATAAAATCACTGAACTTGAACGCAGGATGCAACAACAGTTAGACGCGCTTAAAAATACACAAACGCCTTCTGAAGTTGAAGAAGTAAAAACTGAGACGAAAGCCCCGATCATCTATACGCTTTTTTCTCAGCAAACGACCATTCCTTTCAGTCTTGAATATCAAAAGCAGTTACCTTTCAAACCTGAGCCGAAGCTACCGACTCAACAGTTTGATACAGAATTAAAGATTGCCGTATGAGCCAATTACCATCGACTTCAGTCACTACTGATGAACCCTTACAGCAAATGCCTGTGATGCAGCATTTGATTGTGCTGCGCCAATATCTATTTAAGATTGTTGGGGTAACGATTTTTCTTTTCTTCTGCTTATTGCCCTTTAGAAATACCACCTATCAATGGTTGTCTGAGCCATTAAGACAACAACTGCCTGCAACCTCCACCATGATTGCAACCGATGTCACTGCAACATTTATGGCACCGTTTAAGCTGAATCTATTTGTCGCCTTCATGTTGGCAATGCCGTATATCATTTATCAGATCTGGTCATTCATCAAACCAGCACTGTATGAAAAAGAGCGTCATTTGGCCATTCCGCTCTTATTAGGCAGTATTGTGCTGTTCTATTTAGGGGTGGCATTTGCTTATTTCATTACATTACCTGCGATTTTACACTTCTTTATTAGTGTTTCTCCGGAAACAGTTGCACCAATGACAGACATCAACAGCTATCTAAGCTTCTGTCTAAAATTATTCTTGGTGTTTGGGTTTACCTTCGAAATTCCAATTATTACTTTAGTTTTGATTTTAATTGGTGTAGTCAGCACCCAAAGTCTGGTTGAAAAGCGTCGTTTCATTGTTGTTGGCTGCTTTTTTGTGGCAATGTTTGTGACGCCACCTGATGCCTTGTCGATGATTATGCTGGCCGTTCCGATGTGGATGTTATTCGAACTAGGGTTATTCCTCGGAAAAATACTGGAAAAAAGAAAAGCCTCGGCTTAATTCAAATAGGTGAATAATCCCTGAAAATAGTTCAGGGATTATTTTTCTAATTCCATATTTATTAATTATTTACAAAATAAAAATTGTCTTTAAACTGCCTTCAAACTGTCAGAAAACTGTCATCTCCGCTTCATAGAATCGATCAGGATTTATTTACCATATATTACAGATACGGATTTACTATGACAGCCAATACTAATCAGCCAAGTCGTCGTGATATTTTAAAATGGTTCGCGGGTGTTCCGTTTTTACCACTAGGGGCAATGGGCACAGCAGCAGCTTTAACGGGTTGTAATGATGACAACGATAATAACGTTGTTACACCACCAGCAAAATTGGTTAAATTTAAAAATGCCAAATTTACGCCAATGGCGGCACCAACCACCACAGCAGAAATGGCCACCACTTCTGTTAAATCAAGTTTAACAGTGACTTGGGAAGACAATACCAGCACTGAATATAAATTAGGTTATCAAGAATTTTTCCGCACAGGTATGGAAGTTGACAATATCAACGGCGGCAAAATTATCGCAGGTAGCTATTACGACATTAATAACAAAGCGATCAGAGATACATCGGTTGCAGGTCAAGAACGTCAATTCTTCTCTGACTGTCCAGATGGCTCTTCAATGATTCATCTCAAAGATGCAAAAGTTGACGGTGTCAACAACCCAGTCTTCCATGTGGTTCAGTTCGAATACACCACACAAAACTTAGCCAAACAAAGTATGTATGGTCAGTTACCCTCTCCTATTGCCGTACTCACTTTAGACCAAGATCAAAAAACCGGACATCTTGCATTGAAAAAATACTTCAATGTCGACATGTCTAAAGTTCATGGCCTATGGATTACTTGTGGCGCCAGCCTTTCACCTTGGAATACGCACCTTTCAAGTGAAGAATATGAACCAGATGCCTTTGATCAAATCGGTAGTACCTTAGCAACATTAAGAGCCTACAGTAAAAATCTATATGGCAATGAAAATACAGCCAATGTCTATAACTATGGTCATTTACCAGAAATCATTCTGGATGGTAAAGGTCGTGGTACTGCAGTTAAGCACTACTGTTTAGGCCGTATTTCACATGAGCTAATTCAAGTCATGCCAGACAACCGTACCGTGATCATGGGCGATGACTATACCAACGGCGGCTTCTTTATGTTTGTTGCAGATAAGGAAAAAGATTTATCTGCAGGAACGCTATATGTTGCAAAGTACACTGCTGAGCTGAATGAAACCTCTACAGCGCCAATTAAATGGATCAAACTGGGTCATACCGACAGTAAAACCATTGAAGACTTGGTCAATGTTCGCGGCATTAAAGCTGAAAACATTATGGAGAGCTTAACCACGGCACCTGCAGACTTAACGGGTTATACGCAGATTGTCCTAGATAAGAAGACGCTTTGGATCAAGTTAAAAGAAGCCAATAACGGTTTCAGCAAAGCAGAAATCGAATTAGCTGCTGCCTTCCTCGAAACGCACCGTTATGCAGCCCTCAAAGGCGGTAGTATGGCCTTCACCAAGATGGAAGGAACCACCGTGAATATCAAGGACAAGGTGGCTTATTCTGCACTTGCCAATATTCAAGACTCGATGATTGAGGGTAAATCGAGCTGGGTTGCTGCACATAATGTCAAATTCAAGAATACATTGAAAGCAGGCGGTGTACTTGCGCATGACCTGAAAGGCAGCCAAGTTGACCACTTAAACAATGTGATCAATAGTGAATGGACACCTTACCAAAGCCATATGGTTCTGATGGGCAAAGATATTCCAGTAGATAGCTTGGGTAATACGGCTGATCCCAATAACATTGCCAGCCCAGACAACCTAAAATTCTCTGAAACTTTACGTACTTTGTTCATCGGTGAAGATAGTGGTAACCATACCAATAACTTCCTTTGGGCTTATAACGTTGAGACCAAGTCTTTAGACCGAATTCTGTCTACACCAGCAGGTGCAGAGTCGACTGGTCTACATGCAGTTGATTCGGTCAATGGCTGGACCTATATCATGAGCAATTTCCAACATGCGGGTGATAGCTCAAGCCTTCCTGCTGAATTAAAAGCAAAAGTATTAGCCAACTACAATGGTGGTTATAGTGCAAGTGTCGGCTATATCACCGCTGATCCAGTTGCACCATCAATTGAGAAAAAAGCTTAAATCTCAGCGCTATTAAAAAAACAAATGCCGACATCATGTCGGCATTTGTCTATCTAAATCAATCACAATCTAATCATTCGGCTAGCGCTGGTGTTGATGTAAAACGAATCGAATAGCAGGCTTATTTTATTCAAAGATTGAAATGGCAGCGGCCACAGAGCAGATCTATTTCTCTGATAAAAAAGCCCCTTTAAATAAGGAGCTCAATTCAGCCAATCCGGCTTTAGCAATTAATCACCAAAGTCTGAATAATCTTTGCTGCTGAATTTACTGTAGCTTTTCCAAGGTTCTGCAATATTGACCTGTTGGATATTGGCTTTCAGAATGTCATAGCGCAAACCATCTAGACTGCGTACTTCCACCCGTTTGGCAATATTATTGCGATTGTCCCATTCAATGCTCATTTTATTTTTCTTATTCTGGCTTTCATACCAAGTGCTGTTGCTGTCTTTTTTCTTAACGGTCATTCCCTTTAAACTTTTAGGATCAATCAAAAAATACACACAGTTCCAACAGTTGCTGAGTCCTAACATATCGACATCGGCATCTTGCAAATGTACAACGGTTTTATCTTCCATCAGCACCAAATTGAGTTTGGGCTGTTTTTTCTGATCAATAAAATAATGCTGGGCTGCTTCAGCTAAATCTAAATGTTTATGCCCACCCTTTTCATGTCCATGTTGGTGATGTTTAGGCAGTACACGTTCAATCCAAATATTCTGAGTATTACGATACATGCGCTCCTGAAACACACTGGTACGTGTCACTCCATCATTGCCAATGGTTTGGGTCTCACGGGTAATATTGGCACTTAATACTGGGGCTGCATGCAAAGACGTCATTCCCACGCTCAGTAATACCGCACTCATCACTAGACGCATGTTATTTCCTACATAAAAAAACCTCAGTCATAGTGACTGAGGTTGTTTGCAATATGATGAAAATCTTCAATAAAGCGTTTATTTAAATCCGAATGCTTCTTTTAACTTGCTAAATACCCATGCATTTTCACGTGTACCTTTAAATACTTGTGAACCCGCACCTTCAGCAAATAACAATACATCACCACCACCATGCGTTTCAGAACCAGGATTGCCCAGCTTTATCCCAACCTCTTGCAAGTAATCATCTGCTGCCGCTTCATTGTCAGTAATATCAATACGTGAGGTTGGACGTGGTCCGCCACCATTACCAAACACCAAGGTAGTTGAGGTTTTACCATTGACATCCAGATTCGGTGCATGCTTCTTGCCGTCAGCCAATACACGCGTGCGAGCATCAGTCGCTTTGGCTTCTTGATAGCTATAGCTCAAACCCAAAATACCCGGGTTGGTGGTTGTGGTTTTTCCAGTACGCGCGGTATAGCCATTAAAGGTCATGGTATGGTCGTGGTCAGCGGTCACCACAATCAGGGTATTCTTTAACTCAGGATCGGTTTTCTTGATTTTATCCAATGCCGTCTTAATTGCATTATCAAAAGCAATGGTGTCTTGCAATGCGCGTTTGGCATTGGTTCCATGCAGGGCATGGTCAATACGCCCGCCTTCCACCATCAAGAAAAAGCCTTTGCCTGCAGTATCTTGAGCTTGTAGTAAATCAATCGATTTTGCGGTCATTTCAGCCAAACTTGGTTGGTTTGGCGCTGTTCGTGCTCGGTCTAAATCGTATTCCAGATGTGAAGTGGCAGAATAAAGACCGATGTATTTTTTATTCAATGGTGCTGCGTCCATCTCTGCTTTGGTTGCACCTACGGTGTAGTTTTTAGCTTTTAATTCATTCAGTAAGTTACGCCCATCAACACGACCCTTTTTATTGTCAGTCGCATTATAAGGGGTGAAATGATTGCGCCCGCCACCCATCAATACATCAACGCCATCTAACAGTTTTGTATTATAACCTGCACCACCCGGAATCACCTGACGTGCAATCTCAAACTGTGCATTACGATTACATACATGAGAGAAGGTCGCAGCAGGTGTTGCGTGAGTCAATTCTGTGGTGGTAATCGCACCCACTTTTTTACCATTGGCTTTGGCCAATTCTAGAATCGTTTCTGCAGGGCTGCCCGCAGCCACACTCGAACCTGGGGTTGGGCAATTATTGATGGCATTAGATACTTTAGTACCATCTGGTGCTGTACCCGCACTTGGTTCAACCGCGATCGTCCCAGGTGTCATCCCAATCACTTCATTACGGGTTTTCTTACCCGTCATATAAGCCGCCATTGATGGTGCGCTATCGGTGGTTTGACCATCTTCTGAATAGGTCTTGATACGTACAGTACGACGCAAGGTGTCCATGGTTAATTTGCCAGATTCACCATAGCCATAAATACGGCTTGCGGTCACTGTGGTTGGGCCCATGCCATCACCCAAGAAAAAAATGATATTCTTGGCTTCGCCCGCAGCTTGTGCACCAGTGCTTGCAGCAACTAATGCAACAGTTAAAGCAGATGCTTTCATACCAAACTGACCTAATTTAAATTGTTTTAACATCATCGTTCTCCAGTCTGTTGTTATTTATCTAGGCCAATGGCTTTGCGAACTAAGTTAAAGACTTCGATATTTTCGAGGCTGCCGTGGAAGTTATCTGACCCCACACCAATTGCACCCAGAAACACATCGGTACCACCATGGGTTTCACTATCCGCAAAACCAGTTTGCACCACAGCTTCTTGCTGGAAGTCATCGGAAGCGGTACCTGTACACCAACCTTCTTTATCAATATCCGTACCACGACTATCGGTAAATTTACCCGCTGGACCTACGGCTGGATTACAGCTGTCGTTATCGGTCAATACCCCACGCGCTTCGATACGGTCATTGTCTAAACGCTTTTTACCTGTACCAAAACCGATAATTGGATATGGGTTGCCATTCACATCAGTTGAGAAACCTGCCTTGTTATAGTTTTTGACTAAACCGAGCACACTGGTCTCTGCCCCTTTCACATATTTACCTGTACGTTTTGCATAGCCATTCAAGACCATGGTGTGATCATGGTCAGCGGTGACCACGATCAAGGTATTTTTGAGCTCAGGATCGGTTTTTTTAACTTTATCAATTGCAGCTTTAATCGCATTATCAAAAGCAACCGTATCTTGTAAGGCACGCTTGGCATTGGTGTCATGCAGGGCATGGTCAATACGGCCCCCCTCAACCATCAAGAAGAAGCTTTTGTTTTTTGCTTGTAAGACATCAATCGCCTTGGTGGTCATATCGGCAAGACTTGGCTCATCAATTTTCTTATTGGTACGATCCAAGTCATAGTTCATATGGCTGGCATTGAATAAGCCCAATAATTTCTTGGTTTTGCTTGGATCAATTTTGGTTAAATCACTTCCGCTTGAAACAAAGCTATAGCCCTGATCTTGCATTTCTTTGACCAGATCACGACCATCTGCCCGTTTACCACCCGATACCGTCGTTGGTTTAAACTGGCGCAAGCCACCACCCAAGACCACATCCACACCATCGTTTAATTTAGTGTTATACGCACCCCATCCTGTTCCCTTACCTGCTGGAACCAATTGTGCTGCAATATCGTTCTCAGCATCACGATGGCACACATGCGCATAGGTCGTAGCAGGTGTTGCATGGGTAATACGGGTTGTGGTGACAAGCCCAGTGCCCATGCCTTGCGCTTTAGCAAGTTCAAGCAATGTTTCTGCTGGTTTCTTGCCTTTATTGGCTGCAACATCGTCACAGGTACTGGTACCATCTGCTTTCGGTGGGGATGCGATGGTGCCTGTCTGCATGGAAATGACTTCATTATTCATTTTCACGCCTGTCATATAGGCTGCCATAGATGGCGCACTGTCTGTCACTTGACCATCTTCTGAAAAGGTACGGACAAATGCAGTTTCTGGCAGCGTATCAATGGTCAAATCGCCATCCTCGCCAACAGAGTAAATACGCGATGCGGTTAAGGTGGTAATCCCCATCCCATCGCCCAAGAAGAAAATTACATTTTTTGCAGTTGGTGTTTTTGGTACTTCAGTTTTTTCATTGTTATCACTATCGTTACAAGCAGTCATTCCAGCTGACAAAACTGCCATTAAACTGACCGCCAATAGCTTTTTGGAAAAGCCCGTCTTTGATAAGAACATAGAATATCCCCAGATGTATTGTTTGGACGTAACTTGATTGGCTACACCATAACAATGCTGGGTGACCCTTTTATGTCACCTTGATGACAGTATTATTTCATCTTGTTGTTTTATATAGATAATTACGTTATAACATATCAAGTTAAAAATTCAAGTCGACATGCAGGTCAACTACTCGTCCCTGTTGCTCTCCTTGTTGAGATTTCTCCAACCAGTGCCATTCAGTGTCCGTTAATCTTAAGAAATTAGAACATCGTGTCCCATAAATTGGACTTTGAATAAAGGTGGATGACAATAAGGCTTCCATCTCTGGATTGATTCCCGTATCGGGTAACAGATTGGCGATGACTTTACGCTCATCTTCCAAAATATCCCAAGCGGCAGCATCGATTGCGGATTCAGCAATTTGTGCTTGTTGCAACATCGGTAAAAATTCTTGAGTAAAGCGTTTACGCAAATGTCTGTTTTTTTCCCAATCTTCTGACATGAGTCCATTGGACACCACATACACGCCATTGGCAAGCACTTGTGGGGCTTCACCTCGGTTACTCATATAAACGGCTTGCTCAGTATCTCCAACAAACAGATTAAAGCCCGCATACTCCTGTTGCTGTTGTTCCAATTGCCGAGCAAAACGAATCGGGGCTAAATCACTTTCCAAAAAAGATTGAATTAGATGCCCGCGAGAAGTCGTATAACTTTTTTGATCGCGGCCATTACGGAAATTGGTGACAATCGCCCAACGTCCTGATGCTGTCACGCCCATCCACGTCCCGCCAGACTGCAAGTCCTGTCCTGCCACAATGCTACTGTTTTGCCATGCATGCAAGGCAGCACTTGGTCGATGATAAAACTCATCCCGATTTGAAATTAAACACAGCGGCATTTCATCCAACACCTGCCATGCAAAAGCGACAATACACATAAGTCCTTTTTCTCCCACGTTTTGGGACATTGATCTTTCACATTGAATGTACAACATTTTTCACATCATTCCGCTACAATCTGCTCAAAATATAAAATTGAGGAGCAGCGATGCTGACCTATCCAAATATTGATCCAGTTGCGCTGAGCTTAGGACCAGTCAAAGTGCACTGGTACGGGCTGATGTATCTTCTGGCTTTTCTATGCGCATGGGGTTTAGCATCGTATCGTGCTAAACAACGTGATGGCTGGACAGGCGACATGGTGTCAGATCTGGTCTTCTACGGCGCGTTGGGTGTTGTGCTCGGTGGCCGTGTCGGCTATGTGTTGTTCTACGAATTTGGTAAATTTTTAGAAAATCCATTGTGGTTATTCCAAGTCTGGACTGGAGGCATGAGCTTCCACGGCGGCTTCCTCGGTGTGATGATTGCGATGCTGTTTTGGTGTAAAAAATACCAAAAAACATGGTTCCAGACCTTGGACTTTATTGCACCCTGCGTACCAACAGGCTTAATGTTTGGCCGCTTTGGTAACTTTATTGGCGGTGAACTATATGGCCGCCCAGTACAAGACCCAAGCTATCCATTTGGAATGATTTTCCCAACAGATCCACTCGGTTTGGTGCGCCATCCCTCACAAATCTATCAAGCACTGTGTGAAGGTTTGATCCTCTTTATCGTATTGTGGTGGTTTAGCTCTAAACCTCGTCCGCGTATGGCCGTTTCAGCTCTATTCCTTGTCGGCTATGGTATTGCTCGCTTCTTTATGGAATTCTTCCGCGAACCCGATGCAGACCAAGGCTACATTTTATTTGGCTGGATGACCAAAGGCCAGATTCTCAGCTTCCCAATGATTATTATTGGTCTGTGGATGATCTGGTACGCTTACCGTAAAAACATCTATGACTGGCAGTTAAAGAAATAATAAAAATGGGAGCGAATGCTCCCTTTTTTAGGCCAATAATTTAAGCTATTTATCAATCTTTCAAAAACAGCGTATATTGATTCTATTCCTTTCAGGAGAGAGTCGATGCAGCAACAACGTCAGCATCTCGCCCACTTTAAAGTGCATGAGCTGGTTCTTAGCCTCTCTCCCCTACAGTTCAATCCGCAACTGGTCTGCAAAATCGAAAAATCACTTGAACTCAGTTTCATCAACGACAATGAGCCGCATCAGGTATGTTTCGCCAACCAAAACACCGAATTACAAGATGCCTATAAACAGGTGTTTAGCGCAGTTGATCTACTCGATTATCTCTATGCAAGTTTAATCTCAGACCAGCAACGTGCAGAAAAAATACAACTACAGAATCCTGCCTTAGCTCCAATTCCCTATCCAACTGATAATCTTACTTTCTGGAGATTGGTCGCAACTGGGCGGAAATATCGACTTTCGCTGAGTTAAAATTTTCCGGCCAACGCTTTCACCACTTCACCTAAACGCTTGCCTTGTGCTTCACACAAGATTTTCTCATCTTGACTTAAGCTCTGATCATGACGTGGCCCACTAACATGACTGGCACCATACGGTGTTCCACCGTTTTTGGTATTGGACAAGGCTGGAATCGAATTAGGTAGTCCCATAATCAGCATGCCGTGATGAAACAACGGCGGTAACATCGTTAGCAATGTGCTTTCCTGCCCACCATGCATCGAACCAGAAGATGTAAACACACAAGCAGGCTTATGATGCAAAGCACCATTCAGCCATAGGCTAGTGGTTTGATCCCAAAAGTATTTCATCTCACTGGCCATATTGCCGAAACGCGTTGGCGAACCCAAGGCCAAACCCGAACAATGGCTAAGATCTTCTAAAGTGCAATAAATGTCGCCATCTGCTGGAATACTCGGTGCCGCTTCAGTCACAACGGTGGCTAAATTCGGCACGGTACGAATGCGTGCCGTCACCCCTGCAGCTTCAATTCCATCGGCAATCAGATGCGCCATTTGCTTGGTTGAACCATATTTACTGTAATAAAGAACAAGAACGTAAGGTTGCATCACTTTCAAGAATTTTGTTAAAAAGGACACTATACGACATTTTTTACTTTTTGAGCTGTAGTAAATCCTGTGATTAGACAGGATTTTTATTAAAAATAACTAGGATAGAACCCATGATCTTAAATCGTTATCTAAAAAAACTGCCTTTTTTAGAGGAAACATGGTTTCAATTTATTGTATTTGTGTTACGACGTTTTGAAGCCGATCGCTGTCGGGAACAAGCAGGAGGTTTAACCTATACCACCCTGTTTGCAGTCGTGCCGATGCTGACGGTTTTTTTAGTGATTATCTCCTCGATTAAAGCACTTGAACCTGCCAGACAACAACTACAACAGCTGATCTATAGTAACTTTCTACCGAAAAGTACCATTGCCATTGATAAGGCATTAAGTGCTTTTACCGAGAAATCCAGTAACCTGACCATTATTGGTGTGCTGTTCCTGTTTGTCACCACCGTGCTGATGCTGACCTCGATTGAAAATGTATTTAACCGGATTTGGCGCGTTAAGGAGACTCGAACGGGCTTGGTCGGTTTTATGCGTTACTGGACCATTATTTCATTGGGACCCATTATTTTGGGCAGTGCCTTTGTCCTGTCTTCGACCGTCGCATCAATCAATGTACTCAGTAATAACTTTGCGGGTTATCAACTCGATGGTGCTTTTATTCTGTGGTTGATTTCATTTTTATTAACCATTGTCGGTTTCTTTATTTTATATTGGACCATTCCCAATCGAACTGTGCCTGTTTTTTCTGCCTTCATCGCAGCTTGCTTTAGTGCGACAGTCTTTGAGGTTTTAAAACGCTTTTTTGGTTGGGTGATGAGCAACTTCACCAGTTATGAAATCGTGTATGGTGCCTTTGCAGCGGTCCCAATTTTCCTGCTGTGGATATATTTGTCTTGGAACATTATCTTATTGGGTGTCGAAATCAGTTATGCACTCACCGCCTTCCATTCAGGTAAAGAACAAAAGCGTCATCCAATATTAATGATGTTGGATATTCTGGAATTATTTTATAAAAAACAGCAAATCGGACAGAGTGTCAGTGAAAAAGAGTTGTTAAATATTATTGGTCGAGGTGAACTCGGTCGCTTACCGTCTTTTATCTTGCAACTGGAAGCCCAAAACCTGATTATGCGCACGGATAAAGACGAATATGTGTTGGTCCGTAATTTGGCGCAAGTGGATTTCTGGAGTTTCTTCACCGCTCTACCTTATCCACTCCCGTTACGTCCCGATGTTGAGCATATTCATCAGGATGATGAATGGATAGAACGACTCGGCCCTTCTTTGGTTGAAAGTAATGATTATTTAGCAGCCAAGCTTTCCATTCCACTGTCCACTCTGTTTGAACAGAAGTAACTAAAAGACCTCTTTCGAGGTCTTTTTTATTTCCTTAACCAGCCCTGTAAACTCACCACTACAATGCCAAGCAAGACCAACGCAGAACCAATCACAAAGTTCAGCTCAATTTTTTCGCCCAATAACCACACACCAAATGCCATCCCGAATAAAGGTGTCAGGAAGGAAAAGACGCCAAGGCGGGAAGCTAAATAATTACGTAGCAACCAAAACCATGCCAAGAAACTGGCGAAAGAAACCACCAAGGTATGAAAAGCTAAACTGCCCATCACCAATGGGGTGAAATGAATCGTGCCTTGCCCAAGAACCAGAGCCGCGCCAAACAACAGCACAAAACTACCCGCCAATTGATAAAACAAGGTTTGTGTTACGGCAGCTTGCGCAAGCGAAGATAAACGTACGGTAATCGTGGTCGCTGCCCAAGCAATACTGCCTGCCAAAGCGAGCAAATCACCCCACAACATCTGTCGATCCGCAATCGATCCACCTGAATTAGCACGTAAGAACGTCACTACGATCCCTAAAAAGGCAATCCCAATACCTGTCCATTGCAACAGACTGAGACGCTCTGAAGGAAGTTTCCAGTGTAAGCCCAAGGCGACAAAAATCGGTGCGGTATACAGCAGCACCACGGCATGTGAAGCCGAGGTTAGCTGTAAAGCTTGTGCCAATAAAAAAAATTCTAAAGAAAATAGAAAAGCGACCAGTGCACCTGCTTTTAAATTCTGGCGATTGAAAAGTTGACTGGTTTTATCGAGGTAAAGTAAGGGTAAAAGCAGTATGGCGGCAAGGCCCGAACGCAGCGCGATTTGCATTAAGGGCGAAATATCAGGAGCTGCCATTTTTAAAATGACTTGTTGTAGTCCCCAGATCATACACAGTACGATCATCAGACCCGATGCCGTTGCATCTAATGCTTTACGCTCATCCATTGCGCGCTCCTGATTTTATGGTTTGAGCACCAATATAAGACTGTCGTATTTTCATGATATAGTGAAAATACGACAATAGATGCGTATTTTCAGGCAATTCTCATGTTATGAAAAAATCAGCACAACGGATTCAAGATTTTCAGCCAATCTCGACCTACAATGAAATTCCTGCGCCATTATGGCTACAGATTCGGGACGCACCTGCAGAGACGTTTTACCCACAACACGCACACGCTTGGGGAGAATTTATCTATGCTTTTGATGGTGTGTTAGAAGTCAATATTGAGCAAATTCATTACTTAACCCCACCACCTTATGGGATTTGGCTACCACCGCATTTACAACACAGTGGCATCAATCGTAATGAGGTCACGCATTGCACCTTGTACGTGCATGAATCACTCTGTCAAAACATGCCTCAGCAGGCAGGTATCTTATTGTCTGCACCCTTGGTTTCTGCACTGCTCGAACATATCCGCAAACATCCCTTTTCTGAACAAGATCCAGAATATTTACGCTTACTTCAAGTTTTGCTCGATTCACTAACTCATGCGGAGTTGGTTGGTAGTTATTTACCTACAACACAACATCCCGCGCTGGCTAAAATATTGACCCATTTACATGAATTCCCAACGGATAACAGTACCTTGGAGCAGCTTGCACAGATGATCAATATGACTGAACGTACCCTTGCCCGTTATAGCCAAAAAGAATTGGGAATGTCTCTACATGAATGGCGGCAACGTTTAAAAGTGATGAAAGCGATGTCGATGTTAAATCAGGGCAAGACCATTGAGACGATTGCTTTGGACTTAGGTTATGCCAGTTCCTCGGCTTTTATTTATATGTTTAAACGCTGGATGCATTTCACCCCAGACCAGTTTCGTAAACTTTATCAAGGGCGCTAAACCTTTCGTTAGCTCACTCAACTAGACGGACAGCTAAAAAGAAAATCACTTTTTTCAGGCATAAAAAAATGGCGCTGATATCAATTACAGCGCCACCCTTTTATTTCAACTCAGGCTTTTACAAAAGTATCCCAGTCATACTCGCCAGACTGGGTGATCAATTTCATGGTCAATTGATCATTGGCACGTAATGCGCCAACACCAGCAGGCGTACCCGTCATAATGACATCACCAACTTCCAGACTAAACGATTTGTTAATCTCAACAAGTAGAGTCCCTATATCAAAGATCATATCTTTGGTAAAACCGTGCTGACGGTCTACGCCATTGATATTCAAAATCAGCTCTAGCTCTTGCAAGTCACCAATTTCATCTGCTTCAATCCAGTCCGCCAAAATACAGGCGCCATCAAAGGCTTTGGCACGTTCCCACGGTTCGCCCTTGGATTTTAAATCGCTCTGTAAATCACGCAGGGTCAAATCCAGACCTAAAGTGATTGCACCAATGGCTTCTAGGGCTTTGGCTGGATCGGTTTCTTGCGATAAAGGATGTGCAATTTGCAAGCAAATTTCGCATTCATAGTGACACTCACCCAGTTCTTGATTCCAGCTTACACCTTGCGTCAAAGAACCAAGACTGCTTGGTGGCTTAATAAAGAGCAAGGCACGCTCAGGAATGGCATTACCTAATTCCTTGGCATGTTCGGCATAATTTCGACCGACACACACAATTTTTGAAGGACGTGTACTCATGAAAACTCCTTGTTCTTTCAACCGTCGATAAAATTACTTCTTGAAACTATTTTCGAATTTTGTTTGCTCTGCTGAATCGCTAAATGCGCGTTTAGGTACGATCACCACAGTGTGACTTTTTAGCTCTAACATATAAGTCAGCTTGCCAATTGCAAAAGATTGTACTTCTGAATACTGCGCTGTTTGTCTTTTACCTGCAGCATATAGTTCAAAGTGATCTTGATAAAGGTCAATCCCCTGTTCACTTTTACCAAACTGATAGCGTACAAATTGGCGCTTAAACAACATTGGTAACAACCAATAGCGCATAACGGCTTGCATCACCAGAAAAAAAGCGCCCAGTGCAACGTAATAACGTCCAACACCAGAAAAACCTAAATAGATTCCCCACAAAATAATCGCAATACTGATCACCGGGGTTAAAAAGCGGCTAAAGGTTTTTTTGCCAAAAGTGACCAAAGCAAAACCATCTTGTGATTCTTCTAAATTCAAATAATAGCGCACCGATACACTTGGACGTTGTTCAGACATTTTTAATTTCTAACATTTGAAAAAAAACTGACCTATTAGAACATAAATGATTTAATGGGAAATCACATTTATCGCGATTTAATACAAAATTTAAATGTGATGTTTTTTCTCTTTTGGGCACGCCCTTTTATATCAATTTAATTTTATCGATGAATTTAACAGTATGAAAATGATGAAGATGCCACAACAGTTTAGATCTTTGCTGTTTCTTTTAGGTCTTTTGATCACACTCAGTGCCTGTAGCCAACAATCCTTTCTCGAAAAGATTGTACCGCCACAAGAAAAGGCTTTTGCTGAAGATATGTTTAATCAACTCGGCAACAAAAACTATGCAGCCATTGAGAAATATCTCAGCCCAGAACTGCAAGATGAATCGACCCATAGCACTTTGATCCAAATGGCTGGCTTATTTCCTGCTGAGCCCGTTAAAAATATTAAGTTAATTGCAGCCAATAAAAGCTTATTTAAAGATGTTGTCACTTATCAATTAAGCTTTGAATATGAATTTGCGGATCATTGGCTGATAAATAAAATCGTACTCAGTAAACAGGCAGATCAAATCCGTATTATTGGCATTCATGTTGAACCGATTGACCATTCTGTCCAAGCCATGCATGGCTTTACATTTGCAGGAAAAAGTCTACTGCATTATGTCGTGTTTATCCTTGCCATTACGATTCCGCTGTTTTGTATATATGCCTTTATCCTATGCATCAGAACCCCCATGCAAAAACGGAAATGGGTGTGGTTAATTTTTATTTGCTTTGGCTTTATGCAATTTTCACTGAATTGGAGCGATGGCAGTTACGCTTTTCAAATGCTGAGCTTCCTCGTCTTAGGTGCGGGTTACTTCCAGCAAACGGTCTATAGTCCAATTATCTTGCAAATTGCATTGCCACTGGGTGCCATCTTGTTTGTTTATCGCCGTAAAAGCTTAATGGCAGAACAATAAACTTTTCCTAGCCCCGCTCCAGACATCCACTTGAGCGGGTTTTACACAATACGACTATTTTTCATGCATAAAAAAAATTATTAATAAGCAGTATTGATCGCTCAAGTCAGGAGATCAAGTCATTGGATGAAATCACGGATAAAAATCAAAGGAATGTGATGGCTTATTTAAATCGTTTAATCTTGCCCTGTATTTTATTGGGGCTTACACAAACATGTTTTGCACAAATCCTACCATGGACAGACAATATCCCGAGTGCCCTACAACCTTTTCAAAACAGCCCGCAGCTCTTGGCCAGTTATACCCAAAACAATATTTTTATTTACGGTCACCCTGCGACAAAAACAGCGGTACCCACACTAAAAAACAATCCTCAACCCAATGTCAGTTTTAATTCAGCCGCGATCATTGTTCCCGTAAATGCGCAACAAGTGGCCAAAACACTGACCGATTTCAACCACTATGTTGGATTATTCCCAACGCTCAAATCGGCGAAGACATTAGAGCAATCAGGCAATACGGTACAAATGAAATATCGGGTCTCGATTCCAACTCCAATTCCCGTACTCAACTTTAATGAAGACGTCACCCTACAACATCAGATCAAACCCAATAGCATTGCCAGTTTGGTGATTGATGCACCGATTCCCTACGGTGTCGGTAAATTTGAATGGTTTGCACTGGACGAGAACCGCACCTTAATCACCTTGACTCAATGGGGTGATTTGAATCAACCCAAAGGATTTATTTTTAAGAAAATTCTCAATGCGATTCCTGAGGTCAAACTTGGGATTCCAAGTAGTAGTAATGCATTTATTTTAGAGTCCTTAAGAGCCCGTTTTATTCAAGCCAATCTTAAGCCACTCAATGCAGGACAAATGCCGAATCCGCAGTTGAATGCAGCTCAACTCAATAAAATCACACAACTGATTCAATCTGCTCAGCAACCTGTCAGTATCCTGCATGCACCGACCACTATGCTGTATACCCATGGCCGAGAATCCATGCGTTTTACCACCACCTATCAATTTTATAAACAACCGACTCAACCCTTACAAAAATGGCTAAGTCCATTGGCCTACCAAGAGTTATTTCCTCGACAAATTAAAAAAGTGGTGACCACCCCCATCCAGAATCAGGCACAAGATGCAGATATTCAAGTCAATGTTGGCCTTGGAGTCATCAATATACCGTTCGCATTTAAATTACGTTTTAATTATCCGCAGACAGATGAAAATAATTTTTATGCCAATGGCGGTGACCTACGTTTTATTAGAGGAAAAATGCAGTTGAGTTCACTTAATCAAGGAACCTTATTGAGCATGACCAGCGCAATGAAAATCGATGAGAAGGCCCCATTCTTATTAAGAGCCATGCGCAGCCTGCCTTATCATGATGTACTTCCTGCGGTGGGTGGCAATGCCGTATTTGTACAAAAAATTAAAGCAAAAACATAAGACACAAAAAAACCGCAATTAAGCGGTTTATTTATTCAAATTGGTGCGCTCAGAGAGATTCGAACTCCCGACCCCTTAGTTCGTAGCCAAGTGCTCTATCCAGCTGAGCTATGAGCGCATATTTGATGGAGCGCATTATACGCACTTCCCCCAAAATGATAAGCCTTTTTTCACAAAATTGCACTTAACTGGCTATAGATTCAGCATTTTGCCACTATTTGAGCAAAACAGCGTCAACTCCTCATTGAAATGGGTGTAAATCTCGCGGTTATCGATACCTGACTTAAACGTTGATTGATTTCAGATGCCCAGTTCTCTCCAAGTGAATGATTACACTTTAAATAACTCATATTTCAGCGATCTTATATTTCCATCGATTCTATAATTTGAATAAAGAATTAAAAAAAATCGCATTCCAAATTAGAACGATAAGCCAGTGATCACTAGGAAATACATCTCTTTGTTTTATCATGTTTTTATAGTCATTTAAAAATATGATACAAAGCACAATATTGACTTTAAATAAACAACCAATAAATACTTATAAATACATTATGAGACAGGAGTCACATAATTATTAAGCTTTAATAAAACAAAATTCCAATAATTATAGGTATATCGACATGTTATTTAAAAATATTTTATCACCAATTACGGGTATTCTTTCTCATTCGAGTAGTAATAGCCAAGCAGCAGTACCGACTGCTGTAAATACGGTATCAACCACAAACCATGTTGTGGTCGAGAGTACTAATATCACCAACAACAATAATGGCTCAAATAATGGTTTATTCAGTGCAATAACAGGAAATGGCAATCAAAATTATGGTGTCGGTGTTGGCAATGGCCAAGATCTTAACGTCCCTCTTCCTTTCACTACAGCTTTTCATGCATTAGGAAACTCTTTTCCTTGGCTTGGAGGTTCGTCACCCATTAGCTCAATCAATACGGCCACAACAACATCTTCGACTCACATCCAAGACAATGACAGCATCAACAATAGTAATACGGGTACTGCTGCAGGTAATGGTAGCAATGGCGGTTTATTAAGTGGTGTTGCCGCAGGCAATGGCGATCATAACTATGGGATTGGTAATGGCAATGGAGATGATGCAAATCTCACCACACCAGTTACGGTGCCTTTTGATGCCTTAGGTAACTCAATCGGTACATTGGGTGGTGGTGCTGTCTACTCTGTCAATAGCACACCAACCAGTTCAACTACCCTCATTCAAGATAATGACAGCACCAATAATAGCAACACAGGTACTGGAGCTGCGGGTAATGGCAATGCAGGTGGTCTACTCAATGGTGTTGCAGCCGGCAATGGAGAGCATAATTACGGTATTGGCAATGGTAATGGCGACGATGTCAGTATCACTGTGCCATGGACCACACCTGTTCAAGCGGCTGGTAATGCAATTATTGGTTTAGGCGGTGCTGATGTTAACACTATAAATACAGCAGCAACGACATCGACTACACAAATTCAAGACAACGACGCCGTTAACAATAGCAACAATGGCACTGCTGCTGCAGGCAATGGCAGTGATGGTGGATGGCTCAATGGGATTGGTTCAGGAAATGGTGAACAAAACTATGGCATCGGCAATGGCAACGGTGATGATGCCAGTATCACTACCCCTGTGACAGCCCCCTTCCAAGCCTTAGGCAACTCAGTTGTGGGCATCGGTGGTGGAGATGTAAACTCAATCAATACTGCTCCAACCTCGACCTCCAATGTCATTCAAGATAATGACAGCACCAATAATAGTAACAATGGAACAGGCGTTGGAGGTGCGGGTAATGGCCTCGGCGGCTTACTGAATGGTGTTAGCGCAGGAAATGACGAACACAATTACGGAATTGGCAATGGCAACGCTGATGACGCCAGTGTCACGGTTCCTTGGACAACGCCAGTACATGTACTTGGTAACTCAGTTGCGGGTTTAGGCGGTGGCGATGTTAGCTCCACCAATACCGCACCAACAACAACGTCAAATATTATTCAGGATAACGATACAACCAACAACAGTAATAATGGCACAGGTCTAGGTGATGTTGGCAATGGTGTCGGTGGTTGGGGCAATGGCCCTGCTGCAGGTAATGGCGAACAAAACTACGGCATCGGCAATGGTAACGGCGATGATGCCGATGTTACTGTTCCATGGACCACACCATTCAATGTATTAGGCAATTCAATTGGTGGAGGAAGTGATAATTCATCTAGCAACTCTGCGCCAACCACAACACTCAATCATGTTCAAGACAATGATACAACCGACAATAGCAATAGCGGAACGACTACGACTGGCAGTTCAGGTAACGGTATCGGTGGTTTGCTCAATGGGGTGAGTGCGGGCAATGGCGAACATATCTATGGCATCGGCAATGGCAACGGTGATGATGCCGATTGGACCTCACCTATAGTTACTCCAATCAATGCGATGGGTAACAATGTCTCTTGGTTTGGCAGTAATGATCCAACCCATACAGGCAATACATCTGTGAATAACGGCTCAACCAATACGACCAATATCGTCGAAGACAATGACCATATCGACCATAGTAATCATGGTACTGGAGTAGGCGGTGCAGGCAATGGCATTGGTGGTCTACTCAGTGGTATTGGTTCTGGTAATGGTGAACAAAACTACGGTATTGGCAATGGCAACGGTGATGATGTCGGTGTAACCACACCCATCACGATGCCAGTCAATGGCTTAGGAAATGAATTCAGCTTCTTGGGCGATGCCAATAACGCATCTCATAACAATGCTTCGACCACCACTACCAATATTGTGCGTGACAATGACAGTACGGACAATAGTAATAGTGGTACAGGTGTAGGCGGCAGCTCAGGTAATGGCATTGGCGGTCTGCTCAATGGCGTAGGGTCAGGCAACGGCGAACATAATTACGGCATTGGTAATGGCAACGGTGATGATGTCGGTGTGGTGATGCCGATTACAACGCCACTCAGTGGTTTAGGTAACTCCTTCTCCGTATTTGGGGACTCAACCACAAGTTCAGTCAACAACTCATCAACCACAGCTGTCAATCATTATGAAGATAATGACAGTACGGACAATAGTAATAGTGGCACAGGTCTACTCGGTGGTTCTGCTGGTAATGGCGTGGGTGGCTGGGCTAATGGTCCTGCTGCAGGTAATGGTGATCACAACTATGGTATTGGTAATGGCATCGGTAATGATTCCAGTGTGGTTGCACCGATTACAACCCCAATCAGTGGTTCAGGTAATGCCTTCTCAATTTTTGGGAATGCCACTTCAAATTCAGTCAATGATTCCTCAACCAAAACCACCAACATCTTCCAAGACAACGATAGTACCAATAATAGCAACAGCAGTACGGGCGTCGGCGGCACAGCAGGTAATGGTGTCGGGGGTGGTTTATTAAATGGAGTCGCTGCAGGTAATGGTGAACACAATTATGGTATAGGCAATGGGATTGCGGATGATGCCAGTGTTGTTGCACCGATTACGACACCAATCAATGCATCCGGAAATGCCTTCTCCATCTTTGGCAACGCCACTTCAAATTCAGTCAACAATTCATCTACAACCACTTCAAACTATTTCCAAGACAATGACACCATCAACAACAGTAATACTGGCGCTAATGGAACTGGTTCAGGTAATGCGGCCAGTGGTGGGCTATTAAATGGTATAGCCGCAGGTAATGGCGAACACAATTACGGTATTGGTAACGGGATTGCGGATGATGCCAGCGTAGTTATGCCAATCACGGTTCCTGTAAATGCATCTGGAAATGCCTTCTCCATCTTTGGCAATGCAACAGCAAACTCAACTAACAACTCATCCACCACAACCAACAACTATGTTCAAGACAATGACTCCACTGACAATAGTAATAGCGGTGGCAATGGTACAGGGGGTGCTGGTGGAGGCCTCCTTGGTCTTGGCGGTTTACTCAATGGCGTAGGTGCCGGTAATGGTGAACACAATTATGGTATAGGCAATGGGATTGGTGACAATGCCAGCATAGTAGCACCGATTGCAATTCCTATTAATTTATCTGGCAATGCAATTTCTTTATTTGGCAGCGCAACAGCAAACTCACACAATAATTCATCTACCACAACCAACAACTATGTTCAGGACAATGACACCACGAACAATGGCAATGGTACTGGCAATGGCTCTGGTGGCCTACTGGGTGGTGTTGGTTCTGGTAATGGCGACCATAATTTCGGTATCGGCAATGGTAACGGTGACGATGCAAGCATCGTGACACCCATTACGATTCCGATTAACTTCTCAGGCAATGCCATCTCAGTGCTTGATTTAAGTGGTCTAAATGGTGAAGGTGAGTTCAATCCATTGAGCCCTGTAACCAATCTTATTCATATTGTGGCAGGTGATGGTGAAGGTGCAACAGGCTTATTAGGAACTGTGACAGGTATTGTTGCTGGCGTCACAGGAGGAATTGGCGGCGATGAAGGTGGTCCTCTAGGCGCAATCACTGGCATCATCGGTGGTATTACTGGCGGTATTGGTGGCGGTGAAGGTGGCCCTCTTGGCGCGATCACTGGCATCATTGGTGGTATTACTGGCGGTGATCTTGGCAATAACCCTGTCACAGGTGTCATCCAAACAGGTATCGATGTGCTTCAAGGTGTTGAAAGCCTAAAAACCGATATCATCAATACAGGTATCACCACTATAGGTGGTGCAATCAGTGATGTTCTTCCTGGCGTTCATCCAGTCACAGACCTCACCAATTTAGGCACCCTTACCTTTGAAACTTCACGGGATACGGTAAACGGAACACTGGAAGCGATCTCTGATTTAGCGGGTGCGGATATTGATGGTGCTGCGAGTTCTCTCACAGGTGTACTTGGCACACTCGTGACCAATGGCTCAACTGCTTCTGGACTGGTTCAACATATTGCAGGTGATCTCACTGATGTTGGTGGCATTATCGGTGCCGTGACTGGTGGTATCGGTGGTGGTGAAGGTGATCCTTTAGGCTCAATCACAGACATCATTGGTAGCATCACGGGTGGTATCAGTGGCGATGGTATTCTTTCTGGTATTGCCCAACCGATCGACATGGTGATTGGCAGTGGTAGTTCGGCAATCAGTAATCTACAAGATAGTCTCGGCGATCTCGCGAGTGGCAATATTATGGAAGGTCTCAACAACCTTATCCATATTAACTATGACAATGGTGGTAGTAGTAACAGTCTAGATAGTCTGCTCACCATAATTACTGGCACACTTTCGACTTCTTCCGGCATTGCTGTCGGTGAACCAAATCCAAATGGGGGAAGCATTACCGATCTCATTTCAGTTTCCTCACCATTAACAAACCTAACCGATCACCTATTCGGCTCACTTCATCATTTTTAAAATACAGCAATACCAAGAAAAGTCACTCTAATCAGTGGCTTTTCTTTTGCAGCTTAATAAAGTTCGTCAGATTAAGATGAGAATATTCCAAAGAGACCACATTTGATTGGTAAGTTTTTTTAAATAACACGTCAATAACAGCATAAACAATACGATTTTAGATTTATTATAATTTTAAAAAAATTAATTAAGAAAAAATTTAAAATATTGATCTTTATTAATTAAATAAAACCGAAAAACACTGGAAATATTTTTTTGCAAACGAGTAACAAATTTTAAAACTTTCTTTCCAGCATCTTCTTCACAAGACATAGATTGCACTCAGATAACACTTTAATTATATGATAAATAAAACTTATCTCGCTATGATAAAAATCCCCTTACCCTTTCAAATAAAATACAAGTGTAAATTTAGTTAAAATTAACAACCAATAAATATATTAAAATTCAACATTTTAAATCCACATTTAACAATCATATTCAAGCCCGTTACAGATTGACAAAATAACTGCCACATATAACACTAAATATGATTAATGTGACTTTAATCACAAAAAAATCATAGCAATTTAATAATTACTCAAAACAACACAACTTTAAAAATATAGGTATCGTTATGCTTTTCAAAAGTCTTTTGTCACCCATTAAAAGTATTACTTCAAGCTTAGTTGATAGTAGTACACCTACATCACACGTTGGCGGTTCAATCCTTGCTCCTTTGTCCTTGTCTACAATTACAAATATCGTTTCAACAAATACCGTAACTCACACGGTAAGCAATCTTACAGGTGGAGCAGCCAACAATCCTATAAGTTCAATTACTAGCGTTCTGGGAAATGTAACAGGTAGTAGTAGCCCAATTTCTACAGTCACAAATATTTTAGGCGGTGTTACTGGCGGGGCAAGTGGTAATCCACTTGGTGCAGTAACAGGCATTCTTGGAGGAATTACAGGCGGAACCGAGGGTGGTCCGCTTGGTTCAGTCACAAGCATTATTGGTGGTATTACGGGTGGAACAAATGGTGGTCCACTTGGTGCAGTGACTGGAATCATTGGCGGTATTACCGGTGGAACTGAGGGCGGCCCACTTGGTACAGTCACAGGAATTATCGGTGGTATTACGGGTGGAGCAAATGGTGGTCCACTTGGTGCGGTAACTGGAATCATTGGCGGTATCACCGGTGGAACTGAGGGCGGCCCACTTGGTGCAGTCACGGGAATCATTGGCGGTATCACCGGTGGAGGTGAAGGCGGTCCACTTGGTGCAGTGACTGGAATCATTGGCGGCATCACTGGTGGTGACCTAGCGAACAACCCAGTCACAGGTATTGTTCAAAGTGGTATTGATGTCCTTCAAGGGCTTGAGAGTTTAAAAACCGATATCATCAATACAGGAATTAATACTGTTGCTGGCACGGTCATTAGTGCAGTGCATCAATCTGAACACCCAATTGGAGACCTAGCAAATCTGGGTACCCTCACTTTTGAAACTTCTCGCGATACGGTAAACGGTACACTAGAAACCGTCTCCCACCTTGCTGGTGCAGATATTGGCGGGGCAATTGGTTCTGCAACAGGTGTCATTGGTACACTGGTGAATAATGGGTCTACTGCATCAGGTCTGGTTCAACATATTATAGGGGATGTAACCAACATTGGTAGCACAGGTCCATTAGGTTCTATCACAGGCATCATCGGAGGGATTACTGGTGGTATCGGTGGTGGTGAAGGTGGCCCTCTTGGTGCGATTACTGGCATCATCGGCGGAATTACTGGCGGTATTGGCGGTGGTGAAGGCGGTCCTCTTGGCGCAATCACGGGCATCATCGGTGGGATTACTGGTGGTGATCTTGGCAATAACCCTGTCACAGGTGTCATCCAAACAGGTATCGATGTGCTTCAAGGTGTTGAAAGCCTAAAAACAGATATTATCAACACAGGGATTACTACAGTAGGTGGCGCAATTAGCGGTGTTCTTCCGGGCGTTCATCCAGTCACAGATCTCACCAATTTAGGTACCCTCACCTTTGAAACTTCTCGTGATACAGTAAACGGTACTTTAGAAGCTATTTCTGATTTAGCAGGTGCGGATATTGGTGGTGCTGCGGGTTCACTGACTGGTGTAGTCGGTACATTAATTACCAACGGTTCAACTGCTTCTGGTCTGGTTCAGCATATTGCTGGTGACCTCACTGATGTTGGTGGCCTCATCGGCGGTGTGACTGGTGGAATTGGTGGCGGTGAAGGCGGTCCTCTTGGTGCAATCACTGGCATCATTGGCGGCATTACTGGCGGTATCGGTGGTGGTGAAGGTGGTCCTCTTGGCGCAATTACAGGTATCATCGGCGGCATTACTGGCGGTATCGGTGGTGGTGAAGGTGGCCCTCTTGGTGCGATCACTGGCATCATTGGTGGCATTACTGGCGGTGATCTTGGCAATAACCCTGTCACAGGCGTCATCCAAACAGGTATCGATGTGCTTCAAGGTGTTGAAAGCCTAAAAACAGATATTATCAACACAGGGATTACTACAGTAGGTGGCGCAATTAGCGGTGTTCTTCCGGGCGTTCATCCAGTCACAGATCTCACCAATTTAGGTACCCTCACCTTTGAAACTTCTCGTGATACAGTAAACGGTACTTTAGAAGCTATTTCTGATTTAGCAGGTGCGGATATTGGTGGTGCTGCGGGTTCACTGACTGGTGTAGTCGGTACATTAATTACCAACGGTTCAACTGCTTCTGGTCTGGTTCAGCATATTGCTGGTGACCTCACTGATGTTGGTGGTCTCATCGGCGGTGTGACTGGTGGAATTGGCGGTGGTGAAGGTGGCCCTCTTGGTGCAATCACAGGTATCATCGGCGGCATTACTGGCGGTATCGGCGGTGGCGAAGGTGGCCCTCTTGGCGCGATCACTGGCATCATCGGTGGGATTACTGGTGGTATCGGCGGTGGCGAAGGCGGTCCTCTTGGTGCAATCACTGGCATCATCGGTGGGATTACTGGTGGTGATCTTGGCAATAACCCTGTCACAGGTGTCATCCAAACAGGTATCGATGTGCTTCAAGGCGTTGAAAGCCTAAAAACAGATATTATCAACACAGGCATCTCTACGGTAGGTGGTGCAATTAGCGGTGTTCTTCCGGGCGTTCATCCAGTCACAGATCTCACCAATTTAGGTACCCTCACCTTTGAAACTTCGCGCGATACCGTAAACGGTACTTTAGAAGCTATTTCTGATTTAGCAGGTGCGGATATCGGTGGTGCTGCGGGTTCTCTCACAGGTGTAGTCGGTACATTAATTAGCAACGGTTCAACTGCTTCTGGTCTGGTTCAGCATATTGCTGGTGACCTCACTGATGTTGGTGGCCTCATCGGCGGTGTGACTGGTGGAATTGGTGGCGGTGAAGGCGGTCCTCTTGGTGCAATCACTGGCATCATTGGCGGCATTACTGGCGGTATCGGTGGTGGTGAAGGTGGTCCTCTTGGCGCAATTACAGGTATCATCGGCGGCATTACTGGCGGTATCGGTGGTGGTGAAGGTGGCCCTCTTGGTGCGATCACTGGCATCATTGGTGGCATTACTGGCGGTGATCTTGGCAATAACCCTGTCACAGGCGTCATCCAAACAGGTATCGATGTGCTTCAAGGTGTTGAAAGCCTAAAAACAGATATTATCAACACAGGGATTACTACAGTAGGTGGCGCAATTAGCGGTGTTCTTCCGGGCGTTCATCCAGTCACAGATCTCACCAATTTAGGTACCCTCACCTTTGAAACTTCTCGTGATACAGTAAACGGTACTTTAGAAGCTATTTCTGATTTAGCAGGTGCGGATATTGGTGGTGCTGCGGGTTCACTGACTGGTGTAGTCGGTACATTAATTACCAACGGTTCAACTGCTTCTGGTCTGGTTCAGCATATTGCTGGTGACCTCACTGATGTTGGTGGCCTCATCGGCGGTGTGACTGGTGGTATCGGTGGTGGTGAAGGTGGTCCTCTTGGCACAATCACAGGCATCATTGGTGGTATCACTGGCGGTATTGGCGGTGGTGAAGGCGGTCCTTTAGGTTCAATCTCTGACATCCTTGGTGGTATTACTGGCGGTATTGGTGGTGGCGAAGGTGGTCCTCTTGGCGCGATCACTGGCATCATCGGTGGCATCACTGGCGGTATCGGTGGCGGTGAAGGCAGTCCTTTGGGCTCAATCTCTGACATCCTTGGTGGTATTACTGGCGGCATCGGTGGTGGCGAAGGTGGTCCTTTAGGCTCAATCTCTGGGATTATCGGTGGAATCACTGGCGGTATCGGTGGTGAAGGTGGTCCTTTAGGCGCAGTTACTGGCATTATCGGTGGCATTACTGGCGGTATCGGTGGTGAAGGTGGTCCTTTAGGCGCAGTTACTGGCATTATCGGTGGCATTACTGGCGGTATTGGTGGTGAAGGTGGTCTAAGTGTGATTACAGATATTCTTGGAACCATTAATAATGGTGCAAATAGCGGAGACGTTATTGCAGGAATTGCTCAACCGATTCAAACTGTCATTAGCAATGGCAACATTGCAGTAGACACATTACAAGATCATGTCAGTACCCTATTCAGCGATGGTTCATTAGAGAGCATCAATAACCTTATCAGCGTCAGTGTTGGAAATGGAGATTACAGTCTTCATGGCAGTGTAGACGGAATTTTAGATGCATTGACTGGAACCGTCACTTCTGGCATCGCTGTTGGCGAACCAAATCCAAATGGTGGTTCTTTAACAGATCTTGTATCTCTTCAATCGCCACTCAGCAGTCTTACAGATCATCTATTCAGTTCAGTGAATCATTTCTAAAATAGATTAACTAAAAAGCCGCTGATCTCAGCGGCTTTTTTTATATTTATTATTTAATTCATATTCGATCAAAAAAATCAGACACAAAAAAACCGCAATTAAGCGGTTTCTTTTATTAAGTTGGTGCGCTCAGAGAGATTCGAACTCCCGACCCCTTAGTTCGTAGCCAAGTGCTCTATCCAGCTGAGCTATGAGCGCATTACTTATGTGCCTATTTAGGCATGTGTTACTTTAAATCTTTACTTGGTGCGCTCAGAGAGATTCGAACTCCCGACCCCTTAGTTCGTAGCCAAGTGCTCTATCCAGCTGAGCTATGAGCGCTTTAAGTAAAGTGGCGGTGAGAGAGGGATTCGAACCCTCGGTACAGTTACCCGTACGCATCCTTAGCAGGGATGTGGTTTCAGCCACTCACCCATCTCACCGTAACACGAGCGCAATAATACAAACTAAAACCACATTACACAAGGGATGTTCCTGTTTTTTTCTACTTTTTAAGTTCAATCAAATGTTTTTTAATCAATTTCCACATTTTTTCAGCATTTTTTGGTTCAACGCTTGTTAATATAGCGTTCTCTCCTTTATTCAGATCGGAGCAATAAACAGAATCTTGCAATCTTTGACGTGCAGTTAGAGTTTGAATGACTTATGCTAAACCGATCTGCCAGATGTGAATTGAAACGATATGACTAAAAATTGGGCCGATCCCGAAGCAAAAGCAGAAGCGCAACGTTACGATAATCCTATTCCTAGCCGAACTCTTATTCTAACTACACTAGAACAATTACAAACTGCACAGTCCCATGCAGAGCTGGTTGACCACTTTAATATCCCAGATCAAAAAAGTATTGATGCATTGAATCACCGTTTAAGTGCCATGGTACGTGATGGGCAACTTATGAAGGATGGTTTTAAATACCAACCTGCAACTGATCTACCAACTCATGAAGCAACGGTCTATATCAATAGTAAAGGTCTAGGTACTGCCAATATTGCAGGTCAGGATGATATCCTTTTACCTGAACGTGAACTTCGCCTAGTTTTTAATGGCGACCGCGTTAAAGTGCGTCAGACCTCCGTTGATCGTAAAGGTAAGCCTTGTGGCTTTATTAGCGAAGTAGTACAACACCGCGTTAAACAAATTATTGGTAAATTGTCTGAGCATGAAGGTGAATACTTCATTCAACCAGCCAATCCAAACCAGCATCAACCTATTACTTTAGAAAAAGAATTGATTGAGCATGCCAATGCTAAAGTTGGTGATATGCTCCGTGTTGCAATTGATGACTATCCAACACGCGAAGAACTGGCGACAGGCCATATCGTTCAATCAATGGCGGATAAAGCAGATACTGAAATCATCATTCCACAAACGATTCTAGAATTTGGTCTGCCTTACGAATTTCCAGAAGCTGTGGTGAAAGAAGCAGAAAGCTTTAAAGAACCATCCGCAAAAGATCTTAAAGGGCGTGTTGATCTACGTGATCTACCATTAGTTACTATTGATGGTGAAGATGCACGCGACTTTGACGATGCCGTATTTGCAGAAAAACGTGCGGGTGGTGGTTATCGTGTTGTTGTTGCTATTGCCGATGTTAGCCACTATGTGCGTTTAGACTCTCCATTAAATGAAGAAGCAGAAGAACGTGGTACATCGGTTTATTTCCCGCACTTTGTATTGCCTATGCTTCCAGAAGCGTTATCAAATGGCTTGTGTTCTTTAAATCCACATGTTGACCGTTTATGTATGGTCTGTGATTTAAAACTGTCTCGTGCAGGTAAAGTCACAGGATATGAGTTCTACCCTGCGGTGATGCATTCCAAAGCTCGTCTGACTTATACCCAAGTGGGACAATATTTTGAGGGTGCAACCAATGCGATTCCTGAAGATAAGAGCATTCATAAGTCACTCAATACACTCTTCCAGCTTTATCAAACACTAAAAGGCTTACGCGCTGAACGTCATGCAATGGAATTTGAAACCATTGAAACCTATATGACCTTTGACGAGTTAGGCGGGATCAAAGAAATCTTACCGCGTAGCCGTAACGATGCGCATAAACTGATTGAAGAATGTATGTTGCTGGCCAACGTTGCTGCGGCAGAATATGCTTTAGAGCATGATATTCCGATGTTGTATCGTGTGCATGAAGCACCAGAGTTTTCACGTATTCAGAAAGTGCGTGACTTTGTGAAATTGCTTGGTCTGCCATTCCCTGAACAGCCAACTCAAGCAGATTATCAAGCCGTCATTGAAGCGACCAAAGATCGTTTAGATGCACCAAGCATTCATGCGGTGTTGTTACGTTCGATGATGCAAGCCTACTATGGCGCGAAGAATGCAGGACATTATGGTCTTGCTTATGAAGCCTATACCCACTTCACATCACCTATTCGTCGTTATCCAGACTTATTATTACACCGTGCAATCAAAGCGTATTTAGACAAAAAAGTGTATCCACTGTCAGGTGCAGCCTTAGATGATGCGGGTGAGCATTTCTCCAAGACAGAACGTCGTGCTGATGAAGCATCACGTAGCGTCACCATGTGGTTGAAATGCCATTATATGCAACAGCATATTGGTGATGAGTTTGTCGGGGTTATCAGTGCAGTCACTGAGTTTGGACTATTCGTGACTCTGAAAGACCTCTATGTCGATGGCATGATTCATGTTAGTCAGTTAGGTGATGACTTCTTCATTTATGATCAGGCGAGCCAAAGCTTAGTCGGTCAAAATCGTGGACAATCCTTTAGTCTCGGTGATGAAGTGAAGATTCAAGTTGCGGCTGTGAACTTGGAAGAACGTAAAATTGACTTTCAGTTGGTTCAACAACTTACCCATTTGGGCCGTGTAATTCGTCAGAAAGCACCACGTACTGCGAATCCGTCTAGCTCGAATCGTGCTTCAACAACTGAAGAAGTATTTGGCAAACAGCCCTCTACTCAATCCAAAGTCAGTGAAGATGGTGAAAAGCCTGTACGCAAGAAAAAGGACAAGAACAAACCAAGTTCTTATACCAAGAAGCCTGCAAAAAAAGCGTCTGCCAAGCCTGAAAGCAAAGACAAGGCCAAGAAAAAAGTGAAAAAGAAAAAGTCTAACGCGAAAGCAAAGGCTGAGTAATTTTTACAAAATAAGAGAGCTTCGGCTCTCTTATTAACTCCTATAATTATAAGAGAATTAATTCCAATGAACTTATTATTAGATTTAAATGCTGTTTTAACTATCACTATTTCTCTTTTAGCTCTTTTGGTTACTTATGCGGTATTTAAATCGAACCAAAAACCTCAAATCATAGTTTTTGCAACACCTCATTATGGAAAAGCATCTGTTATCCAGCTCAATGTAAAGAATATTGGTAATGGTATAGCTGAGAATGTAATATTTTCTAGTAATCAACCAATCCCCCGTCGAGCTTTTGGGATCTCTAAATTACAAGATAAAAAAGAAATATTCGAAAATGGGATTTTTAAACATGGCGTAAGAGTCTTTCCTCCAAATTATAGTTATATTTATGATTGGGGACAGTTTGGAGGACTCAAAGAAGCTTTAAATAGTGAAATTATCATTTTTGAAGTTTCTTATCTATACAAACATCCTCTAAATTTATGGAAATCAAAACATACAGATATCTCAATTATAGATATTAGAGAGCTTGAAGCATTGCCTTCAACTACAGGCGATACCAATGATCGGCTGAATGAAATTAATAAAACTTTAGAGAAAATTAATTTAAGTATAAGAGATCAAGCACAATGACACTTGATTTCTCCCCTCCGAAGCCCTACATCTATAACTATGTTTAAAGATGAATATGGCAAAAATACAATGACACTCCAGCAAGCAACACTTCCTGTTCCTCAATTTGATCAAATTCAACTTGCCGATTTAAAACAACAGATCGAACAAACCATTCAAAACGGTCAAAATTTCTTAAATCAACTCAATGAAGTTCCGCAGGGCTCTGAAGCCCAACTGGCAACATTGACTGAAGTTGATCAACTTGAAAATAACATGAGTGAAGCATGGGGAATTTTGTCGCATCTCAATGCTGTGATGAACAATGCGGAAACCCGTGAAGTGTATCAAGCCCTGTTACCGAGTTTAAGTGAGTACTATACCCAGCTTGGTCAACATACGCCGCTGTACCAAACCTATCAACAGATCCATGACAGTGCCGTATTTCAAACGCTGAACGAAGCACAACAAAGTGCGATTAAACTGGCTTTACGTGATTTCAAACTGTCAGGTGTTGCACTGGAAGGTGAAGCCAAAAAACGTTATGCCGAAATCTCAGCACGTTTATCACAGCTGTCTTCTGACTTCTCTAACCATGTACTCGATGCCACCCAAGCCTACTTCAAGCCGCTAACAGAAGCGCAACTTAAAGGCTTACCGCAAAGCAGTGTTGAACTGTTAAAACAATACGGACAACAACGAGAGCTTGAGCAAGCCGTTGCCACACTCGACTTCCCTGCTTATTTTGCGATTATGACCTATGCCGATAATCGTGAATTAAGAGAAGAACTGTATAAAGCCTATGTCACCCGTGCCTCAGAACAATCCGACCAAACTGAATTTGACAACACTCCAGTGATGGAGGAAATCCTGAGCTTACGTCAGGAAATGGCTCAGTTGCTTGGCTTTAACAACTTTGCCGAATATTCCCTTGCCAGCAAAATGGCACCTGATGTTGAAACCGTAAATCAATTCTTGGTTGATCTGGCAGAACATGCCCGTACCCCAGCACTGGCTGAAATTGCAGAACTGAAAGCGATTGCACAACAAGAGGGTATTGATGAACTCAAACCTTGGGATGCAACCTACTATTCTGAAAAGCTGAAACAACAACAGTTCAATCTTTCTCAAGAAGCATTAAAACCGTATTTCCCTGCACCGAAAGTGGTTCAAGGTTTATTCCAGATCGTACAACGCCTTTACGGGATCCAGATCATCGAACGTCAGGCTCCTGTGTGGCAGAATGATGTGCGTTATTTTGAAATTGAAGATCAAGGCCAAGTAGTCGGTGGTTTCTATTTTGATTTATATGCCCGTAACGGCAAACGCGGCGGTGCATGGATGAGCGGTTTCCGTTCTCGTGTTCAAACAGCCAATGGCCTGCAAAAACCAATTTGCTACATGGTATGTAACTTCACCCCACCAATTGGCGATCAACCTGCGCAGCTGACCCATGATGAAGTGATTACGTTATTCCATGAGTTTGGTCATGGCTTACATCATATGCTCACCGAAGTGGATAACATCTCGGTTGCGGGGACACACGGTGTGGCGTGGGATGCAGTTGAATTACCAAGTCAGTTTATGGAGTTCTGGGCATGGGACAATGAAAGTTTAGATGTACTCAGCGAGCACACTGAAACCAAACAAACCTTGCCGCAAGAATTACTCTCTGCATTGTTGAATGCACGTTTCTTCCAGTCTGGTATGCAAACCTTGCGTCAGATTGAGTTTGCCCTGTTTGACCTGAGCATTCACCGTCAAGCACCTGCCTTAAACAGTCAGCAAATTCAGGCCACGCTGGATGATATTCGCGATAAATTTGCCGTGGTTCCAGCAGTTCCTTATAACCGTTTTCAACACAGCTTCAGCCACATTTTTGCAGGCGGTTATGCTGCAGGTTATTACTCGTATAAATGGGCAGAGGTTTTAGCCAGTGATGCATTTGACCGTTTCGAAAGCGAAGGTATTTTTAATACCGAGACTGGAAAAGAGTTTAGAAAGTTTATTCTAGCAGTTGGCGGAAAAGATACAGCGCTTGATGCGTTTCGCAATTTCCGAAAAAGAGAACCAAAAATAGATGCATTATTACGTCATCAAGGTTGGACGAACACCGATAAAACCGCTTAAACTACGTCATTATTGTTCACAGGGTGTAATTAACTGACATGAAAAGACAGTTCATCGCGGGCGCAAAATGCCCGAAATGTGGGGCCTTAGATCGTGTCGTTAAGATCATCACTGTGGATGACGAGTGGATTGAATGTATCGAGTGTGCTTATAGCGAAAAACGCCCAACCCATGTGGAACAAGCGCAACCCGCTGAGCCAGATGAAATTGGGGTGATACAATTCAAACCTCGTCATTTTGACTAGAAGGTTAAAAGTGATGTCCACATACCAAACAGAAAATTCCAAATTATTATGGATGATAATTGGTGGAATTAGTATTGTCGTGGTGCTGTTCCTTGCGGTCCAATGGTTCTTAGCTCAAAAAGATCAGCAAGCCACAACATCCGCACCGACTCAGCCTGTGGCTGAAAAAACCGTTGCCCCAGTAGCAACTGAAGCAACCGCAACCGTTGATGAAGTAACAACGGCGAGCAGTGATGTCGCTGCACCGATCCAATTGGTTGAAGAATCGATTGTAAAAGCGCCACTCCCTGTAAATGACAGTTTGGCAAAAGAAGAAATTGCCAAACTGGATGATATTCATCAACAACTGCAAGACCAGCAACATGATTTGAAACAGCAGAATAGCGATGTGGATACTTTGCTCAAGCTCAAAGAAGATCAAATCAAACTTTTAGAAGCCCAGATTGCAGCTCAAAATCATTCTTAAACTTTAAAAAGCTTTAACCTCGGTTAAAGCTTTTTTATTGCCAGCATCTTTAATCCAGAACCTGTTTGGACGCTGATCTTAGTTGAATTGGTTTCTGAAGGGTTTGAGCAATCAAAATCCCCAGCAAGGTTAAACCACCGCCAATATAGTGGAACAGTTGTAAATGCTCGCCCAGCAAAGCCACCGCAATCAATGCCGTAAATAAAGGCAATAGATTCATAAAAATACTATTACGGTTTGGCCCTAAATGTCTCACCCCTTCTATCCATAAATATGACAACAATACTGAGGAAAAAATACTGGCGTAGACAATCAGTGGAATGGTCTGTTGGTTCAGTTGCATCTGCGAAGCGGGCAAAAATATAAAAAATGGCAAGACATAAACAATTGCAAAACAGGATTGCACAAAATTCGATTGCCAGGCAGGGATTGGCATTTTCCAACGTTTCAGTAACACACCATATAAGGCATAGCCTGCTGCCGCAATGAGCATCAAACCATCACCCAAATGTACGCCTTGCTTCCAGATATCGGTAATTGAACCATGGCTCAGCAAATACAAGATGCCATAAAAAGATAAAGCGCCTCCGAACAACATGCCATAGCTCAGCCGGTCTTTCAGCATCGCACTACTTAAGATCATGGTCAGTAAAGGAATCAAGGCGGTGACAATCGCCATATTGGTGGCTGTGGTGGTGGATGCAGCCTGATAAGACAAGAACTGGAATAGAGACACGGACAGAAAACCACCCAATGCCAACTGTTTCCAATACTGCTTGATGGTGTGTCGATTGTTCCAGACGGGAATTAGCACAAAGGTACTCATCACGGCGAGCGCCAACACCAGACGATAAAACGTAATCGCGACAGGCGAAATGGCATGACTGGCCATTTTAGACACCACCACATTGCCCGCCCAAAATAAAATCGCGAATAAGGGATAAAAATAAGCTTTCTGAAACATAGGCTAGACCTCAACATTGCGGTATCGATCATGCTAAAAAATAATCAACTCATTGTTTCTCGACAATAAGACGATTACTATCGAGAAATAGACAACTTATTTTTGGACATTGCACACATGGGGAAAAACTTTGAACATGGATTTGTAGATTATCCAGTCTATGCATTTTCAGAAAACTACCCCCATGGCCATATTGAGGACTGGCATAGCCATGATCGAATTCAGCTGATTCATACCCTATCAGGTGTGATTCGAGTACAAACCCACGAAGGGATCTGGATTACCCCACCTGGACGTGGCGTGTGGATTCCTGCACATAAACCGCATGCCTTACTCAGTAGCGGTGATGTCAAAGCCCGAGGGATTTTTATAGAAACCCCAGCACAAACCCATCTGATTTCCGAATGTCGGGTTGTTGCCATTCCTGCTTTACTACGGGAGCTGATGAGTAGTGCAATGCAGATCAAAACAGCCATCCAGCCTGAAAGTCGCGATGAAAGACTGCTGCAATTGATCTTAGACGAAGTTCGGGTATTACCTGCCCTTGCCTTTAATTTGCCAGATCCTCAAAACCCACGCCTGCAACAGCTTTGTCAACAAATCAAAGACAATCTCAGCTTTAACTGGAATCTGGAAGATACAGCTGAACAACTGCATATCAGCAGTAAAACGTTAGCGCGACATTTTCAAAAAGAGACTGGACTGCATTTCTCCCATTGGGTTCGTCAAGCCAAACTGATGCAGGCCATGATTGATTTAGCCCTGAACAAACCGGTTTTAAATGTGGCCTTAGACTTGGGCTATGACAGCCCCAGTGCCTTTAGTGCCATGTTTAAACGTGAAACCAGCATGACACCGAGTGACTATCTTAAACAATTCTCTGACACACTCAGTTGAGTGTCCTGAGCATAGATTGAGTGAAGAATCTCATTCCTTTCATCCTCACAGCAGCATAAAATAAGCGCAATCTCCCAATACCCGAATCGCTATGGATGCTCAACCCACCAATCGCAACCTGATGATGGCGATTGGTTGCCTTACTCTTTCTGCGCTGCTTTTTTCTGTGATGGGCATTTGTATTCGTTACGCTTCACATACGGTCGATAACTATACCATTGTGTTTTTCCGCAATGTGGTGGGCCTGATCCTGTTTTTACCTTTTATCTTCAAGCAAGGAACCCAGTTTGTAAAAACAGAAAAACTGTGGATGCATACCTGGCGTAGTATTGTTGGGCTTGCTGCCATGTATGGTTTTTTCTATGCCATTGCACATTTAAAACTCTCCAATGCCATGGTGTTTACCTATTCTTCCCCCATTTTTATTCCATTGATTGCTTGGCTGTTTCTTAAAGAAAAAATCACCACGGCGATGCTCTGTGCCGCAGGACTGGGCTTTATTGGAGTGTTCTGTGTGGCTAAGCCTGATCAAGGTTTATTAAACTGGATTTCAATCGTTGGCATCAGTTCTAGCCTGTTGGCTTCAATGGCCTTTGTCACTGTGCGCGCACTGACTCAAACCGAGCCACCTGAACGGATCGTGTTCTATTTCTGTTTTATTGGTTCTTTGCTTTCAGTGATTCCGATGTTTTGGGTATGGCGACCTTATCATTTACAGGAATTATTGTTTTTGATCGGTGCAGGTGTACTGGCCAATGTCAGCCAGATCTTTATGTCGCATGCCTACCGTCTTGCCCCTGCTGGACAGATTGCACCCGTCAACTATATTGCAATTATTTTTGCAGGACTTTGGGGTTTTTTACTGTGGAATGAAGTGCCTGATTTATATAGCTTGATTGGTTTTTGCATTATTCTCTCAGCGATTTTTTTATGTAGTCCATTGATAAAACGATCAAAGTCAAAAAAGTCAGTACTGTAAGCTCAATGCTTTGGATAAGGGTGCAAGTCCAGTACATAATGACCTAGAATTTCCCGTTTTGGCTTATCGACAACGATAACAAGATAGGTGTTATCTAAGGGCACTGGAATATTAAGATGCTGGAATTGCCCGTCTCCGCTTTCATAAATATGTTTCACAGACCATTCCCATGCAGTACAGGAGTGATACAGCTGTTCAATCACAGGATCAGCATAGCCCCATAAATCTACAATTTCCTCCGCACTCTCCGTGACATCTAACATAGGAGGGGAAAAAGTTGCCTGATACTCTGCCTGACTCAATACTTTCATGGATTCACTCCTTCAATAAAATAATAATAAAAAAAGCACCCGAAGGTGCTTTTTTATTTTCAACTGTTAATGCTTATACCAACCAAACATTTGGAAGATATACGGCGCATAGGTCACCAACACCAACGATGAGAACAAGACGATAATCGGCAATAACCAACGCTCATAGCGGAAGTAGAAACTGGTGTATTTCTCTTTCGCTTCCTTATCGGCGGCCGAGACCTCTTCATCCCCGACGGAGAGTCGCGTCAGCAAGTGGTTCAGGGCAACAGGCGGCGTTACATAACCAAACTCGAATGCCACCAATACGATCATCCAGAAGTGGATCGGATGGATACCATTCTCGTAAGCAACAGGGGCAACCGTTGCAGCAACCAGAATCACCGCACCGAATGGATCGGTGGTCATCCCAATAATCGCAAGTAACAACGCAATGAAGGCAAGCGAAATATAGATATTGCCCAAGTGAGTCGGTAATAACTCAACCACTTCTGCACGTTCAATTAAGCCACCGACACTTGCAGACAAGGCCATCAACAGGATTAAGGCACCGATGTGTCCCACTGTTTCTGAGGTTGCAAAACGTAATGCCCCGCCAAAACCAAAGCTCTTGCTACCATGTGGATCATGTGATTTCAAGAACTCAGATTTTTTCTCATGCTCACGAACCAATGCTTCATGCTTCGCATCCACCACTGGTGCAGGTGCAAGTTTTGAGGCAAATAACTTGTCAAACAAGATCATTGCAATCAACACCAACGGTAAAATCATTGGCGCAGTAAATTCATTGATTGACGTATCTAAAGCAAGCTTATAGAACATCACCACAGCAAAACCAATGATGATATATGGGATCACAGGCACACATGCACGTAACATCCCTGGCACAGCGATTTTAGGTGAGTTCACACGGAACTTTTCCTCTGCAAGAATCAGAGAAACACCCAAGAAGATGAAGGCTGTTAACCAGAAGACATAGATACCGTGATCAAATAATTCAGTCGATGTCACATGGCGGCTGTCGAGCATTGAGATCAAGATAACCAATAGACATGGACGAATCACCACACCCAAAGAACCCGACATTGCCGATACAGCTAAGGCATATTGACGGCGAGCACCTGAGTTCCAAACTTCTTTATAGATGATCGCACCTGCTGCAATAACGAAAATCCCTGAAGCACCTGTATATGCTGTTGGAATCGCTGCTGCAATCAAGATTAACCAAGTTAAAGTTTCTGGCGCCAAGTTCCACGGACGTAAGATATTTAAGAATAAATCCATCACGCGTGTTTGGGTCAGTAACATACCCGCCCAAATGAACAAGGCCAGATTTAAGAAAATACCTGAGAACTCAACCAAGATACCCAAGTAAATCCCTTGCCCCATTGGATAATCCATGAAGAAGGTAAATACAATCCCTGTCACCAAAGACATAAACGCATACAGAGGAACACTCAGTAGCGCCAAACCAAAGTTACCCTTCGGTTGTGCTGTTTTCGGGATAAAGATGAATTGGAAAATACTGATAATGGTCAATGACACAAATAGCGCAATCCACAACCAATACAAAACGGCCGTTTTTCCAGCAACTTCAACACCTGAATTCAATACTGAATGGTATTGGCTAATCACCGAATAACTGAGTAAAGCATTACCCGCAACCATCAATGCTGAATAGACACGGAAGTCGATTCTAGTTTTTGGTGCACGTAAACCAATGTGGTGATAACGCAAAGATGCTGTAATTGAAGCAAACAACACCATGATTAATAAAATAACAGTTTGGTTTTCAGAACCTAATTTAAAGATTCCGAAGAAAGTAGTTTCAACTTTACGATAAGTACGAATACTTGGATGCGCTTCCAAGTGCTTCATTGCTTTATCATAGAATTGGTATTTTTCTTCACACTGCTGCTGTGCGGCCAATAAAGACGCACGAACATCAGCTTCAGAAGCCGCACCAAACATACTTGCAAATTCATCGGCAGCATTGGCTTTCATCTGCTCTTGAACTTGTGCATCAATGTTTGGATGTCGATCACAAGATGGTTTTTCAGGTTCCGCACGTAAAAACGAATATTGCATCCCTGTTGTTTGATCACCGTAAAGACGCTCCCCCATACGAAGCATCTGACCGTGAATCATTTCGCCTGTACCAATAAGCAACGTCATTAGCAACAAAGCAAGAATAATGAAGGTTGATATCCAATCATTCCAGATATAGCCTAATCGGGCTAATCCAGTCTTATTCTCTTGATCATTTTGCATGTCTATTCCAATTTATTGTTATCAACATCCATCCAAAGATGTTGAATCATGCGCTGTCCTTGGTTGATAGATAAATGAATTTACCCTTTGAATCACCAATCCCTTTTAAACCGCTTAAATTTGCAGCAAACTTTTATAAAAAAGAATGACTGCAATCACTTTTTTGTTGGTTGTTTTTATCAATTTATCTGTTCTCTCGAGCGCTCTCCATTTTTATCACTCTGCTGATTACAAATTTCGTGCCCCAAATTGCCTTTTTACAGCTGCCCTTTAGAAAGATGAATCCGATCTTAAAGCAGGCTACTCCATCTTTTCCGTCTATTTATAGCATAACTGGTTCGATCTCAAAATGTTATTTTAATCACATAATAATCAGCGCTAGTCTAAATTCACCTATAGTTATTGGTTCACTCGATATTCACTACTATAACCAGAGTTCAATAGTATTTACTTCTGCACAAAATAAGCACCCTAAGGTGCTTATTTTTTCTTTAAGCTTCGCTAGCTATACCAGCCAAATAATTTAAAGCTATAAGGGACATAGGCAATGATCAGAATTGCAGGCACCATCACCAGTAATGGTAAAATCCAGCGCTCATAGCGATAGAAAAAGGATTGATGGCGTACTTCGGCATCCGCCTCTGCCACTTCAGCATCCCCAATCGACTGTCTCGCCAATAAGTGATTCAATGCAACTGGCGGCGTGACATACCCCAGTTCAAAACCAATTAATGCAATCATCCAGAAGTGCACAGGATCAATGCCATACTGATAAGCCACGGGCGCAACGGTTGCAGTAATTAAAATCACTGCCCCAAATGGGTCCATAATCATCCCCACAAAAATCATCAACAGCACGATCAGCGTGATCACCACATAGGTGCTATTAATATCTTGCGGGAAAGTTTCCATGATATGAATCTGTTCAAGGAAACCTCCGACACTCACCGAAAGTGCCATGAGGATCACCAAAGCCCCAATATGTCCAACGGTCTCACTGGTCGATGCATGTAATGCTTTACCGAAAGAAACACGGCGCACAGGATTCCTCGGATCATCTGCTGGGTTGATTGGCGCAGCACGTTGAGAGCCATCCGCAGGAATGGTGTAACTGTTCAAAGTACTGTCCCAATGCCCAACGGGTGCTAAGGGTGCAGGTTCTTTACGCAATTTATCAAAGAGCACCATCAGCAATAAAATCACTGGCATCATTACAGGTGCGGTAAATTCATTCAGATCTGTCGCTAGAGCATGTTTATAGAACAACCAGATCAGAATGAAAATTACGATATAAGGTGATACAGGCACAAATGCACGTAACGACTTGGGCAAGGCAATTTTGAGTGGTGCAACTCTAAATTTCTGTTCGGCAAAAAACAGTGCAATCACCAAGAATAAAGTTGAGGTTAACAAGAAGGTGTACATGCCATATTGATACAGCAGGTCAGTGGTCACTTCTTTATTCAGAGATGCGACAACCACAATCAATAGACATGGACGAAGCACGACCCCAAGCGAACCAGACAGTGCCGTTGCAGCCAAAGCAAATTGGCGACGACCACCTGCATTCCAGACTTCTTTATAAATAATTGCACCTGCAGCAATCACGAAAATACCTGAAGCACCGGTATAGGCCGTTGGTAATGCTGCTGCAATTAAGATCAACCAGGTTAATGTTTCAGGGGCAAGATTCCACGGACGCAGAATATTCAGGAATAAATCGACAATCCGCGTCTGTTTTAACAACATCCCCGCCCAAATAAACAGGGCCAGATTTAAGAAAATACTCGAGAACTCAACCAACTGCCCCAAATAAATTCCTTGTCCCATTGGATAGGCCATAAAGAAGGTAAAGGCAACCCCCGTGATAATCGCCATATAGGCATAAAGTGGCACGCTTAGAAAGGCTAAACCAACACTCCCCCCTTCTCGGGTTGGCGTAGGCGACTTAATCAACTGATACAGACTAATCAAGGTCAGTACCGCAAATAAGATCATCCATAACCAATAAATCAGCGTCATTTCTGAGCTGATCGGAACACCAGAATTCATCACAGATCGATATTGACTCATCACCGATGAGGTCAATAAACCATTTCCAATCAGCATCGCAATGCTATAGATACGGAAATCAATTTTCGTCGCTGGGCTGCGCAAACCAATATGATGGGTCTTTAATGTGGCACTGATGGCCGCAAACACCACCATAATCACCAAGAATAAAGCACGGTTTTCTGTACCAAATTTAAAGATGCCAAAGAAGCTGGTTTCAATCTGACGATAGGTCCGCACACTCGGATGTGCCTCGATATGCATCATTGCCTTATCATAAAATTGATATTTTTCATTACATTGCTGCTGTGCTGCCATCAAGGAAGCGCGTACATCTGATTCCGAAGCCACGCCAAACATACTGGCAAATTCATCGGCTGCATTAATCCGCATCTGCTCTTGAACTTGTGCATCGATATTGGGATTTCGGTCACAGGTGGGTTTTTCTGGTTCGGCACGAAGGAATGAATACTGCATTCCAATCGCAGGATCACCATATAAACGTTCGCCCATACGTAATAACTGACCATGGATCATCTCTCCAGTACCAATAATCAGTGTCATGAGTAATAAGAAAAGGATAACAAAGGTTGATATCCACTCGGTCCAAATATAACTCAATAGACCTAATCCAGTTTTTTTCTGTTGATTATGCTGCATATCTATTCCAGTTTATTGTGATCAACACCCCTCCGAAGATGCTGAATCTTGCAATGTACATGGTTGATAGAGAATACATTTATTCCCTGTATAACCAATCCCTCTGTACCCACTGAATTTATTATTAAGCGTCTTAATCAAATGATCATGTTGTTGTCGTTTTTATCTTTTTTATCAGTAAATAACCTAAACCACAGAGCAGTCCACCAATCGCACCAATCAAATGTGCTTCGGTCAGGACTGGACTGCCAATTAATTGAGCAGTCCCTGTTTGCCCAAAGGTATTCTCCCAAATCAGTTTTGCCGCAATCAAGGCTAAGACCAAAATTGCAAATTTTCGCTCATTCTTATATTGCACATACACCACACCGACTGCAGCATAAAGACCATGCAAGACCCCTGAAAGCCCAGCATAAGCATCAATATAAGGTAGGTAGAAATAAAAAATTAAACTAATAAAGGGAGGTAACACGAGCAATAATGCACCTAAATGCCAATTGCGAACATGAGGAAAAATAAAAGGTAAACAGGCAAAAGCCATCATATTCAGTAGAAAGTGAACCCATCCTACATGAACCCAATGCGCAGTCCATAAGCGCCAAAACTCGGTGAGTAAACTTGGACGCCAATAAATAAAATGATCAGCAAAAACTTGTAGACAAGCCGATATGGAAATACATATCGCAATCAAAATAATTTTACTTACCCATATTTGATCTTTCATAGGCTGACCGCCTCCTAAAAAAACAGACCTTTTACAAGTTTAGATAGTTCATCTGTAAAAGGTCGTTTAATTCAGGTTACTCCGCTGGAGTTTCTTGTGCTGGTGCCGCCTGGTCTGATGCTGGTGCAGCTTGATCCTGCGCAGGTGCTGCTTCACCACCGTCAAACAACGAATCCAACTCAGCTGAGCTTTCTTGTTTGTCATCCCAGAATGAAGTTAAGCCTTCGTCACTGGCTCTTACACCTGTATTTTCAGTCCAATAACGATCTGCGATACCACGAACCATCAAACCAGCCATTTTATCAATCAATCGGAACTGTGGATTTGCTGGTTTATCTTCACCTGTTGCCGCAGCATATGAACGGAAAGCATCGCGTAGCTTGGCATCATCACCACTGGCCTGTGCGGCAACGGCATATAAAGCATGTGCTAAACGAACACCTTTCTTCTCACCAATGGCCATAGACTGCTTCATGGTGGCATACGGTTCAGGCTTACCGTCACCAGCACCTGGTAATAAGGTCCAGATGACTGCACGGGTTGCCATTGGTGCACCCCAGAATTTTTCATTGTCTAAACAGGCCATACCACGCTCAACAATACCTGCGATATCCTTAGGGACATTAATCGCACCACCAGAGTTGATATCGTTGGTCATGGCTTGCAGACCACTCACCATACCGAGTAAATAAACAGTTTGATCGAGGTCATTACGCATGGTTGGGCATGAATCGCCTAACTTATATTTGTATTTAGTTTCCCAACGATTCGCAAAAAGCTGATAGCCCGCATATTGACGTTCGGCCGCAATTCCCGCCCAACGTTTCTGTTCAATACGCGCATCTTGTGCTTCTGAAACCTGACCTGCTTTAGACGCACGCAGGTAACGCAACTCTGCTTCTAAGGCTTGGTTCTCAGCACAAACGCCCGCTGCGGTATATAACAATACCGCCATGCGAGTTGGATCAGCACCCATATCTTTGGTTGACATCACGGCAGGGGTTAAAGCATTCCCTGAGTTACACACCATTTCAGCATCATCCATTGCTAAAATTGGTGGAACAATATGGTTTTCACCAAAACCAAGTGCAACATTCGCACCCGTTTTAATCACATATGAACATCCTGATAGCATTGATGTTGTCAATACAGCAACCGCCACACCTTGTCCAATTTTTTGGAGTTTAGACATACTTCCTGTCCCTCTAATAATTTGTTTTTTCCTTTTAGCTGTACATTATCAGATGCATAACCTGAATTAAAGAGTAATTGCTCTAATTTTAACCTAGACATTTTGACACAAATCACAGAGGAATGAATTGACACTTAAGCGGCTGAACAGAAATTTCAGGCAAAAAAAAGTAGCATTGCGACGGTTCAGCACATGCTACTTATTAACTGGTAAAATCGTGAAACTCTTTATATTTTAGTTTTGTTGAAAATAATCCTTGAGTAACGTTCCAGCTCTTCCTACAACAATCGCCATAACGATTGCAATTACTAGAAACATCCACATTGAAATCTCCATAGAGACCTCCTACACTTACGTATCTACTTTTGATAGATACTAGATTGGCGTTCACCATCGATATTCACGGGAGAGTGATATATTGATGACACTTTCAATCTCTTTCTCTTGGTCACGACAACTTGACGTGATTCAAGAAATTCCCTGAGTAAAGTTCCTGCTCTTCCTACTACAATCGCAAAAATGATTGCGACCACCAGAAACGACCATGTTGGAATTTCCATTTAGGACCTCCACCACCCTTTACGTTGGTGTTTGTACTTTAACGAAAATAAATCGGACTTGATCGTCAGATTGTCTGACAATCATAATTTTCACTATTTTTTAGAGTATTTAATCTAACAATTTAAACAAGACAAACCTTAATTTTAATTAAATTATTGAAATTTATATTCTTATTAATTTTATACAGTTGTAGAATTGTCGAACAATCATCCCAGTTTTGCGCGTAATTTTAGCTTTTTCCATTGCGAATATGACAATTGATCCCACCAAATAATGCAATTTTTATGCTTTTCCTGAGAAAAATAGAGCGCGATATAAAGTTGGTGATCTAATATTTTGATGATCTGTCTACGCTGGATCTTTAATTTGGGGTCATAAAATTCGAACGAACATTCTTGATGATCCAAGTATTCAAAACGTCTAATTTGAGGTCGTTTCAAAAATAAAAACCAAGCAAAGCCCATCATGCCAAAGCACAGTAGCCAAATCCATAAGGTAAGTAAGGAATAGGTTAAACTAAGGATGGCAATGAAAATCAAGAGCTGCAATATCATCGCAAAACGACTGCGTTGCAGCTCGAAAACACCATTAGCCATGGACATAGTGTTTTAATTTTAAAATAAAATCTTTTAATTCTGCACGAGGTGGTTCCCCTACCTCCATAAACCAATCCAATAAATCTGGATCTTCTTGATCAACCAACTCGGCAAATAATGCCTTTTCAGCAATATCAGCTGTCAGGTAGTGGTTTTTAACATAAGGATCAAAATACACATCGATTTCTTTTAAACCGCGACGCGCACGATACACAACCTTACGCTCTTCCAGTGTCATTTCATCAGACATTATTGGCTCCGCAATGCAACAATTTTTCCATAGTGTACCCGATCTCCCCGATGAAGTTCTGAGAGATTTTTCTCAAGTGACCAAATACATCAATCAAATTGAGCATTGATCACATTGTTCACTATTTTCAATTTCTTGTATGGTGATGAAGATGATTTAAATCCAACACACTAGGGAAAAATAACAAATGCAATCAGGTGCTATTCGTCCAATTCCAAACATGCTGCCACGCAAACTGTTTACTTCAGACCATGAAGCATTCCGTGAAACCGTGCGTAAATTCTATGAGAAAGAAGTTGTTCCTAATATTGAAAAATATGAAACACAACAACATGTAGATCGTGACTTATGGAATAAGGCAGGTGCACTTGGCTTACTTTGCACGACCATGCCAGAACAATATGGTGGCTCAGGTGTCGATCGTCTCTACAGTATGATTCTGATCGAAGAACAAGCCTATGCCATGGATTCAAGCACGGGCTTCTCTTTGCATTCAGATATTGTTGCCAACTATATCAACAACTTCGGCAATGAAGCGCAAAAGCAACACTGGTTACCAAAAATGGCAACAGGCGAAGCCGTCACAGCGATTGCGATGACTGAACCTGGTACAGGTTCCGACCTACAAGCAGTTCGCACGACTGCCGTATTGGATGGCGATGAATATGTCATCAATGGTTCTAAAATCTTTATTACCAATGGCTATCTTTGCGACATGGCGATTGTGGTGTGTAAAACAGGCAACAATGAAAAAGGCTCAGCCAATTTATCCTTACTGATTGTAGAAGCGGATCGTGCTGGTTTCAGCAAAGGTAAACCTTTGAACAAAATTGGGATGAAAGGCCAAGATACCTGTGAATTGTTCTTTGATAATGTCCGTGTGCCGAAAGAAAACCTATTAGGTATGGAAGGCATGGGATTTATCATGTTGATGAAAGAACTCGCTTGGGAACGTATGCTGGTCGCAATTATCTGTCAAGCAGGTGCTGAAGCAGCCTTTGCACATACCGTGCAATACACCAAAGATCGTAAAGCATTCGGCAAAGCCATTAGTACCTTCCAGAATACTCGCTTTAAACTGGCGGAATTGCGCACTGAAATTGATTTCTGTCGTACCTATCTCGATCGCTGTATGGAACTACAGCTTGAAGAAAACTTAGGTGTGGATGCGGCCGCAGCTGCGAAATACAAAATTTCCGACATGTTCTCAAAAGTTGTAGATGACTGCTTACAACTACATGGTGGTTATGGTTATATGCTGGAATATCCAATTGCCCGTGCTTATATCGACAACCGTGCCAATCGTATTTATGCAGGTACCAATGAAATTATGAAAGAACTCATTTCTCGTACCCTCTAAATAGCAATACAACAAAGGGATCGTGCCCGATGCACGATCGCTTTTTTATTTATTTCGATTCAGGTTTTTCAGTCGTTTGAACGGGCTGCGGATTCATTCTTGCCATTAGCTGCTTAACTTTTGGATTCTCAATATATTGTTGCATGGTGGTATTCAGTGCAGTACGTGCATTTTGTGTGGTGAAATGTGCGACTTCACTGCCAACATCACTGGCTTTCTTTGCCCAAGCCTTACCTTCTACAGATTGATAAAAGGTCAATGCAGCTTGTAACTCTTTCTGGCTAAAACTTTCCACATAACGTTGCACGATAAATTGCTTACGCTGTTCACTATTCAGATTTTTGCTCAAATCGGTATAAAAACTTTCAGGTAAGTCTTTTGGCAAACGCATACGAATTTGCTCTAAAATCATTTTATCGGTGTTTTGCAAACCTTGTTCAGTCCCGTCAACAGATACCAGCTTTTGCGCAATGACTTCTTTTTGTTTTGCATCATCGGCAAACACCAATGTACTGAATAATAATGTCCCTAAGATGATGATTTTTTTCATCGTATTATCCCTAATCAAAATTTTCTAATGTGCTCAATATACGCGATATTGATCGAATTTAAAGCCCGATTGCAAATAAAAAACCCCATGCTTATGCATAGGGTTTTTTAATAAATTCAATAAATAATTACGACACTAGCTTTGGCTTACGATCGACTTGCTCACCACGTTTATGGAATTGCAGGACCACGTCATTGAATGATGCATCTTTCAATTCTTTACGATCCGCAAGATAGTTATTGGTGATTTTCCACGGTGCTTTTTTACCTTGCTTCGGCATTACATCTGCTGCACGTGCAATATAACCAGAAGACATTTTACCCATAATGGTATCTTGTTCACGCAATGCTGGATCCGCATGGGCAATGACTTCATCATAGCCATTTTTGTCCATATGATTCAGCAAACGACAGATATAATCCGCTGCAATATCAACCTTTAAGGTCCAAGATGCATTGATATAGCCAATGATCATTGCCATATTTGGTACATCACTGACCATCACACCTTGATATAGCATGTGTTGAGAGGTATCCATTGGCTTACCATCAATTGTGCCTTTCACGCCACCCAAGATTTGGATTTCTAAACCTGTTGCTGAAATCACAATATCTGCTTCAAGGTGTTTACCAGACTTCAATTGAATACCATTTGCCGTGAATTTTTCAATTTGATCTGTTTCAACATTGGCTTGGCCTTCACGTAATGCCTTGAATAAATCACCATCTGGTACGACACATAAACGTTGATCCCAAGGGTTATAGCTTGGTGTAAAGTGTTTCATATCCACCTTACCTTTCAACTGCAACTCAATACCTTTCAACAATAAGCGACGTACTGTTTTTGGATATTTTTGTGCTAATGCATAAATACCACGTTGCATACCAATATTACGTGCACGGGTAAATTTATAAGCGGTTTCCTCAGACATAAATTTACGCGTTTTTTCATAAATGAAGTCAATTGAAGGAATCGTCGCAATATAAGAAGGAGAACGCTGTAACATGGTTACATGCCCTGCACCGCCTTTCACCATTGAAGGAACAAGGGTAATTGCTGTTGCACCACTACCAATAATAACGACTTTCTTACCTGTATAATCTAGGTTTTCAGGCCAGTGTTGTGGGTGGATCAATTGGCCTTTGAAATCTTCTTGTTTTGGAAATTTCGGTGCATAACCTTGATCATAGTTGTAGTAGCCTGTGCAACCCATCACAAAATTTGCAGACCAAGTTTGCTTTTTCTTGTTACTGTCTTCAATTTCAACAGCCCATTTTTTCTTTGCAGAATCGTAGTTTGCAGAAAGGACACGATGACCAAAATGAATTTTATCTTTTAACTGATTTTCACTGATCACATCGCTTAAATAGCCCTTGATCTCAGCACCGCTTGCCAATACTTTATCTTTTGCCCATGGTTTAAAATTAAAACCAAACGTTGACATATCCGAGTCAGAACGAATACCAGGGTAACGGAATAAATCCCAAGTCCCACCAAAGCTATCACGACGTTCTAAGATTTCGAATTTACGTTGTGGACAGTTTTTCGAGAGATGCACAGCTAACCCAATCCCAGAGATACCTGCACCAATAATTAATACATCAACTTGCTTTTCCATTTTTTTTATACCCTGTATAAACCATGACTTTATTAAAGCACAAATTTGACAATACGCAATGTCAAGTTTGGTCATTCATCGGTTTTTTCATATCACTTCGGGACAATTTTAGAAAAAAGAGTGCTAAAAAATCCTGAGATTTCTGCTTGGATTTCGTTCAGTAGAGGGTTTGCTTTCGTAGATGAATAAAATTATCTGTACTCACTGAATACTTATAAACATGCTTTATTCAATATCTACAGGGAGACAACTTTTAAGGAAAAAGCTCAGGATAAGAGATGATGTAGAAATAGATGTATTAGCAATTTTAGATCATAGCTTTAATTTCAAATAGAAAATGCCATTTATATCCTAGAATAAAAATAGCTTCATCAAAAGCTCATCTATATATTCTGCGTTATTTTTCAAGGCTTTTGATTCCACTCCATAAGTTTGAAAACCAAACTTTTGATATAGCTTAATTGCTGGCTGATTATCATCAGCGACAATAAGTAAAATTTGTTCTAGATATTCTTTGCTATGTTCAATAACAGTCCTGAGTAATCTATCTGCCACCCCCTGTCTTTGAAATTCAGGTTCAATAAATACACTTGATAAATAAGCCTTATGAGCAAGCTTTGTTGCGACCTCTCGGGTTAAAGTCGCTGAACCAATAATTTTATCGTTGTAGTAAACGCCAAAAACTGTTGAACTAGATAAGCAATTTTCAAAGAAACTTAATGGCTTTACCGCTTCTATACGATAAGTAGAACCAAACATTTCAGGGGCTTTTGCTAAAGCTGAAAGCCTGATCGTTCTAAAGTCATTCAGCTCATTCACACTTAGAATTTTAATCTCAATATTTAGCATACTTGTCTATTTGAATTTTTATAAGAACGCGACTTAATTTAGCATATCAACCAGTTGGCCAAACACAGATTAATTAAAAAGATAAATAAAAAAGGCCGGTTATTACACCGGCCTTTTTTGGAACAACTGACTGTTCTACACGTAGAAGTATTATTTTACTTCACGGTCAACGAGTTCAACGTAAGCCATCGGTGCAGCATCACCTGCACGGAAGCCCGCTTTAAGAACACGAAGATAGCCGCCGTTACGTTCTTTGTAACGAGGGCCAAGAACGGTAAATAATTTACCAACAGTTGCTGCAGAACGAGTACGAGCAAACGCTAAACGACGGTTTGCTACTGTATCGTTTTTTGCCAAAGTGATTAAAGGCTCAGCAACGCGGCGAAGTTCTTTCGCTTTAGGTAAAGTTGTTTTAATTAACTCGTGCTCAACTAAAGCATTTGTTAAATTTTGGAACAACGCCTTACGGTGGCTGCTGGTACGGCCTAATTTCACACCACTATTACGATGACGCATGGTGATAGTCCTACTTAATTAACGGCTACGATAGGCAAAACGGTCATCCATACGGAGACTAGCTGGTGGCCAGTTCTCTAAACGCATGCCGAGTTGTAAACCTTTCGAAGCCAAAACATCTTTGATCTCTGTTAACGATTTTTTACCTAAGTTAGGAGTTTTTAACAACTCAACTTCAGTACGTTGAACAAGATCACCAATGTAGTAAATATTTTCTGCCTTCAAACAGTTAGCAGAACGAACAGTTAGCTCGAGATCATCTACTGGACGAAGCAAGATTGGGTCAACTTCTTCGCGAGGCTCTTGAGCAACAGGAGTTTGATCTTTCTGAAGATCAACAAAAATTGCAATTTGTTGTTGCAAGATTGTTGCCGCTTTGCGGATTGCTTCTTCTGGATCAACAGTTCCGTTAGTCTCAAGATCAATCACTAACTTATCAAGATCGGTACGTTGTTCAACACGAGCATTTTCTACTGTGTATGAAACACGCTTAATTGGGCTATAAGAAGCATCTAACTGTAAACGACCTACAGGACGTGTTTCACCTTCAGGGAAACGTGAGTCAGATGTTTCATAACCACGACCTTGAGAAACTTTAAGGCGCATTTTCAATGAACCTGTAGAACTCAAAGTACCGATTAAATGATCAGGGTTAACCACTTCAACATTATGAGGTAAACGAAGATCAGCTGCAGTTACGTCACCCGCCCCTTGTTTCTCTAATGTCAAATATGCTTCGTTTTGATCGAACAGCTTAATAGACAATCCTTTTAGGTTCAGCAAGAGCTCGACGATGTCCTGCTGCAAGCCTTCTAAAGTACTGTACTCGTGCTCGACACCTTCTATTTCCACTTCAACCACAGCAGCGCCAGGTAAAGAAGACAATAGAATGCGACGTAAAGCATTACCTAGAGTATGACCAAAGCCACGCTCTAAAGGTTCCAGAATCACTTTTGCCGAGGTCCCGCTCACCGCTTCGACCTTGATCGCTTGCGGAGTTAGAAACTCGTTTGCAGTACGCGTCATTTATTGCTACCTCAAGGATTATTTAGAATACAATTCTACAATCAAGCTTTCGTTGATTTCAGCAGGTAAATCAGAACGATCTGGTGCAGCTTTAAACGTACCTTCTAACTTAGAATGGTCAATTTCCATCCAAGCAGGGATACCACGTTGAGCAGCTAATTCAATTGCGTTTTTAATACGTAATTGTTGTTTAGCGCCTTCGTGTACTGCAATTACATCACCAGCTTTAACTTGGATAGATGCAATGTTAACACGACGACCGTTCAAAGTGATGCTACGGTGAGATACTAACTGACGAGCTTCTGCACGTGTAGAACCAAAACCCATGCGATAAACAACGTTATCAAGACGGCTTTCAAGCAATTTCAACAAGTTTTCACCTGTTGCGCCTTTCACACGAGCAGCTTCTTTGTAGTAGTTACTAAATTGACGCTCTAACACACCGTACATACGACGTACTTTTTGTTTTTCACGTAATTGTAGTGAGTACTCTGATTGTTTGCTACCACGAGCTCCGCCATGTTGGCCAGGAGCTTTAGCATGTTTTTTAGTCTTAACGTCAAACGGTTTAACGCCAGATTTTAATTGCAGGTCTGTCCCTTCGCGGCGAGAGAGTTTGCATTTTGGACCAATATAACGAGCCATGAATGTTTCTCCTTACACGCGACGTTTTTTAGGTGGACGGCAACCGTTGTGCGGAATTGGAGTCACATCGGTAATGCTGTTAATTTTATAACCCACTGCACCTAATGCACGAACCGCAGATTCACGACCAGGACCAGGACCTTTTACAAGGACGTCCAAGTTTTTCAAACCGTAATCTAAAGCAGCTTTACCAGCAACTTCAGCAGCTACCTGAGCAGCAAACGGTGTTGATTTACGTGATCCACGGAAGCCTTGTCCACCTGAGGTAGCCCAAGCCAATGCATTACCTTGACGATCGGTAATCGTAACAATGGTGTTATTAAAAGAAGCGTGAATGTGTGCGACACCTTCAGAGACGGTACGAGTGACCTTCTTGCGTGCGCGAGTATCTTTAGCCATCTTTTAGCTTCCAGAAATCTTATTTCTTAATCGGTTTGCGCGGACCTTTACGGGTACGTGCGTTAGTTTTGGTGCGTTGTCCACGGACAGGCAAGCTGCGACGATGACGAAGACCGCGGTAGCAGCCTAAATCCATTAAACGTTTAATGTTCATGGAAATTTCGCGACGTAAATCACCTTCGGTCGGAACCTTAGCAACTTCTGCACGAATCGCATCAAGCTGAGCATCATCTAATTCACGGATCTTAGTAGTTTCAGCAATACCAACAGAAGCTAAGATATTCTTAGCAGTGTGGCGACCTACACCAAAAATATACGTGAGAGAGATAACAGCATGCTTGTTATCCGGAATGTTTACACCGGCAATACGAGCCATTCAATTTTCTCCAAAAAGGCAGTCAAGATAATCAACCGCCCCACAAAAATCTTGAGGGGCGGATAATAACCTAATTAGCCTACTGAAATCAACAGGTCTTAATTAAATTAACCTTGACGCTGCTTATGACGAGGTTCTGCGCTACAAATTACGCGAATAACCCCATTACGACGGATAACTTTACAGCTACCACAAATTTTCTTTACAGAAGCTTGTACTTTCATGATGAAACCTTCTAAGTGCGCTTATCCCTTAGGATGAGCAGTCGTTTTTCTCATTAACGTTTGATTATCATATTGATGCGAAGTAAGGTGCGCTTGGAGTTGCGCCATAAAGTCCATTACGACTACGACGACAATCAATAAAGATGTTCCACCCAAATGGAATGGAATACCAAACGAACTTTGCAATACCATAGGCATTAAACACACTACAGTAATGTAAATTGCACCAATGAAGGTCAAACGGTTAAGAATATGATCTAAATAACGAGCCGTTTGCTCACCTGGGCGGATACCAGGCACATATGCCCCGCTACGCTTTAAATTCTCTGAAACTTCTTTCGGGCTGAAAACTAGCGCCGTATAGAAATAACAGAAGAAGATAATTAACGCGCCAAAGAGCATTAAATACAACGGCTGTCCAGGCGATAACACCAATGCCAGATCTTGTAGGCTGCGCTTCACAATCCCTGCATTTGGATCAGCACTTCCTAACCATTGTCCCAAACTCGCTGGAAATAATAACAATGAGCTTGCAAAAATCGCTGGAATTACACCTGCCATGTTAATTTTTAACGGCAAATGTGTTTGCTGTGCAGTAAATACACGACGACCTTGCTGTTTTTGTGCGTAGTTCACTGGGATACGACGTTGTGCTTTTTCAATAAACACGATCGCAGCTAAAACGGCTAATGAGAGTAAACCGAATACAGCTAAACCAATTAAGCTACCCTGACCATTCTGTACAGACGTAAACGACTGAATCACAAGATTTGGCAAACCTGCCACAATACCTGCGAAAATGATCATCGAGATACCATTACCAACACCACGTTCGGTAATTTGCTCGCCCAACCACATCAAGAACATCGTCCCAGCAACTAACGAAGTTAGTGCTGGAACGTAGAATGCTAGGCCTGACGTTAAGGTAATACCTTGACTAATCAAGCCAGCACACATCCCTACACCTTGCACGAGTGCAAGAAATAAGGTGCCGTAACGCGTATATTGATTGATCTTACGTTTGCCTTGCTCGCCTTCTTTTTTCAAAGCTTCCAGCGAAGGAACTACCGTAGACATTAATTGCACGATAATCGATGCAGAAATGTACGGCATAATCCCCAACGCCAGAATCGACATGCGTTCTAATGCACCACCAGAGAACATGTTAAATAAACCTAAGAAGGTACCTTCATTAGCTTTAAAAAACTGTGCTAGCGCTACATTATCAATCCCCGGCAACGGAATATGCGCTCCTAGTCGAAAGACCAATAACGCGCCAATCAAAAACATTAATCGACGAATAATTTCACGGTATTTCACATGAAATGGTTGGCCTTTCATCATGTTTACATGACCTGAAGAACTAGGAGTCATAGACACTCGAGATTACTCCTCGACTTTACCGCCAGCAGCTTCAACAGCAGCTTTAGCGCCTTTAGTCAACACAACACCTTTAACAGTGAATGCGCGAGTGATTTCACCAGAAAGAACGATGCGAGCACGAATTTGGTCACGACGAACAACATTCGCAGCTTTTAAAGTTTCAAGGCTAACAACATCACCTTCAACTTTATTCAACTCAGACAAACGTACTTCAGCAGTTTTCAAAGCGATTTGGCTAGTGAAACCGAATTTAGGCAAACGACGATATAACGCAGTTTGGCCGCCTTCAAAGCCTGGACGAGTACCACCACTTTTACGTGAGTTTTGACCTTTGACACCACGGCCACCAGTCTTACCAACGCCAGAACCGATACCACGGCCTAAACGACGGTTATCACGCTTAGCACCTTCTGCAGGTGCAAGTTCATTTAAACGCAGAGTCATGGCTTATTCCTCTACACTAACCATATAGTAAACTTTGTTGACCATACCACGGTTAGAAGGCGTATCTTGCACTTCTACAGTATGACCAATACGACGCAGACCTAAACCTTTAAGGCAAAGTTTATGATTTTTTAAACGATGCGAAGAAGATTTAGTCTGGGTAACTTTAATCGTTTTCATGATTGATTACCCTTGAATTTGTTCTACTGAAAGACCACGTTTCGCAGCGACTTTCTCAGGAGAAGTCATATCACGCAAACCTTTGAAAGTTGCGTTTACTACGTTAGCAGCATTTGTAGAACCATAACATTTAGCAAGTACGTTATGTACACCTGCAGCTTCAAGAACAGCACGCATAGCGCCACCAGCAATTACGCCAGTACCTTCTGAAGCAGGTTGCATGTATACACGGCTTGCGCCATGACGAGCATTCACAGGGTGTTGTAAAGTAGTGCCCGCAAGGTCTACAGTAATCATGTTACGACGAGCAGCTTCAAGTGCTTTAGAAATAGCAGCTGGAACTTCACGTGCTTTACCACGACCAAAACCTACACGACCATTACCATCGCCCACAACAGTTAATGCTGTGAAAGAGAAGATACGACCACCTTTAACAACCTTGGCTACACGATCAACGGCAACCAGCTTTTCAACGAGACCTTCGTTTTGTTCAACTTTCGCCATGATTAGAACTCCAAGCCGCCTTCACGAGCAGCATCAGCCAAGGCTTTGATACGACCATGATATTTAAAACCAGAACGGTCAAATGCAACTTTGGTAACACCAGCTGCTTTAGCACGTTCTGCGATCAAAGCACCAACTTTCGTAGCTGCATCTACATTACCTGTAGTACCGCTACGTAAAGATGCATCTAAAGTTGAAGCTTGCGCTAAAACTTTTCCACCATCTGCTGAAATAACTTGCGCATAGATGTGACGCGGCGTGCGGTTTACACACAAACGAGTCGCACCCAATGCACGAATGTGCAAGCGTGTGCTTTTCGCACGACGCAAACGGGTTTGTTTCTTTTCGTTCATAAGAACCTCGCGCCTTATTTCTTCTTAGCTTCTTTACGAAGAATAACTTCATCCGAATAACGAACACCTTTACCTTTATATGGTTCAGGAGAACGGTATGCACGGATTTCCGCTGCCACTTGACCTAACAACTGCTTGTTTGCTGACTTCAAAATGATTTCAGTCGCAGTTGGAGTTTCCGCTGTTACACCTTCAGGTAAAGCGTAGTCAATCGGGTGTGAGTAACCAAGGTTAAGGTTTACAGAAGTACCCTTAACCGCAGCTTTATAACCAACACCAACAAGCTGTAACTTACGTTCGAAGCCTTCGCTAACACCTTTTACAAGGTTGTTCAATACAGCGCGAGCAGTACCAGCCTGCATCCAAGCGTCTTTCGACTCTTTAGCTGGAGCAAGTTGAAGTTTACCTTCTTCCTGTTTTAGCTCGACCAGCGCATGCAGGTTGAAAGACAATGTACCTTTGCTGCCTTTCACTTCGACCTGCCGGCCGTTCTGAGTAACTGTTACACCATTAGGTACAGTTACTGGGGCTTTAGCCACACGAGACATGAGGAATCACCTATTAAGAAACAAAAGCAATAACTTCACCACCAACGCCCGCAGCACGTGCAGCGCGATCAGTCATGATGCCTTTGCTTGTAGAAACAATTGCAATACCTAAACCTTGCTTAACGCTAGGAATTTTATCTTTACCGCGATATTGGCGTAGACCTGGACGGCTTACACGCTTAACGGTTTCGATAACTGGTTTGCCTTCGAAATATTTTAAAGTAATTGTCAAAGTAGATTTTGTTTCTTCAGAAGCAACTTCTACATTTGAAATATAACCTTCTTGTTGAAGTACGTTTGCAATAGCAACTTTCAACTTAGAAGAAGGCATAGAAACAGTTTGTTTCTTAGCCATTTGTGCGTTACGAACACGTGTTAGCATGTCGGCAACGGTATCTTGCATACTCATTTAGTCGCTCCTTACCAGCTTGCCTTAACAACGCCTGGTACATCACCCTGCATTACTGTGTCACGTAATTTGTTACGGCTTAAACCGAACTTACGGAAGTAACCATGAGGACGACCAGTTAAACCACAACGGTTACGAAGACGTACTGGAGATGCGTTACGTGGCAATGCCTGTAACTTTAATGTCGCTTCGAAACGTTCTTCGTCACTTGCATTTACATTAGCAATCGTTGCTTTTAATTCAGCACGTTTTGCAGCGTATTTAGCAACTGTCTTTTCGCGTTTCAATTCGCGATTAATCATACCTTTCTTAGCCATATCGACCTCTTATTTGAACGGGAAGCCGAATGCACGCATAAGCGCACGGCCTTCGTCATCGCTACGAGCAGTTGTCGTAATAGTGATGTCTAAACCACGGATACGATCAATCTTGTCAAAATCGATTTCAGGGAAAACGATTTGCTCTTTTAAACCCATAGAGTAGTTACCACGACCATCAAATGATTTCGAAGAGAAACCACGGAAGTCACGGATACGAGGGATTGCGATCGAGATCAAACGATCCAAGAATTCGTACATTTGGTCGCCGCGTAAAGTAACTTTACAACCGATCGGCCAACCATCACGGATTTTGAAACCAGCGATTGATTTACGAGCAAGTGTCACAACTGGTTTTTGACCAGCAATGAGTTGCATATCAGCAACAGCGCCATCTAATAATTTCTTATCAGTTGCAGCTGCGCCTACACCCATGTTAAGGGTGATTTTTGTGATGCGAGGAATATCCATCACATTCTTAACGCTAAGTTCTTCTTGTAACTTTGCTTTAAGTTCGTCGTTGTAACGTGCTTTAAGTCTGGCCATTGCCTTTTCAACCTATTACTTCGCTACCGCCACTGATTCACCATTTGATTTATAAACACGAGTTTTCGCGCCATCAATCACTTGGTAACCAATACGGTCAGCCTTTTGGGTTGTAGCATTAAAAATTGCCACGTTTGAAATATGAAGCGTAGCCTCTTGAGTAACGATGCCGCCTTCAGCGCCAGTTACACGGTTTGGCTTTTGATGCTTCTTCACTAAGTTAAGGCCTTCGACCTTAACTCGATCTTCAGAAACTGACAAAACGATACCTTGTTTGCCTTTTTCTTTACCTGCGATCACAATTACTTGATCGCCTTTTTTAATCTTAGCCATGATTGCCTCTTATAGAACTTCAGGAGCCAATGAAATGATTTTCATGAACTGTTCAGTACGAAGTTCACGAGTCACTGGTCCGAAGATACGAGTAGCAATCGGAGCTTTGTTGTTGTTCAAAATAACAGCTGCGTTATCGTCGAAACGAATAACTGAACCGTCTGGACGACGGATGCCGAACTTTGTACGAACAACTACAGCATTCATCACGTCACCTTTTTTAACACGTGCGCGTGGAATTGCTTCTTTTACAGTAACTTTAATAATATCGCCAACTGAAGCATAACGACGGTGTGAACCACCAAGTACTTTAATACATTGTACGCGGCGTGCACCACTATTGTCTGCTACGTCGAGCATACTTTCGGTTTGAATCATTGCCCTACTCCAAAACCGAGCATCACCGGTCACAATTTCGAAAGGCTCAAAGAGTACTCGAAATTGTCCGATGATGCAACAAGAACGTCTAATTACTCAGCAGCAGCTTCAACTACTTCCACTAAAGTCCAAGCTTTAGTTTTAGAAATTGGGCGGCTTTCTTTGATGGTTACCAAGTCGCCTAATTTAGCAACATTGTTCTCATCATGAGCGTGTAATTTAGTTGAACGGCGGATTGATTTGCCATACAACGGGTGTTGAACGCGGCGTTCAATAAGCACAACAATAGACTTGTCCATTTTGTCGCTTACGACTTTGCCGGTTAACGTGCGGACTGTTTTTTCACTCATTGTCCGTTCCCCTGTTTTTCGGTAAGGAGTGTCTTAATACGAGCAATTGTCTTACGAGCAATTTGCACTTCATGCGATTTGCCTAGTTGACCAGTTGCTTTCGCCATACGAAGACGGAATTGGTTAAGCTGTTGCTCATCAAGCAAAGCTTTCAACTCTTCTACCGACTTTTCACGTAGATCTTTAGTTTTCATTACATCACCGTCCGAGTCACGATAGTGGTTTTAAACGGGAGTTTAGCAGCAGCTAAAGCAAAAGCTTCACGCGCTAACTCATCGCTAACACCTTCAATTTCGTACAGGATCTTACCTGGCTGGATCTGACAAACCCAGTATTCCACGCTACCCTTACCTTTACCCATACGTACTTCTAATGGTTTTTCGGTAATTGGTTTGTCTGGGAATACGCGGATGAAGATTTTACCACCACGTTTGATACGACGGCTAATGGTACGACGTGCAGCTTCAATCTGACGCGCAGTCATACGACCACGTTCAGTTGCTTTAATTGCAATCGAACCAAATGATACTGTACTACCACGGTGCGCTAGACCAGTGTTACGGCCTTTGTGCACTTTACGGAATTTGGTACGTTTAGGTTGCAACATGGATTATTCTCCCTTGTCAGCAGCACGGTCACCGCGACGACCACGACGCTCTTGACCTTCACCACGACCACGACCACGTTTAGCTGGACGCTCTTCAGCAGGAGCAGGGTTCATGACTTGTTTCATGCCACCTAAGATCTCGCCACGGAAAATCCAAACTTTAACACCGATCGTACCGTATGTTGTTTCTGCGCGCATAGTTGCATAGTCGATGTCAGCACGAAGCGTATGCAAAGGTACACGACCTTCACGATACCACTCAGTACGAGCAATCTCTGCACCACCTAAACGGCCAGAAACCTCAACTTTGATACCTTTAGCGCCAGCACGCATTGTGTTTTGAACCGCACGTTTCATAGCACGACGGAACATAACACGCTTTTCTAATTGAGAAGCAATCGCTTCAGCAACTAAACGTGCGTCCAAGTCAGGGCGATCAATTTCATTGATGCTAACTTGAGCTGGAACACCCATAATGTTGGTGAGTTCGCGCTGTAATTTCTCAATATCTTCGCCTTTTTTACCGATAACGATACCAGGACGAGCAGTACTAATTGTTACTTTAGCAGCGCCTGTAGGACGTTCGATAAGAATATTGCTGATCATCGCGTTTTTAAGTTTTTTAGTTAAAAACTCACGAACTTGAAGATCTTTAAGCAAGTATTCAGCATATTGTTTCGGACTCGCATACCAGTTAGCGTTATGACGTTTCACAACACCTAGGCGGATACCGATTGGATGAACCTTCTGACCCATATCAAACCCCTACCTTAACGGTGATGTGACAAGTACGCTTAGTAATACGATCTGCACGGCCTTTAGCACGTGGCATGATACGTTTAAGGCTCATGCCTTCATCAACGTAAATCGTAGTTACTTTAAGGTCATCAACATCTAAGCTGTTGTTGTGTTCAGCATTCGCGATTGCAGATTCAAGTGCTTTTTTAACAAGCACAGCTGCTTTCTTGTTGCTGAAGTTCAAAATGTCTATCGCACGTGCAACCGACTTACCACGGATCAAATCAGCAACTAAACGTGCTTTTTGTGCCGAGATAGCGGCACCGCGTAATTTAGCAGTTACTTCCATCATAGCACCTATTAACGTTTAGACTTCTTATCAACACCGTGACCACGATAGGTACGAGTTGGCGCGAATTCACCCAATTTATGACCAACCATGTGTTCAGTAACAATTACTGGAACGTGGTTACGGCCATTGTGAACAGAAATTGTTAAACCAACAAAGTCTGGAAGGATCATTGAACGACGTGACCAAGTTTTGATCGGCTTACGGTTGTTAGCAGCAATCGCAGCTTCAACCTTAGCGAACAAATGCGCGTCGACGAATGGACCTTTTTTTAATGAACGAGGCATTATTCAGATTCCCTTACTTGACGCGACGGTCGCGAATAATCATCTTAGTCGTACGCTTATTGGTACGTGTCTTGTACCCTTTAGCTTTTTGACCCCATGGACTTACAGGTTGAATACCTTTACTACGTCCTTCACCACCACCGTGTGGATGGTCTACCGGGTTCATCGCCATACCACGAACGGTAGGACGAATACCACGCCAGCGCGCAGCACCAGCTTTACCCAATGAACGAAGGTTGCTTTCTTGGTTAGAAACTTCACCAATTACAGCACGACATTCAACGTGGACTTTACGCATTTCACCAGAACGTAAACGAACGATAGCGTAAGAACCATCACGACCCAACAACTGAACTGAAGTACCAGCAGAACGTGCTAATTGAGCACCTTTACCGATTTTAAGTTCAAGGTTGTGAAGTGTAGAACCGATTGGCATGTTGCGAAGTGGCAAGCAGTTACCTGGACGAATTGGAGCATCGTTACCAGATTGTACTTTATCACCAGCACGTAGGCCTTTAGGCGCAATGATGTAACGACGCTCACCGTCAGCATATTTCAATAAAGCAATATGAGCTGTACGGTTAGGATCGTATTCAATACGCTCTACAGTCGCAGGGATACTGTCTTTGTTACGTTTAAAGTCAACAATACGGTAGTTTTGCTTATGACCACCACCCACGTGACGTGTAGTGATGTGACCATTATTATTACGACCACCAGTACGTTTTTTAGCTTCTACCAACGGTGCATAAGGAGCGCCTTTGTGAAGATGGTCATGAACCACTTTCTCTACAAAGCGACGTCCTGGAGACGTTGGCTTACATTTTTGAATTGGCATAATTCTCGTCCTTATTCCGCTGCGTTTTCAGCGGTATCGCCCAAGTCAGCCATTTCTACATCTTGGCCAGCTTTCAGGGTGACGTATGCTTTTTTCACATCAGAACGACGTCCTAATGTTTTACCAAAGCGTTTTGTTTTACCTTTAGTGATCGTTGTATTGATTTTTACAACTTCAACACCAAAGAGCTGCTCAACTGCTTTCTTGATTTCAAGTTTGTTTGCATTTAATGCAACTTTGAACACTTGAACACCAGCAGTATCACCTAAAACTTGTGCTTTTTCTGAGAATACTGGTCCTAATAGGACTTGATAGATACGTTCGTTGTTCATCCGAGTTCTACCTCAATTTTCTTAGCAGCAGCTACAGACATTACAACTTTATCAAATGCGATCAAGCTAACAGGATCAATAGCAGTAGCATCAACCACATCAACGTGTGGAAGGTTGCGAGCTGCGAGATACAAGTTCTCATCTACAGCATCTGTAATGATCAATGCGCGAGTTGCATTCAAGTCTGTAAGTTTTGCAAGCAAGTCTTTAGTTTTTGGAGCTGCAACAGCAAACTCTTCAACTAATACAAGACGATCTTGGCGAACAAGTTCAGCTAAGATACATTGCATTGCACCGCGGTACATCTTACGGTTTACTTTTTGAGACCAATCTTGTGGGCGAGCAGCAAAAGTTTTACCACCACCAACCCAGATAGGGCTACGAATAGAACCCGCACGAGCGCGACCAGTACCTTTTTGACGGAATGGCTTTTTACCACCGCCAGAAACATCTGCACGTGATTTGTGAGCACGAGTACCTTGACGACCACCAGCTAAGTAAGCTGTAACAACTTGGTGTACAAGAGCTTCGTTAAATTCACGTCCGAAAGCAACTTCAGACAATTCAACAGCAGAGCCGGAAACAGTTTTTAAATTCACAGTATTTCCCCTCAGGCCTTGATGGTAGGACGTACAACAACGTCACCGCCAGTTGAACCAGGAATAGCACCCTTAACAACTAAAACAGAACGTTCAGCGTCAATAGATACAATTTCAAGACCTTGAACTGTTACGCGTTCGTCACCTAAGTGACCAGCCATTTTCTTGCCTTTGAACACGCGACCAGGTGTCTGGTTTTGACCTGTAGAACCTAATACACGGTGAGATACAGAGTTACCATGAGTAGCATCTTGCGTACGGAAATTCCAACGCTTAACACCACCTTGGAAACCTTTACCTTTTGACTGACCAGTTACGTCAACAATTTGACCAACTGTGAACAGATCAACACCGATAGAAGCACCCACTTCACGGCCTTCAAGCTCAGCTTCAGTAACACGGAACTCTTTAACTAAACGACCAGCAGCAACACCCGCTTTCGCGAAGTGACCTTTCTGAGCGTTAGTTACGCGCGATTCGCGACGTTCACCAGTAGTTACTTGAATTGCTTGATAACCATCAGTTTCAAGTGTTTTGATTTGCGTAATGCGGTTTGGATCGACTTCGATAACTGTAACAGGTACAGATACACCAGCATCTGTAAAGACGCGAGTCATACCACATTTGCGACCGACTAAACCAATAGCCATGTGCATAAACCTCTAAAAAAGCGGCCTAATTAACTTAAAAAGTTAATCAACCGAAAGCCTTAACCCAAAGCGATCTGAACATCAACACCAGCAGCAAGATCTAACTTCATCAATGCATCAACAGTTTTATCTGTTGGTTGAACGATGTCGATCAAACGCTTATAAGTGCGGATTTCGTACTGATCACGAGCGTCTTTGTTGACGTGTGGTGAAGTAAGAACGTTGAAGCGTTCGATGCGAGTAGGCATCGGAATTGGACCACACACTTGTGCGCCAGTACGCTTAGCGGTTTCTACGATCTCTTGAGCAGATTGATCAATCAGACGATGATCAAAAGACTTCAAACGGATACGAATTCTCTGGTTAGACATACCAGTAAACTCCAAGCCAAATATATAAAGAATCACCCATGACGCACCTCACCATTCTGGTAAGTGTCAAGGGCAGTGAAAATCACTAAGGTCATGATCGATGCCACGACTGTAATGCGTTAACTACTTTCTTCGTAGTAAACGCCCTCCATTTGAGGGTCGCTCATTATAACGATTGTTTAAGTCTTATGCAATTCTTCTTTTCATTTTTTAAGCAATCAATCCTGCTATGCACTCACAACATAATCGATTGCTTGATTCAGCAAACGATTCCCCTGTTCAAATTTACTTTTGATGGTTCTTTTTAATTCAGATATCGGTTGTACATATTCACCATTAAAAACCGCCATATCCTCTTCATTCTCAATCAACAGTGCCAAGGTCTGTGGTGTCATTTCTGGATGAAACTGAAACCCAAGAACATTACGCCCAATCTGATACATTTGATTTCGGCAGACTTTATTCTCTGCTAAACGCACCCCACCCTTTGGAATTTCAAAAGTTTCGCTATGCCATTGCAAAATATTCAATTGCTCTGGAATTTGAAAATAATCCTCAGGTACATGCGATGCACGCCCCACATCCATCCAACCTAATTCTTGGTACGGATTTCGACTCACAGCTGCCCCTAGGGCATTGGCAATCAATTGCCCACCCAAGCACAACCCAATAGCAGGTTTACCCGCAGCCAAATAACGTCGTAACCATCTTTTTTCGAGCTTTAACCACGGATAATTTGCTTCATCATTCACACTCATGGTTCCCCCCATGATAATCAGCAGATCAACTTCATCTACTCGTGGTAAGGCCTCCAACTCCAATGGTAAATCGACGGGTAATGCAAAAAACTCGGTTGCGGTAATTTTTGCTTTATGTGCTTTTAAAAAGTCATAGCAACTGCCAAAACCTTCGCCAGCAATGTGCTGAAAATAATGCACTCTTAAATGCGACTTCATGCGCTAAAACCTATTTATCGTTAGAATGATAATTAGTCTTAGCAAAAATAAAGCCAGTTTTGAGCAATCGTATTAATCCGTACCGATTCTGTACAAAAGCAGCGCAACACTAGCGGCTTGGTTGATTTTCTCTTAACCTAAGTCATTATATTTATTTAGCCCATGCCCTATGACAACACACAATAAAGCACAAACCAATCTGATTCATGCACCACGCCAAGCCCCTCAATACATTGAAACGGTCCAGCCTCCCTTATTTCGTGCATCGACCATTATTTTTAAAAGCACGGCGCACCTTTTTGACCGCCATTGGACCAATGCTTATGACTATAGTTATGGCACACACGGTACCCCAACGACGTTTACATTAGCGGACAATATTGCGCAAATTGAAGGCGGACGTTATTGCTTGCTTGCACCAAGCGGTTTATCAGCGATTAATCTCGTGAATAGTACGGTTTTAGGATCAGGTGATGAGGTTTGGGTCGCCGATAATATTTATGGCCCTAATCTTGAGCATTTAAATCATCTGCAAGATCGTTATAGCATCACCGTTAAAATTTATAATCCAATTGATGCCAATAGTTTTCAACCGACTGAAAAAGCGAAACTGATTTGGCTCGAAGCAGCAGGATCAGTCACTTTAGAATTCCCCGATTTAAAGAACTTAGTTAAAAAAGCACAGCAGGCCAATGTACTCACCGCACTGGATAATACATGGGGCGCAGGGCTGGCTTTCAATGCTTTCGATTTCTCAGATGAGCATCTCACTGTTGATATTACAGTTCATGCACTCACCAAATATCCAAGCGGTGGTGGCGATATATTAATGGGTTCTGTAGTCACAAATGACCAAGCACTCCATCACAAACTCTATCGTATGCATGCCATCCAAGGAATTTCTGTTTCAGGCGATGATACGGCACAGATCCAACGCAGCTTGGCGCATATGTCTTTACGCTATGAACAGCAAGCGCAAAGTGCACTCACTTTGTTAAATTGGTTAAAACAACAACCACAATTTAGCCAAGTCCTGCATCCAAGCGATCCCGATGCAGCAGGCCATGAGTTCTGGACAGAAATTTGCAGCACTGGCAAAAGTGCAGGCTTGGTCAGTGTTATTTTCAAACCAGAATATGATCTAGCAGCAATCCGTAAGTTCTGCGACAGCTTAACGTTGTTTAAACTCGGATTTAGTTGGGGCGGTCCTGTCAGTCTGGCAATGTTGTATGACTTAAAACAAATGCGTACTTTGAAAAATACACATTTACAACAAGGTTTATTGGTTCGCTTCTGTATTGGACTAGAACATCCAGAAGATTTAATTCAAGATATTCAAAACGCATTAAAACAGCTCGATTGAGATTAAAAACAGGTGAAGAATGAGTACACCAATCGTTATTGCAAAAAAAACCACTGATACAACACAAGAGATTGTTTTACATTCTAAATTTGCCAACCGACACGGCTTGATTGCCGGTGCAACTGGAACAGGTAAAACCGTCACCCTCAAGGTGATGGCCGAGAGTTTTTCTCGTATTGGTGTACCCGTGTTTCTTGCCGATGCCAAAGGTGATGTTTCCAGTCTGGCCAAAGCAGGCAGCAGCAATCCCAAATTCGATGAACGCCTGAAAAGCCTGCAACTAGATGCCATTCCTTTTGCTGCCGCACCTGTGATTTTTTGGGACTTATTCGGTCAGCAAGGCCATCCAATTCGTACCACCATTTCAGAGATTGGTCCCTTATTACTGGCACAAATGCTGAATCTGAATGACACCCAAGAAGGTGTGCTTTCAGCTGTGTTTCGTGTTGCCGATGATCAAGGTTTACTGCTGATCGATTTTAAAGATCTAAAAGCTATGCTGACTTATGTCAGTGAAAATGCTGCCAGCCTCAAAGCCGAATATGGCAACCTTTCCCCTGCCAGTCTGGGTGCAATTCAACGTAATCTACTGGCTTTAGGTGATCAAGGCGGTGAACAGTTCTTCGGTGAACCAAGCCTGAATATTCTCGATTTCATTCAAACTGATACCAATGGTCATGGCTATATCAATATCTTGGCTGCAGATAAGCTGATGAACACCCCAAAGCTATATGCCACTTTCCTGCTTTGGATGATGTCTGAACTATTTGAGCAGTTGCCTGAAGTCGGCGATATGGATAAGCCAAAGTTGGTATTCTTCTTCGATGAAGCGCATTTACTATTTGATAATGCCAGTCCTGCTTTGCAACAAAAGATTGAACAAGTGGTGCGTTTGATCCGTTCTAAAGGTGTGGGGATTTATTTCATTACCCAAAATCCACTTGATCTGCCTGAAAGCGTATTAGGGCAATTGGGTAACCGTGTACAACATGCCTTACGTGCATTTACCCCCAAAGACCAAAAGGCAGTCAAAACTGCAGCGGATACTTTCCGTGCCAATCCAGAGTTTAAAGTCGATCAAGCCATTACTGAACTTGCCGTTGGTGAAGCATTGATTAGTTGCCTAGATGAACAAGGGACGCCACAAATTGTGGAGCGCGGTTGGGTGATGCCTCCTTACTCCTCCTTTACCCCGATCACGCCTGAAGAACGTCAAGTAATTATCGGGCAAAGTATTGTGGCAGGTGTCTACGACCAAGCCGTTGATCGAGACAGTGCTTATGAAATGCTACAGAAAAAAGTGCTGCAACAGTCGCAACAGAAAGAAGCAGATGAGTTAGCCAAACAGCAAAGCAAAGAGCAAGATGCTTTGGCCAAGCAACAAGCCAAAGAACAAGAACGTTTTGCCCGTGAGCAACAAAAAGCCGCAGAAAAGTCACAGCGTGATCGTGAGAAACTCACTCAAGATATCGTCGGTACTTTTGCCAAGAGTGCAGCACGTAGTTTGGGCGGGACGACTGGACAAAAAATTGTTCGTGGCTTACTCGGTTCTTTATTTGGTAAATAATACAACCATAGCTAATTGTAAATTAAGGGATAATTTATTATCCCTTAATTTTTTTATGGATTTTATTTAAATATGCATTGCAAATACACCTTATAAGATGTATTTTAAATACATCTTATAAATGATAGCCAAGAGAGATCAAGCATGACTCCACAGCAAATTGACCTAGTAAAAGCCACTGTTCCGGTCCTACGCGAAAATGGTGTTGCACTGACTGGATACTTTTATAACCGCATGTTAGGTAATCATCCCGAATTAAAAGAAACCTTTAATATGGGACACCAACGCAGTGGGGCTCAAGCACAGGCACTTGCCGGTGCAGTTTTGGCGTATGCAGAAAATATTGAAGACCCTTCTGTGCTTTTGCCTGTGGTTGAAATGATTGCGCATAAACACGTGAGCTTGAATATTCAATCCCCTGACTACGGCATTGTCGGTGAAAACCTTTTGCACTCAATTAGTGAAGTCCTCAATATTTCAATGGAAGATCCATTGATTGCTGCATGGGCTGCCGCTTATGGTCAATTAGCTGATCTATTTATCAGTACTGAAAAAGCCATTTATGATCAACACCAACAAACCCAAGGCAGCTGGTTAGGCTGGCGTAATTTCAAAATCGCCAAAAAAGTGGTGGAAAGTGATGAGATTACCTCGTTCTACCTTGCCCCTGTAGACGGCGGCGCATTACCGCATTATGAAGCAGGCCAATATATTTCAGTCCGCGTGTTTGTCCCTGAACTCAACTTAAGACAACCGCGTCAGTACACGCTTTCAACCAGTCCGCAAGCTGACTATTTACGTATCTCAGTGAAACGTGAAGATGAAAAAGGCGAACTTGCAGGTGGCTGGGTATCTAGTACTTTACATGGCTTAGCTGAAGGCTCAGAAATTGAAGTATCTGCACCAACAGGTAATTTCTATCTGATCGATAGCAGCAAGCGTAATGTCTTTATCAGTGGTGGTGTTGGTCTAACCCCAATGATTGCAATGTTGAACCAATTGGTGACTTTAGATATGCCGCAACCCGTGAATTTCATTCATGCCTGCCGTAGCAGCCAAGTGCATGCCATGAAGCAACATATTCAGGAACTTAAAACCAAGTATCCACGTTTAAGTACATTTACGGCATATGAATTTCCACACGAAAATGACAACCTTGGTGAAGACTACGATGTTGCTGGACGTTTAGATTTAAGCAGCATCGATGCTGCACTATTACCCGCCAATGCTGATTATTACCTATGTGGCCCAATGCCATTTATGGCAGCGCAACATCAGGCACTGGTTGCTCGTGGTATTCCTGCTGCCAACATTCACAGTGAAGCCTTTGGTACAGGTGGGGTCAAACTCAGCTAAGCCACACCACATTTTGCATAGGGCTAGTCTATGTTAGACTAGCCCTTTCTATTTCTTGCACCAGATTGAGTGAAACCACATGCAACTCAATAAGTTTACTGATTATGCTCTCAGAATTTTGATGTATGTCGCTCGTCCGAGTGATGTACCTTATACGATTGCAGATATCGCAGAAGACTTACATGTGTCGCAAAACCACTTGGTTAAAGTCGTGCACTTCATGGGTAAGCAACACTGGATTGTAACCATTCGCGGCAAAGGTGGTGGCCTGCGCCTCAATCCGGAAGCCAAGAATCTGAAATTAGGTGCGATTGTTCGAACCTTACAAGGGAATCATCAAATTGTTGAATGTAATACCCCTCCTTGCGTACTTCGAGCCAACTGCGGACTAAAAGGAATTTTAGATCAAGCCTTAGAATGCTTTTATCAAAGCCTTGATCAATATACGCTTGGCGAAGTCGTCCAACAGGGCATTATCCCCTCTTCCACACGCTCAAATATCGATTTTTTAGAGCTGATTCAAAAAGCTTAAAATCACATACAGATGAAGGATTCGCACGAATGCCTCACATCCTTTATAATGGTCGTTGCTATTTCTATTCAAAAGTAAGCTTCTATGCGTCGCAGTGAAAAATCGAAAGATACCAAAGCCAGACTCGCACCTAAACAAAAAATCAGTTATGAAAAAAAGGCTGACCCTGCATTAACTGAATATGCAGTACAGTCTTTAACTTGGTTACGCCAAGCTGAATTTTTGATGAGTGCGCCGAAACTGGCTTTATGCGTAGAAGATACAGGTTATGAAATCGCATTTGCCGGCCGCTCCAATGCTGGTAAATCAAGTGCAATCAACACCTTGACCAATCAAAAACAACTGGCACGTGCTTCAAAAAGACCAGGCCGCACCCAAATGATCAACTTTTTCAGCTTGGGCAATCCAGATCAGCGCTTGGTCGACTTACCAGGTTATGGTTATGCAGCGGTTCCTGAAGCAATGAAAATCGTCTGGCAAAAAGAACTCGAAAATTATCTGATCCACCGTAAAAGCTTACAAGGCTTGGTGCTATTGATGGATATTCGCCATCCGTTACAGCACTTTGACTTGATGATGCTGGAATGGGCACATTCACGTCATTTATTTGTACATATCCTGCTGACCAAGGCAGATAAGTTGAACCGTGGCCCTGCCAATGAAGTTTTATTTGATGTAAAACAGCAATTGAAGAAAATGAAACTCGATTTCTCAATTCAACTGTTCTCATCGCTCAATCGCATTGGCTTAGAAGAACTGGCAACCGTCATGGCAGGTCGTTTGAATTACACCCTTGATCAACCAACGGAATTTGACCTTAGCCAAATCCCAGAAGCCTCAGAAACCGACATCCAAGAATAAAAAGTGCATTTTATGCAACTTGATGCATAAAATAATTTTTAATTGTCCCGAATTGCTAAACACAAACACTAGGTAGTTTTCATATACTGCTTAGTGTTGGTTCATTGCACTATCGATTAGGACTAAACGATGAAATTACTATCATTTGTGAAGAACAAAGTTCTTGGTTCTTCGATTGACTATAAAATCCTCCCACGCAAAGTAAAGTTTGACTGGGAAAATACGCCAGTGGATTGGATTCCAAACCAGCCTTTTGCCAGCTATTTTATTAATGAAATTAACAATATTTTACCTGCTGGAGAGTTTTGGTTTTGCCGTTTATATAACAAAGTCCTTCCTCAAATTACCGATGAAAAATTAAAGCAAGACGTCCAAGCCTTTATTCGTCAGGAAGCAATGCATGCCGTTGCCCATACCTCTGCCAATAAAGAATATTTGACGCAACGCAATATTGATATTCAGCGCAACCTCGACATCATGGATTTCTTATTCACCAAGGTCTTGGCAGACAAGCCTTTCGATAAAGAAATTCCAAAAGCACTCGAGCATCAGTGGGATTTATTCCGTCTCGGTGTGATTGCGACTGTTGAACACATGACCTGTGTATTGGGCAAATATGCACTGTACAACAAGCGTTGGGAAGAACTCGGTGCAGATCCAGAAATGATCGATCTGATTAAATGGCATGGCTCTGAAGAAATTGAACACCGTACCGTTGCATTTGATCTCTATCGTCATTTGGGCGGTGGTTATATCGCACGTTACTACATGAGTGTTGCCGTCATTATTGGTGTACTCGGCCTCTGGGTCGATGGCGCTGCACATATCATGAGCCAAGACCCTCGTTTTGCTGACAAGAAGCCAAGCTTATTTAAGCCATGGATCTGGATCGAATGGTCGAAGATCGCATTAAAAGACGCTAAAATCTTGCCAGGTCCTGCATGGTTGGTTGCACAACAGATTGATTACCTCATGCCTTGGTATGACCCCGTCAAAGAAGGCAATACCCAAGATGCGGTGAATTATTTAAATAATTCCCCTGCTGCAAAACGCGCCTTACAACCCGCAGCATAAGCATTCTTTTTAGAATAAAAAAAGCAGGAGTCATCTCCTGCTTTTTTGCGTCCAATACGATCAGCTTGATTCAGCTTCTGCCTGTTTTGCGTAGCGATCAACCACCACACTAATCATCATATCGCCTTGTACATTGACCACAGTACGCACCGTATCCAACACCCGGTCGATCGGCAGTAAAATTGCAATCGCCTCCGCAGGTAAACCGACTGACTGTAGCACCATAATCATGGTGACCATCCCTGCACTTGGAATTCCTGGCGCACCCAAAGAAGCAATCATGGCGGTTAAACACACAATAATCTGCTGCGTTAAACTCAGATCCAAGCCCATCAAATTGGCAATAAATAAGGCAGCCGCAGCTTCATACAAAGCCGTACCATCCATATTCAGTTGTGTGCCTAAAGGAATCACAAAACCTGCCGTTTGCGGCCGTACACCTAAGTTTTCCTGTGCACACTTCATACTTAGCGGCATGGTCGCTGAACTAGAACTGGTTGCAAAAGCTGTGACTAAAGCCGTTCTCGCCCCTCTAAAAAAGGTAATCGGATTCATACGGCCAAAAATCCACAACAAAGCCGGTAACACCACCACACCATGGAATATAGTCGTCCCCGTCACTACTGCCGCGAATTCAACCAACCGACTCAGTACAGACAGATCCTCAGTCGCGATCAACTTGGCTAAAAGCGCAAAGATCCCGATCGGTGCAAGCTTCATCACCCAACCCACTAACATCATCATGATGTCAAAGAATTGCTGACTGATGTTACGGACGAGACTAAAACGTTCGCCACCTTTGACCAAGGCCACACCTAGGAATAAGGCAAACACCACCACAGCCAACACATTGCCTTCGCTAAATGCCTTAAATGGGTTAATTAAAGTGTTTTGAATAAAGGTGGTGATAAAACTTGATGGCGTTAAGGTGTCTGGTGTTTGATGACTGTCCATTGCTGCTTGAAACAGCTGAATATCGACACCTTTACCCACATCAAACAGATGCGCACAACTAATCCCCAGAATTAAAGCCAAGGTGGTGGTGGTCAGGCAGCTCAATGCCGTAATTTTCCAGACACGCCCGAATTGACCGCCTGCCTGTAAATTGGAAACCCCAACTACGATTGAGCTAAAAATCAATGGAATCAGCAGCATTTTCAATAAACCAATGAAAACACTACTTAATATACCCAGTCCGTAAAGACTAGATTCAACAAATGCAGTTTGTGGATAGGCAAGCAACAGAAAACCGAAAGCGACACCAAGCACAGCTGCAATTAAAATTTGTGTATTTAAATTCATTGTTTAATGGGTAAACATTTAACTTATCGGTACTATGGCATGCTCATGTTGAAGAATCGAGCAATTTTTTGTCACATCCTTATGATAAAAAAAGCCATCAGAATGATGGCCTTAGTACTGGTTTACTTTTTACTGGGTTTCAATTTCTCTGAGCCGAATCAAACCTTCTTGAACGGTACTACAGACCAACTGTCCATTTTGCCACATCCGCCCAAAGTTTAAGCCACGTGAACTGGCACTAATCGTTGCTTCCATGTCGTAAAGCATCCATTCATCTGCACGCAGTGGGCGATGGAAATAAATGGTGTGATCAATACTGGCACATTGTAAGTTTGGAGAGATCCAAGACAAACCATGTGGACGTAAAGCCGTGGTCATTAAGGTAAAGTCTGAATAAAATGCCACAATTGCCTGATGCAGTGAGATTTCATCTAAATCAGCTGGAATCGTATCATGGGTACGAATGTAATGCGCATAGAACGGCGCTTCAGGCTGCGGCTGAAATGGGTTGATTAACTGCGTCGGTCTGATTTCCACATGACGCTCCCGCATAAAACTGGCACGTACATTTTCAGGCACAAAGTTAATCAGACTTTCCTTCAATTCGTTCTCAGACTTTAAGGTATCTGGTTCAGGGTACTCTGGCTCTTTATGTTGGTAGTTCAAGCCTTCTTCTGGATTGGCAAAAGAAACCATTGCAGAAAAAATAGTACGGCCATGTTGAATCGCACGAACCTGTCGACTGGCAAAGCTTTTACCATCTCTGAGTGGATCAACTTCATAAATAATCGGTGCATTGACATCGCCACCATACAGGAAATAGGCATGTAAAGAGTGCGCTGGACGATCCGTGGTATATGACGCTGCTCTTAATGCTTGTCCAAGCACCTGCCCACCAAACACTCGCTTGCCTACCAAATTGCGGCTATTGCCTCGAAAAATATGCTCTTCAAGCTTTTCCAGAGTCAACAGTTCTACCAATTCTTGAGTTAACGCATTCATGTAATAGTCTTCCAACATCAATGAGGAGAGATCAACCAATCCTTTCAGGGTTGATAATTTTGATTGTGCCACAAATTCAAATGACAATGGTCAGGATAAAATGATTCATCCGTCACGATAATGATGTATTGATTATCTTAATATGTATTTATAGCGGCTAAAAATACGATTTTTAACGATAAAATCTACCAAATACGCTATATTTTGTCAGAAAATAACATACCGTTTCATGTAAGAATATCGCAGAATGTCGTGTTCATCATGACTCGATGTCAGGATTATTATTTAGGAGTTTGTAATGTCCAAGACTGGATTTGGTCAAATGTATCGCCAACTTTCGAGTAAGTTACTTGACCTTGTGGTAACCCCACATGTTCTTGGTGAAGTTCCTACAGAATCCACCACAACAGAGCAAAATACAACCGATTCAAATAAGTTAGTTTGCTATGTTTTACAAAATTATTCGCGTAGTAACGCATTGGTGGTTGATGGTGAAACCCGTCGCCTCAATTTAAAACCAGCCTTAGACCCCTTGAGTTTTGGGAGCTATCAAGAAAAAAATTCAGTCTTATTTTTACATCATAACGAAAACAATTTTTTTAATACTCAAACTTTCCCGCCTCGCTTGTTACAACTGGTCGAAGCCTTAGAACAACAAACTGATATTGATATTCAGCTGGTACCTGTGACCGTTCTTTGGGGCCGTTCGCCAGACAAAGAAGACTCTTGGTTCAAATTATTATTTTCAGATACTTGGGCAACACCAGGGACAGTTAAACAACTGATGAATATTGGCTTGCATGGCCGCCAGTCTTATTTAGAGTTCCATGAGCCTCAATCTTTGCGTGAGTTGGTAGATTATGCCAAGACCAACCATCCAAATATCTCGCCTGCGACCTATATTGCAAGTTCTTTAGATACCTATTTAGATCAGCAACGTGAAGTGGTACTTGGCCCTGACTTATCAGACCGTCGCAATGTGATGCAATCGGTAGTGAAGTCAGCTGAGGTACAAGATGCCATTCGTCGTGAAAGTATTCAGCATAAAATCAGTATGCTCGAAGCTGAACGTCGTGCCATTGGCTATGTCAATGAAATCGTGTCTGACTATTCGGCATCTGCGGTACGCTTTGCCGATATGGCCTTAACTCGTTTATGGACGCAACTCTATGACGGCGTAGAGGTACATAATTTCAGTACCGTACGTGAACTGGCGAAAGACTACGAAATCGTTTACACCCCATGTCACCGTAGCCATATCGACTATTTACTATTGTCTTATGTTATTTATAAACGTGGCTTGATGATTCCGTATATTGCCGCAGGTGATAACTTAAACCTACCATTTGTAGGTCAGTTATTACGTGGCGGTGGTGCATTCTTTATTCGCCGTTCTTTCCGCGGCAATGCACTTTACACCTCTGTATTTAAAGAATATTTATACAGTATTTTATCGCGCAACACGCCTATCGAATACTTTATTGAAGGTGGTCGTTCACGTACAGGTCGCTTACTCCCACCTAAAACTGGGATGCTGGCGATGACCATTCAAGGTCATTTACGTGGTCCTGCAAAGCCGATCGTCTTTGTACCGACCTATATTGGTTATGAGCGCCTGATGGAAGGCTCAACCTATGTTGGCGAAATGCAAGGTCAACCGAAAGAAGCGGAATCCATTTTTGGTATCGTGAAAACCTTACGTAAAATTGAACGTATCTTCGGTAAAGTGCATGTCAACTTTGGTGAACCTGTATTCTTAAATGATATTTTGAAACAACAGGGTGCGGAGAATATTCAGGCGGATACCGCAAGTACCACAGAGATTTCTAATGTCGTTGCAAGCTCAGCCAATCTGATCTTAGAAAACATCAACCGCGCTGTCGTCATCAACCCTGTGTCATTACTGTCGTTAATTCTATTGGCAACACCAAAGCACACTTTAGATGAAGAAATCTGTGCGAAACAGCTCGATATCTACCGTGACTTGGCAACACAACGACCATATGATGAGCGCACGCAAGTCACCTCATTGTCAGGTAAAGAGATTATTGCTTATGGTCTCAAACTCAAATTAATCAAACGTGTACAACATGTGCTCGGCGATATTATTGCAATTGAAGATAATCAAGCGGTATTGCTGACTTACTTCCGTAATAACATTTTACACGCCTTTGTTTTACCGTCATTGGTGGCTTCGCTGGTTGAGCACAATGGTAAAATTCACAAGAACGATTTAAGCAATGTGATCCGTACCTTGTATCCGTTCTTAAAAGCTGAATTATTCATGAAATGGGAAGCTGCTGATCTACAAACGCAGATTGATAATTATATCGATGCCTTGGTTCAGATTGGTTTGATTTTCCAAGATCATGATGGCAATTTATTCAGCCCAACACCAAATAGCGAAGAACATCAAAAGCTTGTCACTTTAGCTCTACCAGTAAAGCAAAGTTTAGAACGTTATTATATGACACTGGCACTGATTACTCAGCGCGGTTCAGGCAACATTTCAACCAAGCAAGTTGAAGAGCTGAGTCATCTCTTGGGTCAACGCTTATCTGTGCTGTATGAATTCAACTCACCCGAGTTCTTTGACAAAGCCTTATTCCAAAGCTTTATTAAAGTCCTCACTCAACAAAATTATATTCGTAATAATGAGCAAGGTTTCATTGAATATGATGATAACTTCAGTGAAATGGCCGCAGGTGCACAGCTGGTCTTAGATGAAACCACCTTACAAATGTTGCAGCATATCACCACCTTCAGCGATGAAGAGCTGGCTGAGGCATTAGAAGCAATGGCATCTCAACAAGCCAAACGTCGCTTAAAACGCAAGAAAGCTTAAAGCCACTAACACCGATACAACTCAAATTTCAGAGATAAAAAAAGCAAACCTCGGTTTGCTTTTTTTATCTCTGAAAGAAAGTAGATAAGTGCTTTACTGACTATTCATGAAAGAACGTTGCTAATGCCTGAACATATTGCTGTATAGCCTGTTGTCCTATTACCGTCATTGGTGCATAGCCGTCAAAACCATGAAAGCAGCCAGGGTACAAATGAAATTCAGTGGGGACTCCTACTTTTGCCAGTGCTGCCACATAGTCCATTGTTTCATCCCTAAACGGATCTTGATCACCCACACAGGTATAGGTTGGTGGTAAATGAGCATAGTCCTCAGCCCTTGCTGGAGCTGCATAAGATGGAACTTGCTGTGCTAGCATATCACCTAAATACATAGCCCATGCATTTCGATTGGATTGCTCATTCCAGACTCGACTATCCTGAATTTCAGTACTAGAGTGCGTCTGAAGACGATCATCAATCATTGGGTAAAGTGGCATTTGAAATGCAATCTTTGGTCCCTTACGATCCCGAGCCAATAAGCTAACCGCAGCGGTTAAGCCACCACCAGCACTCGCCCCTGCTACCGCGATCTTGTCAGCATCAACACCAAGTGCAGATGCATTTTCAGATAACCAACACAAGCTATCATAACAATCCTCCAAAGGTGCAGGATAAGGATACTCAGGTGCCAGATGATAATCGACAGCAACAACCTGACAACCAGCCTCAAGTACAAAGCGCTCACAAAGACTGGCATCCATTTCAGGTGTTCCCATCACATAGCCACCTCCGTGAATCCACAGTACGGCAGGACTCGGCTTCTGAAGGGCTTGAGAACGATAAATTAAAATTCGAATCTCTCGTCCACGATATTGTGACGGAATCCACTGCTCAAGGCATTCGACTTGTGGGTGAGCTTGAAAATCACCGATCAAATGATCTTTCAGGAACTGACGAATAGCAGGCATTTGCTCTGCACTAATCATTAACTCAGGGAGTTGCGCCAATACAGACTGCAATTCCTTATGAACATATCTCATGTTGCTTACTCCTTTGTCTAATGCGAGTTAACTAGCTAGGCCACCATCCACTGGAAGCAAGACTCCGTTGATATAAGAAGCATTTTCTGACAATAGATACACCACACTATTAGCAATTTCTCCCGCTAAAGCCAGACGTCCTAAGGGACCTAAACGTGATGCATCACTGTCTTTTACCATGCCACTAATCATGCTGGTATCCACACCTCCCGGACAGACGGCGTTAACACGTATGCCGTACGGCCCATATTCATGTGCAGCGGATACTGTCAACCCTGACAAAGCATGTTTACTCGCGGCATAAATTGCCAGATAAGGTTCTGCACGTATGCCAGCATGAGATGACGTATTGACAATGCTGCCAGATTTTTGTCCCATCATCTGCTTCAGCACCAGCTGCATTCCCCAATAAGCGCCTTTTAAATTCACATTCAAAACACGTTCCGCTTCAATCTCTTCCGTTTCATGTAATAACGAAGGTTTCTGGAGCACACCAGCATTGTTATGAAAGAAATCAATTCGTGGAAACAACTCGTTTGCCTGATCCACATAAGCCTGCACGTCAACATAATTTGCTACATTAGCTTGTTTACAGTAGGCAATGCCGTGCTCATCTTCAATTAATTGTTTTGTTTCAAGAAGGGCCTCATAGTTATAATCCACCAACAGAACTTGTGCGCCCTGCCTACAGAGTTGTAGAGCCGTTGCTCGGCCAATCCCTCCACCAGCCCCCGTTACAATGCCAAATTTATTTTTAAAGTTCATAATTAAGCACTCCATACTGTATTGTGACTGTCTACTTGTTTGAATTGAAATCCTCGATATTGATCTGCCGCAACTTCATTACAGAGCTGTCGATATGGTCCAATACCAGGCAAATAGATCAGAAAGCGTCGCGGTTTTCCTGCAATATTGGCGCCGGTATACCATGACTCAGCTTTGGTAAATAAAGTGTATTCCGCAATCTCCAGGCAACGTGCACTCCATTGATCTTCAGCCGTAACCGAAGCCTCGATCAGGTCATGATCGCAATCTCGCATATAATTCAGGCAATCGGTAATCCAGTCGACATGCTGTTCAATACACAAAGGCATATTGCTAAGTACCGATGGGCTTTCTGGTCCAGTAATCATGAAAAAATTGGGGAAGCCTGCTGTGCAGAGCCCAAGATAGGTCCGGGTCGCAGCTCCATTTTCCCATTTATCTTGTAAGGAAATACCAGCAACGCCGCGGATATCCATTTTAAACAATGGCCTGGTCATACCATCGTATCCCGTCGCATAGACCAGAATATCTAATTCAAAATATTCATCGGTGGTTTGCAAGCCATGTTCATCAATCGCAACAATTGGATTCTCTTTAATATTGACCAATTGCACATGTGCCTGATTGAACGTTTCATAAAACTGCGAGCCTAAAATTGGACGCTTGGTTCCATAGTAATATTGAGGCTGCAACTGTTTGGCAATTTCATTATCATCAATACTGTCTGCAATTTTATCTCTAAAGAAATGAGCAATTGCGGCATTGGATTGTTCATTTACCAACAAATCGTTATATGAAGTTGCGAGATAAAAACCACCTTTATCCCAAGCATGTTCAAATACTTGTAAGCGTTCTTCAGCACTATCTTGCATAGCAGACTTGTCTGGAGGGTCTTGTGGCATCCCAAACATGGTTTGATGCATTTGCGCCTTCAATGTCTGAAAGCTATTTTTTATGTGCTGACGTTCCTGATCTGAATAGGGACGATTATTAGCAGGCGCCACATACTGTGGAGTTCGCTGGAAAACAAATAATTGTTCAGCCTCTTTAGCAATCTCTGGAATACTTTGGACGCCACTTGACCCAGTACCAATGACACCCACTCGTTTTCCTTTGAAGTCGACCTTTTCATGCGGCCAATGTCCCGTATGGTAAGCTTGTCCCTTAAAGAGGTGTTGCCCTTGAATTACAGGCATATTCGATGCAGACAAACAGCCCACACCAGAAATAAAATACTTAGCTGAGAACCGTTGTCCCTCCTGTGTATGAATGTCCCAGCGTTGGCTCTGTTCGTTAAAATGCGCAGAAATGATCGTTTGGTTAAACTGAATGTCTTTCTTTAAATCAAACTTATCTGCCACATAATTGAGATAAGCTAAAATTTCAGGTTGTTCCGGATAGCGTGAGGACCAGCTCCATTCTTGGAACAGCTCTTCGGAAAAGGTGTAGTTATAAGAAAAACTTTCTGTATCACATTTGGCACCAGGATAGCGATTCCAATACCAAACACCACCCACCCCCTGACCCTTTTCAAAAACCATGGTCTTAAACCCAGCATCTCGCAGCTTTAACAGCATATAGAGTCCTGAGAATCCTGCACCAACAACAACTGCATCTAGAAATACATTGCTTGTGTCTAAAGCTGCTTTTATCATATTCAAATACTCCTTTTGAATTTTACTGACAAATTCATCATAGGAGCTTGAATCGGATACGGATATTCCCGATTTCTATACTAACAATTCCCTAAAAAGGAGGATAAGCATTGATCCCACCTTCTAGAATAATTAAACAGGTACAACAAATCGGATTGGCAAAAAGCCATGAAGAACAACTTTTTATGATTTTAAAAACCTATATATCACTTTTCCCAATGATGAATGCCACACTATCCCGATATTCTGCATTCGGCTTTCTTGGAGAAGGTATTATTTCAATGGAAGGGGAACGGCTCAAGTACATCAGTGAAATACGAGATGATATCCGTTCTATTCCTATTATTTATCTAGCCGTACAGGAACGTAAGGCACATTTTTGTCAAGGCATTGATTTCTTAAAAATGGTGAGTAGTCGTTATCAAATTGCAACCAACATACAAGCCATTACGGTCACGCCCATATGTAATGGTTCAGCCGTATTGGGTTTTATTTGCAGTACCAAATTTAGCGATGATACCCAACTCAATCCAGCTTTACTCCATGCCCTCACCCAATTTGGGCATTTGGTCGGTCAATATGTGGCGGGTGATACTGCCTTGCAATTAAAACATCGTCTCAGTAAGAGAGAACTCGAAGTCATGAAACGGGTTTCACTAGGTGAAAGAAGTAAGGAAATTGCAAATGCTCTAGATATTAGCGAATTAACCATTAACCAATATATCCAATCATCAGTCAAAAAATTGTTCGCCCATAATCGCACCCATGCAGTCAGCATTCTGTTACGCGAAGGTGTTTTAACATAAAACCAATGAGCAGCTCAAAATGCTGTTATAAAATGCGATACAACAGGCAACTAATCGCAGTTGCCTGTATCTTTAATAGCTATTTACGACACTCTAAATACTTCGGATCATCCAAACATCTCAGTCGTTTAATCAGCGATACAAAATATGCATCATAATAACCAGAGTCGACATAACGATTCCGAATTTTGACCACCATCGCGTCATAGCCCTGTTTCTCATAACCTGAGATATCCGCCCAGTAATAGGCTGGTAAATGGTTTTCCCATTGAATGGCTTGTGCAGCAAGCACATTGCTGTTGCGTACAAACCAAGCTCGTATTTGATGACCGAAGCCCGCTGGGTAGACTTGTGGTCGAATCACGATATTCATCGCAAAATACGCCATAGGGAAGTTGACGACCTGCGTGTCTGCACCAAATTCCTTTTTCAAGTTATACGGCAATATGCCATAGGCAGGTGCAGCCAAAATATCAATTTTCTTCTGCTTAAAGGATTCCACCGCATTGGAAAAATCCACGTAGACAGGTTTAGCACCCACACTTTGTACCAATGCTTGCTGTGGTGGATTATTCTCCAAAATACCAATGGTTTTATTTTTTAATTGAGACACCTTATTGATCTGTTGCGTATTCATGATCATATAAGCCGTACCGATCGGGATCATACCCAGCATTTCATAATCTGCCCCGACCATACGCTTTTCTACATTGCTATTATTTAAAAGCTGTAAAAAGACTCTGGCAACACGATTATTGGGAATCAAACCAATCCCCCCCGTTGTCCCCATAAAACGGTTATAGCGATAGGTATTAAAGTTAGATGCCACCAAGCCTGAACATTTACGCTGCTCAAAAGCTTGTATAGCCTCCTTTTCATTCTTAAAGGTTTGAAATTTTAATTGAACTTGATTCTGTAGCGAATACAAACGAATATCTTGTAGACGGCGGCTGATATCACCCTTTGTACTTAAAGGATCGAATACGCACCAAGACTGCTCAACAGCCCAGCTAGTGGTTGTGATCAACCCGAATAAGATCATGCAAATTATTTTTCTCATGTATCACCTTTACGCCTCGCCGCAAACCATGTGCTTAATTTAGGCGGTTCCTTTCAGGAATCTATTGGTATTTATAATTCAAAATACATACCAACTCTTTAAACTTTCTTTACAGTCTAATCTAATTATTTTTCATTACTATGTACCAATAAAGCCGCTGCATAGTCATTAAAGCAAATCAAATGGTCAAATTTAAAATCAATCTCAACTAATCGTGTCGCGTAAATTCGCTTGCCAGTGTGTTGTTCTGATACTAGTTCTAAGGGTTTTACATGGAGTTGCTGTTGAAACCACCATAATATTTCGTGCATTGGTAGTGGTGTATTATTGCTAATGATATAACTTGCTTCAACTTTAGATAAATTAACTAATAATGCTAAAAACTTTGCTAAATCATCAATATGAATGCGATTACTAAAATGGATTGCGGGATAAGTTAGACTCTGTTCTGCCATTTTTTTGAGTCGGGCGATTGAAGTCCCATAAATGCCAGTCGGGCGAACAATAATACTTTGTTGCGGATAATGTGCTTGCCAAAGTAATTCCATCTCCCGAAGAATACGCCCTTGCTCATCAGCAGGCTGTATCAGCGATTCATCATCAATTCGCTCTCCTGCATTTTCGCCATACACCCGAGTCGAGGACACCACGACAATACGTTGCACGGGATGTACTTTGAGTGCGTTGACAATGGGCAATACACTGTCAAGATAGGTTTGCTGATAGGCTGCTATACCACTCTGTGCAGGGGCCAATACCACATACACCATATCAACAGGTGGCAGTTTACTTAAATCCAGCTGATGAATATCCTGAATATAATGGGTCGCGTAACAATCTGTTTTTTCACTGCGACTAATTGTGCTAATGTGGTGACCTTGCTCAAATAAGTGTTTAGCGACACGCTGAGATGTTTTACCATAACCAATAAATAAAATATGCATACACACCTTTGAGCAGAGATGACATCAGTTCAGCAATTACAAGGCGTTGGTGCTGCCGCAGCGACCCTCTTAGAAAAGCTTCATATTTTTAGCACGGATGATTTGTTATTCCATCTTCCCCGTGACTATGAAGATCGTAGCACTATTATTCCAATGAATCAGCTGATCGTTGGACGAAGTTACTTGCTTGAAGGTGAAGTTCGTTCTGTCGATTTCCCTCCGGGGAAAAAGAAATCGCTCGCAGCTCTGCTACAAGATGATTTTGGCAAGGTAACCTTGCGCTTTTACCATATTTATAAAGGTCTGACAGATCGTATCCAAATGGGGCAACGATTACGGATTTTTGGTGAAGTTCGAGTTGGTGCACGGGGTTTGGAGTTGTATCATCCCGAAATTCAAGTAATCCAGCAACATACTGCTTTACCTAAGACACAACTCACTGCGATTTACCCCAGCACTGAAGGCTTAACTCAACCCAAGCTGCGTGAATACGTCCACCAAGCCTTGCAGCATCATAGTGATGACTTACCTGAATTACTGCCCAGCAAATACAGCAATGGCTATGAGCTTAAACAAGCGCTCCATTACATCCACGAGCCGCCGCTTAATGCCAATATGCTGCAACTCAATCAAGGTTCGCATCCTGCACAACAACGCCTGATTTTTGAAGAACTGGTTGCCCATCAAATTAGTTTACTCACCCGACGTGCCTATATTCGGCAAATTTCTGCACCTCGCTTTAGCAGCAGTAAAGTACTTGCAAAGAAACTCTTGGAAGGCTTGCCCTTCCAAATGACCAATGCACAAAAACGGGTGTCCAAAGAAATTCTGCAAGATCTTAAACAAGATCAACCGATGCTACGCTTGGTGCAAGGTGATGTGGGCGCAGGTAAAACCTTAGTAGCTGCAGTCGCTGCCTGCCATGCCTTAGAAGCGGATTGGCAAGTAGCCCTCATGGCACCAACTGAAATTTTAGCCGAACAGCATTACTTAAACTTTAAACGCTGGTTTGAACCCTTAGGCATTCAGGTGGCATGGCTATCAGGCAAACAAAAAGGCAAAGCCAGAACTCAAGCGGAACAACAAATCAAAGAAGGTCATGCGCAACTAATCGTAGGTACGCATGCTCTGTTTCAAGACACTGTTGGATTTTCTAAACTTGGCTTGGTGATTATTGACGAACAACATCGTTTCGGTGTCGATCAACGTCTTGCCTTAAGAAATAAGGGTGCAGATCAATTTACGCCACACCAATTAGTGATGACGGCAACACCGATTCCCCGTACTTTAGCGATGAGTGCATATGGGGATTTAGACACCTCGATTATTGATGAATTACCTCCTGGACGAACCCCAATTCAAACCGTAACGATTCCATTAGAACGTCGTGAACAGGTATTACAACGCATTGCCAGCAATTGCCGCGAAGGTAAACAAGCCTATTGGGTCTGTACCTTAGTGGAGCAATCTGAAACGCTGGATGCGCAAGCTGCAGAAGCCACTTATCAAGAAATTAAAGAACGCTTTCCAGACATCAATATTGGTTTGGTTCACGGCAAAATGAAGGCCGATGAAAAACAAGCGGTGATGCAAGCATTTAAAGACAATCAATCCCAACTGTTAATTGCCACTACAGTCATTGAAGTCGGGGTCGATGTCCCGAATGCCTCGATTATGGTGATTGAAAATGCAGAACGCTTAGGCCTTTCCCAACTGCATCAACTTCGTGGACGCGTGGGTCGTGGTGCAACCGCCAGTTTCTGTGCCCTACTGTATAAAACCCCATTATCGCAGAATGGACAGGAACGGCTTTCAATTTTACGTGAAAGCAATGATGGCTTTATCATTGCAGAAAAAGACTTAGAAATTCGAGGTCCTGGAGAACTGTTAGGTACTAAGCAGACAGGAGATATGGGCTTTCGCGTGGCACGTTTAGAACGGGATGATCATTTGCTTACCCAAGCACATTATGTGGCAGAGCAAATTCTAAAGGACTATCCACAACATGCCGAAGGACTACTCAAGCGCTGGCTGCCTGAGGCCCCAAGATATGCCTATGTTTAAACAACTTGGCACATCAGCACAGCAGCTTTTTGATTATTTTACACCTTGTAATCTCTGTGATATCGGCATGAAACGCCAGTTTGGTGTTTGCCACAGTTGCTGGCAACAACTGCCTTGGTTAAAGCAAAGCATTGAACGTAACCAGCAACAAGTCTTGGTTGCATGCCATTATCAATATCCAATTGATCGCTTGATTCAACAATTCAAATACGAGCAGAAACTGCATCATCAAAGAATATTAGATGGCCTGCTATTACAACTCAGACTTCCTAAAGTACATGCGATTGTACCAATGCCTGTTTCGATTGATCGCCTAACAGAACGTGGTTTTAATCAGGCCCTGCTATTGGCCAAGACACTAAGCGCTCACCTGAATGTTCCCGTGTGGCAGCCGGTACAACGCTTGGCTCAACACTCACAAAAAGGCTTGTCACGCTTAGAGCGTATGGAAAATATTGAGCAACAATTTGTGGCAGCACCGCCTAACTCAATTCGTTATCGCAAAGTCCTTATTCTCGATGATGTCCTGACCACAGGCAGTTCGATTCGTGCTTTATCTAAGGTACTGACCCAACTCGGCTGCCAACAAATCTATAGTGCCTGCATAGCAGCCGCACAAGTACAACAAACTAATTCACTTGATTTTGCTGACACCACGGAATCACAATTTCTTTCGTTAAGGGCGCAAGTAAAGTAAATTGATCATCTAAATCAATCCATTTCATTTCTGCGATTTCGGCTGCAATTTGCGGTGGCTGTTTTAATTCAACCGCGTAGACATAGCTCACTAAAACATGATCAGGTTCATTGGCTGCTGCTGTTTCAAAACGACCAATGAATTGTTTCAGCTCACATTCACAACCAATTTCCTCCAAAATCTCACGTTGCATCGTGATTTCAGGTGCTTCATCCATTTCCAATTTGCCGCCCACTTGCATAAATGCATGTGTGTTTTGCTTGCGTACTAATAACAATTGATTGTGTTCATTCAAAATCACGGCAGCCGCGACGGTGATAATTTTCACTCATTGATCCTCAAGCCTGAATTTCAGCAGTCGACATCCATTTCGGTGTCGCTGGTTGATAATTTGAAAATGCCGTAAGAATATCCTCAATTTGTTCCGCCACAATCAACTTATCGACAAAACGCTCCTGACTAAAGCCGCGCTCAACCGAGCCCTGAATCATTTGGATCAAGCCATCATAGAAGCCGTCCACATTTAAAAATGCGCATGGTTTCTGATGAATCCCCAATTGGCTCCATGTCCATTGTTCAAAAATTTCTTCCAGTGTTCCAGCACCACCTGGTAAAGCCACAAAGGCATCGGATAGCTCAGCCATTTTAGTTTTACGCTCATGCATATTCTTAACGATATGCAATTCAGTTAAACCCGTATGTGCTAGTTCTCGGTCGACCAAAGCATCAGGAATCACCCCAATCACTCGCCCACCCGCCTGTAATGCACTATTGGCGACCACTCCCATTAGACCAGAACGACCACCGCCGTAAACCAAGGTTTTTCCCTGTGCAGCAATTGCCTGACCAGTCGCCTCAGCCATTTGCTGATAAATGGGATCATTACCGAGAGAAGAACCACAGAAAACACATATAGAATTCATACAATTAAAACCGTTTTATATAACTGTCATGCTGATAAAGTAGGCTATGTAACAAGATTTTTGAGAAAATAACGTTTAGGCAAGTGTTTTTCGTTTCATCCTTGTCTAAAATACACCCTGCTTTCGGTAAACGACCGAAAACATTACACCGACTGCGCGAGGAAAAAAGACATGCTTGAAGCCTTTTATGCCACAGAGCGCGGTAGTCTAGAAGATGCAACCATCAACGGAGGTTTCGATCTCCACCCCGAACTGGTCTGGATTGATCTCATCGCTCCTTCCCAAGAAGAACAACAATGGGTTCTGGATGCGTATGACCGAAACTTACCGACCTTAAAATCGCTTGAAGATATTTCCTCATCTGCACGATTTTACCGTGATGATGATGGAATTTTGCATATCAGTACCTATTTTTTAACAAAGAATAAAAACTTTCAAGTCGATGGTGATACAGACGACTCCTTACCCATGTTAGCAATGGTACAAACGGTTGCATTTATTTTGCATAAAGATCGCCTATTTACCATGCGTGGTGAAAAGTTGGTTGCCTTCCGTGCCTTTCGTGCCCGCGCACGTCGTAATGACTATGATATGGATTATAAAGATCCCACATGGATCTTGCTCGGCCTACTTGAAGCGAAACTGGATGAACTTGCGGATATCTTGGAAGATATCCACAAGGACTTGGAACGATATTCCACAGAAGTCCTGAATAACCATCATCGCGAGAAAATTTTAGACCTTGATGACATGATTACCCGCTTAGCCCAGCAAGAAGATATGCTGGGAAAGGCACAACTCTGTTTAATTGATTTACGCCGTGTATTGACCTTTTTAGCACGCCCGCGTGCATTAGGCAGTCACATTTATGATGCCGACATTCGCGAGTTAAGTGAAGACGTTCGCTCTCTAGTCGAACATGATGCCTTCTTATTCCAAAAAGTGCGATTCTTACTGGATACCACTTCTGGATTCATTAATACTGAGCAGAACGACACGATTCGTCGATTCTCGATTTTACCCAGTATGCTTGCGCCCCCAATGCTGATCGCGAGTATTTATGGGATGAACACCGATGTACTACCTTTTGCTCATGGCAGCCTCAGTTTTTGGATTGTGATTGGTATTCTGATGGCCTTCCTCGTCTTGCCAATGTTTTACTTCCGTTGGAAGAAATGGATCTAATAATAAAAAAGCACCTGACGGTGCTTTTTTATTTCGACAAGATTTTGATCAAATCAATTTCAAATCATCTTGTAAATGGCAAGCTTGGATGATTTTCAACATCTTCTCAGACACATTTTTGAAGTGTAGACCTTTATTTTCAGGTGTTTGACGCAACCATTGCACCAATACCGCCAAAGATAAAGTATTGCCTTGTTCAAGCTGGGCCAAATCAACAACCAAAGGAAAATTCTGATGTTGCTGAATATGCTTTAAACCAGCCTGATAAATCTGTTCTGCATTTTCAAAATTAATTGTCTTTGACACAATTAATTGCTGATCAATATATTGAATCACCCGTCACCTACTTATTTTTTGCTAACAGCAGCATCTGCATCTGGTTTAAATGTCGCAATCGCTTTATTGATGTCACCACCATTACGTTGAACCGTTGCCGCAAACTGATTACGGAATTGCAAACCAAGGTCAATACCAGACACATTGATATTACGTACCTTCCATTGATCGCCTTTGTCGGTTAACTGGAACGATACTGGAATTTTTTCACCATTGTGCAAGAAGTCTAAAGTCACCACAGGGTTTTTACTGTTGGTCGATTTAAACGGACGCATCGTGTAGCTTTCGTTGGTATATTTAGCGAAAGCACCACCATAGTTCTCAATAATGACCGCACGGAAGTTTTGTTCAAACTGAGCACGTTGAGCAGCATTGGTGTATTGGTTATTCGCATACGTCCCTAACACAATACGGGTAAATGCTTGTGAGTCCACATACGGGTCAAGATTCTGACGAATAATCGTTCTGACCAGAGCTGGATTATTCTGTAATTTTGCATTATCTGCTTTTAAACGAGTAATCAAGCCATCAGCTACGCGCTTAACAAAATCAGGTGGGGTCTCTGTTGGTGCCGCAAATGCTGCACTTGCAAGCATTGTTGATAATACGCTTGCTGTTAGAGTTTGTTTCAATAATGTGTTCACTTCAATCTCCTAACCTGAATTACTCAACAAAAGAGGGTTCTGCTTCAGTCGCCGCTGGCTTTGAAGCTGGACTTTCTGTCGCTGTTGAGCTCGATGTGGCTTTACCAGCACCACCAGTAATAAACTTACTGATTAAATCTTCTAAATCCATTGTACCTTGGGTATTTGAAACTACATCACCACGTTTTAAGTAGTTCACACCACCACCTGGGACAACTTTCAAATATTTCTCACCCAATAGACCATTGGTTGCAACCATAATATAAGCATCTTCATCAAGGCTGGTGATGGAGGTCATGTTAGCAATAAGTTGCTGTTCCATTTCTTTTTGTTTCGCAGCATCAGCTTGTTGATAATCAGCACTATAGTGCAATTCTTCAAGTGCATTCTTTTGCACTTCTTTCAGTTGCTCTGGGCTAAAACTGGTCAACTTACCATCTAGATCAAATTTTACAGTTGCCAAACGTGTCACTGGATCAAGTGTAATTGATTCAACACGGCCAATGGTTACACCGCTCATGGTGACTTTCGCGCGTGCTTTTAAACCGTTTACGTTATCAAACTGCGCTGTCATGCTGTAGCTATCACGTAAATTAGTACCAACTAAACCACTGACTTTCATCGCAAGAAAAAATAGAGCGATACCGAAGATAATGACAAAAATACCTACGGCCAGCTCACTAGTACGTGATTTCATTAAATCCCTCCGAACATGACCGCAGTCAACACGAAATCAAAACCTAATACACAAAGTGAAGAATATACGACCGTTCTGGTCATTGCAGTCGCGATACCTTCTGGCGTCGGATCACAAGCATAACCTTGATATACCGCTACCCATGTACAAATTAAAGCAAATACAATGCTTTTGATGATAGTGCCGTTAAAAACGTCATGCCAGAATTGTACGCTACTTTGCATACCGCCCCAGAATGAGCCTTCATCCGCACCCAAGAAATCAACACCCACCATCTTGCCACCAATAATACCAATGGTTGCAAAGATCACAGTCAGCATCGGAAGACTGACAATTCCCGCCCATAAACGTGGCGACACGATTTGTCTGAGCGGATCAACTCCGATCATTTCCATGCTGGCAAGTTGTTCACTTTGTTTCATGGAACCAATTTCAGCAGTTAATGCTGAACCGGCACGACCTGCGAAGAGCAATGCAGCAACCACGGAAGCCAATTCACGCAATAGTGTCAATGAAATCGCAGTACCTAGCATTGCCTCACTACCAAAGGTGACCAGAATGCTATACATCTGCAAACCAAGAACAGCACCAATAAACAAGCCAGAAACAGCGATAATCAGCAGGGACATCACCCCGACACGATACATTTGGTAAATAAAGCGCTGAAATCCACCTTTCGATGGCATGGAAAATAAAACTTGCAGAAGCATCAGTGCCGCAGCACCAATCCCCTTTATCCGCTCAATAACGAGTCTACCTAACCAGGCAATCGCATTCATGGACGAACCTCGTTATCTAAATATGCTTGGTGAGTAAATTGATATTCGACAGGTCCCTCAATCGAACCTGTTAAAAACTGGCGTACAAATGGTGATGCATGATTTTTTAATTGTTCAGGTGAACCTTCACCCTGAATTTTGCCTTCAGCAACCACATAAATATAATCAGCAATCGATAAGGTTTCTGCAACATCATGCGAGACGATAATCGTGGTTAAATCTAAAGCATCACGCAAAGAACGGATTAAGCGGGTCAAAACACCCATCACGATCGGATCTTGGCCTGCAAATGGCTCATCGTACATAATCAATTCAGGGTCTAACGCAATCGCACGTGCCAAAGCAACACGACGGTTCATCCCGCCGGAAAGCTCTGATGGCATCAACTGCTCAGCTCCACGCAAGCCCACTGATTCAAGTTTTAACGCAACTAACTCTGCAATAATATGTTCGGGTAATTTGGTATGTGCGCGGATGGGAAAAGCGACATTTTCATAGGTCGACATATCGGTAAATAATGCACCACTCTGGAATAGCATTCCCATACGTGCACGTGCAGCGAATAATTCTTGACGCGACATTGTCGCAATATCTTTACCGTCGAGCAGCACTTCACCATGATCAGGAAGCAATTGGCCACCAATCAAACGTAATAAAGTCGTCTTACCCGTACCAGACGGTCCCATAATTGCAGTAATTTGACCACGTCGAATTTTAAGACTGATATCGTCATAAATGACGCGTTCTCCTCGATTAAAGCTCAAGTTTTTAACTTCAATTAAGGCTTCGGTATCGAGAGGAGATTTGTTATTCATAATGGCATTCATTCCTGCACTTTTTATGCACGCATACTATACACTGAAACATTAAACGCTTGTTTTTATTTTGATAACCGATGGTACGAAGATTATTTAATTTATGTAGTTATTCTTCGAATCAGTTTGGCTGGTGGTATGTTGAGAATTGACATTAAAAGCATCAGAGTGACTGGTATCAAAAAGTGCATAGGCAAAGAACAAGCCATTACAAAGCATCAGAATGACAAATAGACACGGCAGTCCTTCACTACACATGAAAGACCACATTTGACTCAAAAGACTTTTATTTTGCTTAACCCTATTCATTTCTTATATAAAATTTGAATTAGTACACATTTTTAAGATTTTACATGACTAGCACAAAATAAAAAAGCCAGTTTTTCAACTGGCTTCTTGTTTTCATCGGTTTTTAACGATTAAAAATCGTTTTTGCGACGACGGTCACCACCGAAAGTTTCTTCACGTGTACCGCGTGCTGGGCTATCTTCACCAAACTTACGTTTTGGACGATCTTCACCACCGAAGCTGCGTTTTGGACGATCTTCACCACCGAAGCTACGCTTTGGACGGTCATCACCACCGAAGCTACGCTTACGGTCGCCAAAACCACCTTCACGTTGAGCAGGACGATCACCAAAATCACGTTTTGGACGGTCGCCGAAGCTACCTTCACGACGTGGTTTGTAATCTACACGGTTGCCACGGTTGTCATCATTCGAATCAAAACGCGGTTTATCATTGAAACCACCTTCACGACGTGGGCGATCAGAGTTGAACTCGCGACGTGGACGATCTTCACCACCAAAACTACGCTTTGGACGGTCTTCGAAACCACCTTCACGACGTGGACGATCAGAGTTGAACTCGCGACGTGGACGGTCTTCAAAACCACCTTCACGGCGTGGACGATCTGAATTAAATTCGCGGCGTGGACGGTCTTCGAAACCACCTTCACGGCGTGGACGATCTGAATTGAATTCGCGACGTGGACGATCTTCACCACCAAATGATGGACGTTCGCCACGAGGCTTGTCATCGAAGCTACGACGTGGACGGTCATCACCACCTTCACGGCGTTTGAAATTGCTTTCGCCTTCAAAACGACGACCACCACCGAAACCGCCACGACCGCCATCACGACCGCCACGACCACGACCACCGCCATCACGGCCACGACCACCACCATCACGACCTGAACGCGCAGGAGGTGGAGATGGCTCAAGACCTTCAATTTCAGATACATTTAAACGTGCATCTAAGTAATCTTCTAACGCACGGATTTTACCACGCTCGCGGTAAGTCGCTAAAGTAACGGCTTGACCTGTACGACCAGCACGACCTGTACGACCGATACGGTGTACATAGTCTTCGTTTTTCATCGGTAAACCGAAGTTAATTACGTGTGAAATTGTTGGTACGTCTAAACCACGTGCTGCAACGTCAGTCGCAACTAAGATTTTTGCACGACCTTCACGAATGCTACGTAAACGACGGTTACGAACGGTTTGTGGCATTGCACCGTGCAACGCAACAACTGAGTGACCAGCTTCAGCTAATTCTTCAGCAAGCATATCTGTATCTTCTTGCGTGCTTGCGAATACAACAGCTTGATCTACTGATTCGTCAGATAACCAATGCGTAAGTAATTTTTTCTTGTGTTCGAAACCATCAGTCCAATGCAATGTTTGCGTTACATCAGTATTGGTACTGTGACCAGTTTCAATTGCAATACGTTGTGGATCATTCATCATGCGCTCAGCAAGACGGATAATACGATCCGCAAATGTTGCAGAGAACATTAATGTTTGTTTACGGTTTGCAGCTAATTCACCAATTGCTTCTAGATCTTCAGAGAAACCTAGATCAAGCATACGGTCTGCTTCATCAACAATTAATGATTCAACTTTATCAAGTTTAATTTGACGACGGTTTACAAGATCAAGTAAACGACCTGGAGTCGCAACAACAACTTGTGCACCTTTAAGCTGTTGAATTTGCTTACCAAAAGGCATACCACCCATGATTGCAGCAATACGAACACCTTTCATGTGACGTACAAATGCAATTGCGTCTTGGCTCACTTGTTGAGCCAATTCACGGGTAGGAGAAATAACTAAAATTGTAGGCTGAGTGACTGCTTTCATACGGTCTTTAAAAGAAACAAATGCTTCTTCGCCCGCTAACGCATTTAACGTAGGTAATAAAAATGCGGCAGTTTTACCTGAACCAGTTTGGCTCGAAACTAATAAATCTTTCCCTTCTAATGCAGCGGGAATCGCTTGTTCTTGCACAGGAGTTGGTGTAGTAAAACCTAAACCTTCAAGCGCTTGTTGTAAGGTTTCGTGTAAAGAAAATTCGGCAAAAGTTTTGCTCATAGAGAGTTTCACCCTAATGGGTGCTCCATTTTAATAAATGCTAAAAAATAGACATCGGCAACAAGCGGCAAAGCGACTCAAGCTGAAAAATAGATGAAGTTCAGCGGCGATCCGAATAACGACGATGTGGACTTAACGCACGCTTGATTACTGCTTCAACCTGAAGAATCGCTAAGCGATTTGGGCGCAAGATGTGGTCCTCTCTACGGACAGCGTGCGCTAATAATGAATAGAACTGAATGTTCAGGTAATGAACTGGAATTTAAGTGCGTGGGCGGATTATAGCAGAATAATTTTAAAAGTCACCCTTTTTAATAGGTTTTTCTATTTCACCCTCTTTATTATTTGTATCCAGACGATAATGACGACCTCAAAACAACATATTTAAAATAATTTATATTCCAATATAAACATAATTATCAGCAAGTTAAAAACTTATTATGCCTTACTCTTTTGTTAACATTCTTATTGTACAGTTAAACTAAGTTCGATAGATCCCTGCTTTACTTTATTAAGGGTATCCAGTATTTGTTTCACATTTGCAGCAACTTGATCAGGAATCTGATCCGTCAAAAGTACCCGACACTTCAAATTCGAATAAAGCTGAAATCTCTGCCTAATCTTTAATTCTTCTTTTGCTCGAACAGGATTCAAGTAAGCTCGATTCATTTGCCTTGCTACAATTTCTTGAACATATGTTTCCAATGCGAGTGAAGGTAACATTAAAAAAGTAAAAATATGGCTCTCTATTTCATCTTTGATTTTCATATAGTCTTGTTGAATATCATGGGGATAGGCCATAAATCCAGAGGAACATACAATGATCATTATTTTATTCAAATCGTATTTTATTTGAAGCTGCATAAAAAGCTGAATGTTACGCGCTGCATATTCTTTATAACCATGTTGAATAATGTACTGAGTAATATCTCCTTCACTTTGCATAAAATATTCATCTAAATCATAGTAGTCAAAACCAAACTCCGCCGAGAGCAACTTGGCTACAGTAGTCTTACCAGCACCACCTGGGCCAATAAAATAGATAAGCAATTGATTTTACCTTATTTCGAATAACGCATAAAAAAGCCCTCAAATATTGAGGGCTTTTTTAGAATTCGGCAAATTATTTTGCAGCATCGCCCCAAGCAGGAACTACGGTTTGCATCAATGGCTTTAACATCTTGAGTGAACAAGCAATCACTTGACCATTATCCAATGAATCATTGCCACCACGAGCATCAACAATAACACCGCCCGCTTCTTTCACAATCAACTCACCTGCAGCGATATCCCATGGTTTTAAGCCAAGCTCAAAGAAACCATCAAAACGGCCTGCAGCAACATAAGCCAAATCAAGTGCAGCTGAACCACCACGACGGATTTGCGCACCAGATTTAGTCACTGCCAATAATGAAGCAAAATGCTGTTCTGCATAAGAAATGATTTCGCCATTACGTTTTGCACGGTATGGATGACCAACAGCAAGGAAAGTGTTTTCTAAGCTTTCTTTTACATTGACACGGATACGGCGTTGGTTCATCACTGCACCACGACCGCGGCTTGCAGAGAATAATTCATCACGCACAGGATCATAAATCACGCCGTGTTGAGTAACACCTTTATGTTGTACAGCAATAGAAATACAGAAATGTGGGAAACCATTAATAAAGTTTTGTGTGCCATCTAAAGGATCAATCACCCAGCACCAATCTGCATCGTGACCTTTACCTTCTTGCATACCAAACTCTTCGCCAAGGAAGCTGTGGTTTTTATAGCTTTTACGGAGGGTATCAATTGTAAGTTGTTCCAAGTAACGATCGACGCGCGTTACTGGACCATCGATGCCTTTTTCTTCAACTTGCAAATCGAGTTTATGACGATTTTGATGTGCCTTTAAAAGCTCTTGACCAACTGTTTGAGCCGCACGCGCAGCCATAACCACCATAGGTTCCATTGAACACCCACTACAAATTTGAAGATTTTGACAAAGAATAATGCATAAAAGCGCGTATATTCTAGCAAATATAAGCGCTTTTAGGGGAAAAATGTTGCGAAAAATTATTTTCGCTTTTACATGAGCTTATAGATTAAAACCAAGCTCGCTCAATTGAAGTTAAAATTCCCTGACTGTCTAAACCACAATCTTGCAACATTTGCTGATGCGTTGCCTGATGTAAGAAGCTATCTGGCAAACCAATATTCAAAATCGGCTTAAGAATCTTCGCATGTGCTAAGAACTCATTCACAGCACTCCCCGCACCAGCCATCACGGCATGTTCTTCTACCGTTACAAACAGCTGGGTCCGTGGAGCCAACTCACGAAGCATTTGCTCATCTAAAGGCTTCACAAAGCGCATATTCACCACACGCACACCCATCGAGTGTTTGTTCGCAAATTGCTGAGCGGCTTCTACCGATGCTGCAACACGACTACCAAAAGCAAGGACACTGATCTGCTGTTCAGCATCCACATTAAATTCAGCAACGATTTCAGCTTTACCAATTTCCATCGCTGTCATTTGCTGTTGAATCTCAACGCCTGTACCCACCCCACGTGGATAGCGCACTGCCGTTGGCCCTTTGTAGAGATAAGCGGTATGCAGCATTTGGCGGCATTCGTTTTCGTCTTTCGGTGCCATGATCACCATGTTAGGTACGGTACGCATATAGGCGTAATCATAAGCACCAGCATGGGTTGGGCCATCTTCACCCACTAAACCAGCTCGATCAATACCAAAGGTGACATCCAGATTTTGCAAGGCAACATCATGAATCAATTGATCATAACCACGTTGTAAGAAGGTTGAATAAATCGCAACAACGGGTTTAAGACCTTCACATGCCATACCTGCAGCTAAAGTCACTGCATGCTGTTCTGCAATGGCAACATCAAAGAAACGCTCAGGATATTGCTGCGCAAATTTAACCATACCAGAGCCTTCACACATCGCTGGGGTAATTGCGAGTAAACGATCATCTTGCGCTGCTTCATCACATAACCATTGCCCAAATACATCTGAATATTTTGGCGGTGATTTTTTTGCAGGTGTAGTTGCTGCTGGTGCAATCTTGGTAATGGCATGATAGGTAATCGGATCGGCTTCCGCTGGTGCGAATCCTTTCCCTTTTTTCGTATAAATATGAACCAGACGTGGACCTTTACGCTTTTTAAGCGCATGGAAAACTTGCGCCAACTGATCCACATCATGACCATCAAATGGCCCAAAATAATCAAAACCAATTGCTTTAAATAAGTTATCCGCGGCGTCTGTCGCAGATTGGTGTAAACGAGAGTTATATGTCCACTTCGGGTGCGGTTGAACATAGGCTTCGCCTTGTTCATTTACATTGACCAGTTGGCCTGTTTCCCAAATCGCAGCCAAATGTTTTGCAAAACCACCGGTACTGCACGAAATCGACATATCATTGTCATTTAAGACGACGATCAAGTCTGCATCATGCGCAACCGCATCATTCATGGCTTCAAAAGCCATGCCCGCTGTCATTGCACCATCGCCCACAATTGCCACAACGTCGCATGGATCGTTCTGATAACGACGCGCCAAGGCCATACCTAAACCTGCCGAAATTGCAGTAGATGAATGTCCAACACCAAAGGTATCGAACTCAGATTCATCACGCGCTGGAAATGCAGCTAAACCATCTTTACTACGAATCGTGGTAATTCGATCACGACGACCTGTCAGCACTTTATGAGGATAAGCTTGATGGCCCACATCCCACACTAAACGGTCATTAGGTGTGTTAAAACAATAATGCAGCGCAACGGTCAGTTCAACTACACCTAAATTTGCACCAAAGTGACCGCCACTTTGCCCTGCTGCATACAAAATATATTGACGTAACTCATCTGCAACTTGTACAAGTTGGCTTTGCTCGAGCTGACGTAATTGTTGCGGATGATCAATTCCATCTAACAATGGCGTAACAGGGCGTTGAGTTGGAATTTCGGTATACAACATAATGTGGCAAAGCCTTTTTAAGCCTGGCAAGTCCGAAGCTGGGTTTTAAATGGGGGCAATCATACAATTAAATACGATCTACCTTCAATCAGCCACACGTGCGAATGATGTAGTGCTGAACATTCTCATGCAAATTTTAAAGAATGACCCTTAGATTATCCTGAATTATGTCACTGTTTATCAACCATTATTGTGTGCTTTGTATGAAAAAGAAAAAGTTATGTGAAAAATCAGAAATTCCAGTTCACGCAATCTTCAAACATTAGGCTATACTCGAACTGTTTTTATTATCATAGTGAGCTCTCTGTGCCGATTGAATTTATTGCAACATCAAAGCTTCCCACCGCTTTTGGTGACTTCAATATTTCCGTGTTTCAAGACCCTGCAACAGGTGAAGAACATGTGGCGCTATCTAAAGGTTTAGAAACGGCTCCAGATCAGCCTGTACTCGTGCGCATCCATTCAGAATGCTTAACAGGCGATGCTTTCGCTTCACTCAAGTGTGATTGTGGACCGCAACTACAAGCCACACAAAGCTTGATCAATGAAGCTGGTCAAGGCGTGATTCTTTATCTCCGTCAAGAAGGCCGTGGTATCGGTTTAACCAATAAGATTCGTGCTTATGCCTTGCAAGATCAAGGACATGATACGGTTGATGCGAACCTGTTATTGAACTTGCCTGCTGATGCGCGTCGATATGATATGTGCAGCATTATGTTGGATCACCTTCAGATTAAAGAAGTGAAACTACTGACCAATAACCCGCTTAAATTAAAAGCCTTGACTGATCTCGGCATCAATGTGGTTGAGCGTGTTCCATTAACGGTAGGTCGCAATCCTTTCAATGAACAATATTTAAAAACCAAACGTGAGCGTATGGATCATCTCTATAAAAAAGATGACTTTTAATTCATTTTTCAAAACGTTTAAAAATAAATCAGTTAAAGGGTTTTTATTGTAAAAAATAAAAAAACCCTTACTTTTTTTATGGGTTTTATGTTTTGATATAAGCAATCCCTAGATCACTTTCAGAGGATCATCATGCAGCATCCAACTTCAGTTGATATTCAACGTGTTCGCGAATTTTTACTCGATCTACAGGCACGGATTTGTGCAGGACTAGAGCAACAGGAACGTGCAGGCGGTGGTACCGCGGAATTTATCATTGATGATTGGCAACGAACCGAAGGTGGCGGTGGCCGCTCTCGTGTTTTGCAAAATGGTGAAGTGATTGAAAAAGGTGGGGTCATGTTCTCCCACATCAATATTAGTAAACTCCCCGCTTCTGCAACTGAACGGCATCCACAAATTGCTGGGGCGAAAGCACAGGCACTGGGCGTATCCTTAGTGATTCACCCGAAAAACCCAAATATTCCAACCTCTCATGCCAATGTTCGCCTATTTGTGGCTGAGCCTGAAGGTCAAGATCCAGTGTGGTGGTTTGGTGGTGGTTTCGACTTAACCCCATTTTATCCAGATGATCAAGATGTTCAAAACTGGCATCAAACTGCGTATGACTTATGTCAGCCTTTTGGCGAAAATGTCTATGCTGAACACAAACAATGGTGTGATGATTATTTCTACCTAAAGCATCGTGATGAACAACGTGGTGTCGGTGGTTTATTCTTTGATGATTTAAATCAATGGGATTTTGAAACCTGCTTTAAATATATCCAAGCTGTAGGCAACGGTTATTTAGCCGCGATCTTGCCGATTTTTGAAAAGCACCGTGAACAACCATATACTGAAGCACAGCGTGAGTTCCAACTGTATCGTCGTGGTCGTTATGTCGAATATAACTTGGTCTATGACCGCGGTACTCTGTTTGGCCTACAAACTGGTGGTCGTATTGAATCAATCTTGGTGAGTTTGCCGAATCTTGCAGGTTGGTCGTATCGCCCTGAGTGGGATGCGGACTCGGCAGAAAAGCGTCTTACCGATTATTATCTAAAACCAAGAGATTGGTTAGGTTTGAATGCTTAACCATCTAAAAGCCAAAGCAACCATCTGCTTTGGCTTTTTTCTTAGTCTAAACGCATCCGATATTCAATGATTCCTGGCTTTTCTGCAATCCAGTCATAGAGTTTCTGTGCCGTATGATTCGTTTCCTGTGTATGCCAGTATAAGCGTTCACACTGATGTTCCCTCGCTTGTTGCTGTACGTATTCGATTAATCGCTTTCCGATCTGCTGCCCTCTTTGCGCTGGTGAAACGAATAAATCTTCTAAATAACAATAGCTATTTTTCGCCCAAGTTGAACGGTGAATGACGTAATGTACAAAGCCTAAAAGCTGATCTCCTTGTTTTGCAACCGCACAATAGACAGGCTCAGTTTGATCAAAAAAACGTTGCCATGTGGTTTGTGTGATGGCGCTAGACAGTTCCACGTTGTAAAAATTCTGATAGGCCAGCCAAAAGGGTATCCACTGTTGATAATTATCTTGTTGCACAGGAGTCACTTGGATGTCTTGATGCTGCATGAAATTTTCCTTAAATTTTATGGTCTTGGAAATGAGAGTTAGCAGTGTAGTTTTGATTGTGGATGGTTTATAAGATACAGTTTTGATTTATTTGACAGTACCAGTTTACTCGAAATGAAAAATTCATCCGCTGCTCATTTTCCTCATCTCGTCTTAGCTCAAGGCAACATTAAAGACGCCTTATACACGGCCTTACATACTGCCATTCTAGATGGCAGGCTCCATGCTGGAGTAAAGCTTCCATCAAGTCGTGCTTTAGCAGAAATGATGTCCATCTCTCGTAATTCCGTTTTAGCAGCATTAGAGCGCTTATTGGATGAAGGTTATCTCATCACCAAACCGAGTTCAGGAACCTATGTCAGCGCGGTTATCCCCGACCAATTGATTCATGCGCAAACCCAAACACCGATTGATCACCTTGTGACGACTCAGCATTTGGATGTTAATCCAAACCTTGTGCAACATCTTAAAACTTGGCAATTACAGCAAGCGTCACAAGAAAAACGAATGTTTCATGTAGGTGTCGGATGTGTTGATCTTTTTCCACACTCCCTTTGGGGAAAACTGCTTGGCCGAGCCTGGCGACAGTCATACCACCAACTCGGGCAAGCTTATGACCCTTGTGGTTATTTACCCCTACGACAAGCAATTTGCGACTATGTCCGCTCAACCCGCGGCTTGAATTGCACAACACAACAAATCTTAATTGTGAACGGAACCCAACAAGCCATCCATTTAACCGCTTTCGCCTTATTGCAGAAGCAGGATCAGGTCTGCATGGATGAACCTGGTTATGATGCAGCTTTAGCAGTTTTTCAGAGTTTTGGAGCAAGAATACAACCCATTTTAACTGATGATGAAGGGATGAATATTCCAAGCATCATGCAAGATCATGCACAAAGCAAACTGATTTATACAACACCCTCACACCATTTTCCATTAGGCGGCACATTGAGTTTAAAGCGCCGCTTAATGCTGTTGGAGTGGGCTGCGCAACAGCAAAAGTGGATTTTTGAAGATGACTATAATAGTGAGTTTCGTTACGGCTCTCGTGCTATTCAAGCCTTACAAGGGTTAGATCAGCAACAACGTGTGATTTACTCGGGAACCTTTTCCAAAATGATGTTTCCTGAGTTTCGTTTAGGGTTTATGGTCATTCCTGATTCATTGATGGATCTTTTTTGTCTTGCTAAAAAACAGATCGACAGCCAATGTTCCTATTTAGAACAAGTTGCTTTAAGCCTCTTTATCCAAGAGGGTCACTATGCGAGGCATGTCAGAAAAGTTCGTAAAACCTGTTTTGAGCGCCAACAGGTCTTGATTCGCGCGATCCAAACCTATCTCGCAGAGATTTTAACAATTCAAATAACTGACTCAGGAATACATTTACTCTGTTGGTTAAATCCAGATTGGACGGAACAAGAGTTTATTGCTTACTGCTTAAAGGTTGATTTGGCGGTTCAACCCCTTTCTCGATATTGCCAAACCGACGCTTCCCAAAGTGCAGTCTTATTTGGTTATGCCGCACATCAACCTGATGAAATTTGGCGCAATATCCAAAAGCTGGCTGAAGCCATCAAAGCATCCATGATCTGATTGCGATTAGATCAATAACTTTATACACTTCAGCTATTTTCTTCAGTTGATCGTCGTACAATGACCAAACAATTTGCTGTAATTGGAAATCCGATTGAACAATCCCGCTCACCTGAACTTCACCATGCATTCGCAGCAAAAACTGGGGTCGATCTTCACTATAAAAAAATTCTTGCGCCCTTAGATGGTTTCGAAAGTGCTGTAAAAGATTTCTTTGCGCACAACGGCATCGGCATGAATGTCACAGTACCTTTTAAGGAACAAGCCTTTGCTCTTTGCGACCAACTGACTGAACGCGCCAAGATCGCCAAAGCAGTCAATACCTTATGGATGCAGGGTGGCAAACTATATGGTGATAATACCGATGGTCAAGGCTTAGTTGCAGCGATTCAGGCTTTGGGTTGGGAACTAAAAGAGAGTCGTATTCTCATTTTAGGGGCTGGCGGTGCAACCCGCGGTGTCATCTACCCTTTGGTACAGGCAGGCGCAAAACAGATTGTGATCGCTAATCGTACCCTTACCCGAGCTGAGCAACTCGTTGACGATTTAAAAGATGCTGTGCCGCACGCAGAACTTAAAGTAACAGGCTTAGACCAACTCGCTGGTGAGTTTGATGTTGTGATTAATGCAACCTCTGCGAGCTTAACAGGTGATGTCCTACAACTGCCTGAAAGTTTAGTGTTCCATCACGCTTATGAAATGGCTTATGGCAAACCATCTAGCTTTCTAGATCAGGCCAAACAACGCCAAATTCCATCTACTGATGGTTTCGGTATGCTGGTCGGTCAAGCGATTGAAGCATTCTCGATCTGGAATGGGGTAAAACCAGAACTAAAAGACTTTTTATAATCGCCAAAGCACAAAATAAAAAACCTGCACTTTGCAGGTTTTTTATTGGGATAAAGAAATTATTTAACTGTCAGCATCTTCTGATACACCTCTTTGAAAATCTCATAATCAATAAATTCGTTATGCTCGATTTTTAAAGACTGAATCGATTTTTCAGACAATTTATTCTTACGGGCATCCACAAACACTTGCCCTAAGATATTTGCGGTTTGTCCAAGTAAGATTTTTTCCTCACTTGAAGCACCATTCTCTTGTTCGAACTGGATTTGATATTGTTTGGCAAATAACTGCTGTGGCTGCTTATATTGTGCTTGTAGCTTTTTCCACGCTTGGCGATCTGTATCACCACGCATCGCATCCAACACAATACGATTCACTGCTTGACCTAATTTGTCATCAAACTGATCTTCATTTTCAAGATGATGTTTCTTCTGTAAAGCTTCAATGCTTTGCAGGGCTTTCCCTTTTGGATTATAAACCTCTTCATCGCCATACCAGTATGCATATACAGTGGCAATTTCTTGCAGCTCCTGGCTTGAAGAACGCTGTACAACCTGTGGTGTGCTTTCGGTCAATTTCGCAATGAATACTGCTTTATAGGTTTGATCATAGGCATGCGTAGCATCATAGCGTTGTTCTGCAATGACTTTGAGTTGATCTTCCAAAGTCATGGTATATGGTTCTGCTGAACGTTCTTGAACCCCTGCTTGACCTAATTTCTCAGAGAAGCTATTCACTGCTTGTTCCAACATCGAGCCTTTGCTTGCTTCTGACCAACTCTTCGCGCGTTTCAATTGTGCCTGATCAATTGGGGTGGCTTTGCCATAATTTGAAATCAACATATCTGCTTTGACACTAAAACGTGACTTCAATTCAGATAAGCCATAGTTCAAATCATAATCGAGTTTGACCGCACGCCCTTGAGCATCCAAGCCGACATCCATAACAAATGGATTTCGTTTCTCAACTCGTGGCAATGCTTTTGCAATATCCGCTTGATGCTTAATCCAAAGCGCTTTAAATGCCTGATCATCAATAAATTGATTTTGATCATATTCAGCAAACTGTTTTTCGACCGCTTGTAATTTAGTGATATAACTCAAGAAACCAGATTCTGCTTTCTGCTCACCAAAGACATCAATGTCATACATACTTTGGCAATACTGCGCATCACCATATGTGGTTTTTGGCGTATTTTGCAGGGCTGTACATTGCTCCTCGGTTAAACCTGCTTGCTCGTCTTCAGCGACTGTGGCCTCGACCGTACTATCCGCAGCAGCCTCGGCATAGGCCTTCTGCGCTGCTTGTGTTACATCTTCCGCCGCATCTGCGCTCTCATCGGCATAATCTTCTTCGGCATCCTCCACACCAAAATGTTTATTTACCAAGCGATATAGTTCTTGGCTAACCACACTGGCATCATCAGCCGAATCTTTTTTATCCAACAATGAAGCGGTTTTTCCTGATTTAGATGAACTTGCAGCATCAACTTCATTGGCAATCAGTTTCTCCAGATTCTCTTCTTTAATATTGAGAACACTTTGCATGAAGTATTTTTCATTGACTTTGCTATACAAATTGGCTTGTAAAATCAGCTCTTCAATCGAGCTTTTTAAACGAATCTTCTCGACCACACCGGCTGCTTGATCAGCAGAAGAAACCGGTAAGGCTTGAATGTTATTTTGATCGGCAAGACGATAATAGACGGCGCCAGAAGCTTTCACATATTCAGCAAATTTCTTGTAATCGACTTGCTTGAACATATCCTGATACTTGGAAAAATCTAAATACGCCAGATTATTTTGACTATCTTTATTGACCAAATACGGCATCAAAGCAAAGTAATTGATATAAAACTTATAGTTATTTAAATCTAATACCATCGGCACTTTAGCTTGAACCAATAAAGTTGGTTTTTCATAACGTGCGGTTAAATTAAATGAACCCATTTTCTGACGATAATGCACTGAACCATCATATTCAAATTGCATGTCATTCAGAACATTGGCCACGATTTGGGTGAACTTATCCACCTTGGTCTGACCATAGCTTTTTTGTTCTTGTGCAAGCGCAACATACAGCGCCTGTTTCTGTTTACTGTTTAAATTGACCTTTTGATCTCGTAAATATTGATCAACCTTTTGCTTGAGCGCTGCATCTAAAGGTGCATTGTCTGCTTTGGTATTTGTATTATTTTGCTGTGGTTCAACATGAATATTAAATTTGCCACGGTAATCATAGCTTGGATATTCATACATCGCATTAATACTATTGATTGCCTTCTGTTCCAGATTGGTCGAAGCTGTATTGGTTTTAATGACATGTTGTGAACATGCAGAAAGACTTAGACCCATTAAGCATAAAGTTAAATATTTTATACGCATAGCTTTACCAAACACCTTTATATCATTATATTTTCAAGTATAAAATTGAGTACTTTTCACATTTCATATCCGTTTTGAGACCAATAGAAAAGTGATTTTTTTACAAATTTCCCTTTTAGGAAATTCGCTTTTCTGACATTCTTTTCCCTAGTGGTTATCAATGTATTTTTATCACCATTGTGAATAATCAAAGTATCGAAACAGATAATCCAAAATGATTCAAATACAGGATTAAGATTATGCCAGCTTATAAAGCCCCGCTCCGTGACATTCGTTTCTTAATGAACGAAATGTTAGATTATCCAGCACATTACCAAACTTTGACAAGTGGTCAAAATGCGGATGCTGAAACGGTTGATATGATTCTTGAAGGTGCAGCAGATTATTGCGAAAACGTACTTTCTCCGCTCAATCAATCAGGTGATGAAGAAGGTTGTACCTTTAACAACGGCGAAGTGACAACACCAAAAGGTTTTAAAGAAGCTTATGACCAATTTGTCATGGGTGGTTGGCAAGGTCTTTCTTATCCAGAAGAGTTTGGTGGCCAAGGCTTACCAATGTCTTTAAACCTGATCAAATCTGAGATGATGGGAACGGCGAACTGGTCATTCACCATGTATCCAGGTTTAAGTACTGGCTGTATGAACACGATCATGCAGTTTGGTACAGATGAGCAAAAAAATACCTATATGCCTAAATTGGTTGAAGGGACTTGGTCAGGCACGATGTGCTTAACTGAACCGCAATGTGGTACAGACTTAGGTCAAGTTAAAACCAAAGCAGAACCTGCTGCTGATGGTACATACAAAATTTCTGGTACTAAAATCTTCATCTCTGCAGGTGAGCACGATTTAACCGAGAACATTATTCACATCGTACTTGCGCGTCTTCCAGATGCACCAGCAGGTACTCGTGGTATCTCTTTATTCATCGTACCTAAATTCATTCCAACTGCGGATGGTGGTGTAGGTGAACGTAATACTGTTTCTTGTGGTTCAATCGAACACAAGATGGGAATCAAAGCTTCTGCAACTGCAGTGCTTAACTTTGACAATGCAACAGGTTATCTGATCGGTGAAATCAACAAGGGTTTACATGCAATGTTTACCTTTATGAACACTGCGCGTATCGGTACAGCAGTTCAAGGTATTGCACATGCTGAACTTTCTTTCCAAGGTGCTTTACCTTATGCGAAAGATCGTATGTCTATGCGTGCCCTTTCTGGTAAAAAAGAACCTGAGCGCGTCGGTGATGCGATTATTCACCACGCTGACGTTCGTCGTATGTTGTTAACGCAAAAAGCAATTGCTGAAGGCGGTCGTTCAATGATCTATCATGCTGCAAAACTTGCAGACAAAATGACAGATGCATTGGTAAGTGGCGATCAAGCAGCGTATGAAGCTTATGATGACAAACTTGGTTTCTATACACCGATTCTTAAAGGCTTCTTAACTGAACTTGGCTTAGAAGCTGCAAACCACGGTATGCAAGTATACGGCGGTCATGGCTATATCCGTGAATGGGGTATGGAACAAATCGCACGTGATGCGCGTATCTCAACCTTGTACGAAGGTACCACAGGTATTCAAGCACTTGACTTGATTGGCCGTAAAGTACTTTTAAGCTCAAAAGGTAAAGTCGTTCGTGACTATACTGCTGAAATCTTGAAGTTCTGTGCTGCACATGCACGTAACAAGTACCTTCGTCGTTTTGCTTGGGACTTAACTAAGCTTTGCGCACAATGGAATACCCTAACTGTCCGTATCATGCTTGCTGCACGTAAAGACCGTGACATCGTTTCTTCAGCGTCGGTTGATTTCTTGATGTTCTCTGGCTATGTGATGATGGCTTATTTCTGGGCGCAACAAGCAGTGGTTGCTTCTGAGAAATTAGAAGCGGGTGACGGAATCGAAACACCTGAATTCTATAAAGCAAAAATCAAAGTTGCAGATTTCTACTTCGACCGCCTATTGCCACGTGCGCAAGGTCATGCAGAATCTATGGTATCAACCTCTCGCACTTTGACTTCACTTGCACCTGAACACTTCAGCTTCGATTACTAATCGGAACTGCAATAAAAAAGAGCGCTAAATGCGCTCTTTTTTATTTTGAATACAGATTATTTAATCAACTTTCTTAAATACATAGGCTTGTTCTGGGAATGGATACTCTTTAAAGAACTTACGATTCCGCCCATTATCGCCATTCCAGATCTTATCCAGATCCATCACCAAGTCTTGATTCGGACTCACTTGATAATATAAGTTTACATCCGCAGCATCACAGCGAATCATAATTTCATTTAGTTCTTTATGCACATGCCACTGTACTTGCTTACAGGTCTGCTCAATCTTGGCAATATTACGTGACGGATCTGAGCCAAGGCGGCTAAAACTGGTATTGGTCCAGAACACAGAACCATCATCCATTAAATTCAGAATATATTCTGCTTCTTTCTCATTATTGACACAGCCTGCAAAGGCATCGCTACAAGGGATACGTGCATGATAACGACCCGCATACACCAAATCGGCTTCTGAAGGTTTACTCAAATTATTTTTACGATCCGCAGAATACGGCAATGTTGCTTGGCCTGCTACTTGGGTTAGCGATAGCCCTTGCGCGTCAGATGCAAGCTGTTCTTCTTGTTCATCTGCAAGCACTTCACTCGTTTCACCACTCGGTTGCGTCTGGGGTTGTTGCTTTACTGGTTCTGGATGATGGCTATCACAAGCACTCAAACCCAAAATCAATAGAAGTCCTACACTAACATGCTGTAAGAATAACCTGAACTGCATATCCTAAATCTCTAACATCAACATCATTATCGCGTGCTTTTCATGAACTCGTCCTAAACTTCGGAAAATATAGGGATCATTTAAATGTTCGTCTATTCCCCAAAAGGGTAATAGCCAATGCGATAGGACTGAAATAGTAAATTGACAAAGCAGGATGCTTTAATTCGGTGCATTTTAGGCGATGCTGTCGGTTTTTCCATCAATGATTTACACAACTTAACTAATCTCCCATCTGTTTAAACTTTAAAAAGAGCAGTTCGCCCCTATTTCTTAATTAACAGCAGCTCAAACTAACACTATTTATTATTTTCACTGTTGTTTCATGAATTTAAGGAGAAAAACTCGATGGCCAACTCTGGTTTATATCGCTCAAACCAACAAAGCATGATCGCTGGTGTAATGGGCGGTATTGCGGAACGATTTGGTTGGAACGCAAATTTATTACGTCTGATCTTTGTTGTGATCTCACTCATGAGTGCAGCCTTCCCGGGTATTTTGGTGTATCTGATTTTATGGCTGGTCATTCCGAAACAGCAGCAAGCGCGTATTGATCACGTACAAGGCTATTCACAACCTGTAAAAACAGTGTATGAAGACCAAGGCATAAAACGTTAATTTTCGGTTACCTTTTTGGTCGCTACGGTTGAAATTACCCCTAATCCAACCGTAGCTTTTTTTTATCTAAATTCAGACCTGTCGATTCAACTGCTGTTGCAAGGCCGCAATCATATCGGCACGACTGATAATCCCGATTAAACGATGTTCCTCAACTACAGGAATATAGTTAAATGATTTCTCGACAAAGTAAGGCACCAAATCCTGAATCGGTTGTAACGGACTTACTGTCACAACTTTATGGCTCATAATCTGTCTGACATAGTGCTGCCAAGAGTTTCGTGGATCTGTTGCACCTTTAAACCACTCCACCACTTCATATAAGGCCAAAGTCCCGACCAAATGCTCTTCCGCATTGACGACTGGTAAACTCATTAAATTCACGGCTTTAAACTTATCTAAGGCCTGATGAATATCATCATACTCATGCAGTTTAATCACATCTCGGCTCATAATATCTTGGCAAACGAATGAGTTAATCAAGCGCTCGTTGGCATGCGATTGTGCTTCTAAAATGATTTTTTCTAAATCGTACTGACTAATATCCAATAGCTCAGTGTGATGCTCAAGCGCATATTCAATATCTTTTGGTTGAATTGAGACTTTCTGGGTGGGTGTCGGGTCTTTAGATCGCTCATTTACATGTGCTGTGATTGGATAATGACGGCCAATCAAACGATTAAAAAACACTGCAAACACAAGCAATAAAATCGAATTAAGCAGAACTGGATACAAGATAAAATGAAAACCTAAGCGGTGTACAGCTTCGCCTCCTAAGACAGCAGTAATCGCAACTGCGCCACTTGGTGGATGCAAGGAGTCTGTGGTCATCATCACAAAAATTGCCAATCCAACAGCAACACTAAAAGCACTGGTCAGATCAGGCAGATATTGCGTACAGGCAACACCAATGAATCCTGCCAGTGTATTCCCCACAATAACATTCCAAGGCTGCGCCAACGGACTGTTGGGGACTGCAAATAGCAGCACAGAAGATGCCCCCATCGGGGCGATATACCACGCATTCATGCCACCCAGGACATACCAGCTAATCAAGGAGGAAATCGCCAAACCACATAAAGCCCCGAGACCAGAGAGCATCCTCTCTTTTAAAGGCAGGACTTTATAATTCGGTTTTAGAAAATTTAGCCAGTCTGATTGGGTCAAGCTCACAATGCACCTTGCTGGATTCGCGTGGTTTTACTCGATGCAGCAGTATACGCCTACTCAAGCTTAAGGTGTATTTAAATTACAGTTTTAAATCATGATAAAAGCTGTTCAAGCTCAATTTAAATATTCTTTTAGCTGCTCCAATCGCTCTGCATATTTTTGCATCGGGCAGAACTCATACATCGGCGAGCCAATATAAGCCCCTGCATTACGGCACTCTTGATCCACAAAATTTTTCCAGAGTTGCTGCGATTTCATAATGTCGTTATATCGTTCAGGCTGCTTATATTGCTTGCTCTGAATTTTAATTTGATCCAGCAATTGTACGATCTGTTTGGTATAGAGGGTTTTAGCCCTTGTACTACAGATTTCCACCACGGCATTATTGATGTTACCCAACTTTAATTCTTGAATGGTTTCGTCAACACATTGGCTATAGGGATCAGTGGTTTTATCCTGTGCTTTAGCAAAAGCATGAGCGCTCAAACACGTCATTGCAAACACTACAACGGTGAACATTAATTTAGTCATGGATCTGCTCTTTTGTTGTTCTCATATTTTTTAATCATAATCAAAAAATCACGCCCATACTGATTTTTATTCTCCTATCTTCTACGAATATTGGTCACCATGACATCCATTTTTCAAACAACAGACATCACCTCAAATGAATTTTTCATTCAGATAACGCCAATAACGTTTCGGCGAATATTGCACATGTAATTTGATATTTTGGCGTGCTTTAATATTGATACTATTAAAATAATCTTTCCAAAGCTGATCGTATAAAACTTCCTGCTCATCAAGCTGCAACTGGAAGTTTTGGCTACCGCCATTTTGAATATTACGATCGATCTCATTTGCATCCATATAGACTTCATGGACATCGAGCAGATCATAATAGAGTCCATATTTACGTTGCTCATCATAAATCAGCCAACGTTGATCCTGATAACGGCGCCTAAAATGCGGCTGAATCAAAGGCAATACATTAAAATCGGGACGAACTAAACTTAAAAATAGCCCATCCTTGGTTTTCTTAAACCGTACAAAAGCCTCCATCCGATGCTTTTCACGTCCTACTTTTTTGGTCCATTGAGAAATGGCCAACACACTCGGATGTAAATAATCTTTTTCTATAGAATGCTGCTGTTGAAAGACATAAATACAGTAATTAAATACATGCTGGTAGGCATCAAGTGACTCAGATAGAGAAGCAAAATAAATCTGCTTCAATGCTGCTTTAGACAGTTTTTGTTGTAAAGCAGACCAAACCCGCTGTGCATGTTGCTCATGACTCGGAACCTCAATGACTTCAGAAAACAAGCCATGTTGTGCGCCATCCAATAAACTGAGCTGAACCTGAAACTCTTTAAACTGAAAGGCACGAAATACGCAGCTCAGCAAGCCTGCCATTGAACCATCAAAATAATAGCTCAGTTGCTCATTCGACATTGTTAAAACCCTAAACTCAACTGAGGTGAAAGCGGCTTGATATATTTAGATGAGCCTTGGGTTAAAATCTGCTGACGAATAAAACCAGCAGAAAGTTCCTTCTGAAAGCGAGGACTGTCTTCACAACGAATAAAATACTGCGCACGTGAATAGGCCACTCCTAACTGCTTTAATAAATCGACATGAATTTTGCCAAAACGACGCGCCTGTACAATTTTCTTGGCTGATTTCACTCCAATGCCAGGCACACGTAAAATCATAAGATAATCAGCTCGATTTAAATCTACTGGAAAATGCTCTGGATGCCGCAATGCCCAACTGAGTTTCGGGTCAACATCCAGATCCAAATGTGGGAATCGGTCATTCACAATTTCATTGACCTGAAAACCATAAAAACGCATCAACCAATCACTTTGATAAAGTCGATTTTCTCGTAGCAACGGTGGCGCCGATCCTACCGCAGGTAAATAATTATTCTCGGTATTAATCGGGATATAACCTGAGAAATAGACCCGCTTTAATTTAAATTATTTATAGTGGTGATCTGCCATAAACAGCACATCTTGATCAGTTTCTTGATGCGCTCCCACTACCATCTGTGTGGTCTGCCCTGCGGGGACATATTTCGGCACATGCTTGATAATCTGGCGTTCATCTTTAAGCTGAATCAAGCGATCTAGAACCAGCCCCAAATCTTTTTGTACTTCTTGATGCGACTTTTCAGGTGCAAAGGCTTTTAAACCGACCTCGGTTGGCATTTCCAGATTAATACTCATGCGATCGGCATACAGACCCGCTTCATGAATCAATTCAGGTGAAGCCCCTGGAATAGTTTTAAGATGAATATAGCCATTAAAATTTTCTTCCAAACGCAGTTTTTTCACCACTTGCAGCATACGCTCCATGGTGTGGTCGGCTGACTTGAAAATACCTGAGCTCAGAAACAGCCCTTCAATATAATTACGGCGATAAAAATTAATGGTCAGGTCAACCACTTCCTGTACCGTAAATGCAGCCCGTTTCACATCATTGGAACGGCGCGACACGCAATAGGCACAATCAAAAATACAGACATTGCTAAACAGAATTTTAAGCAAAGAAACACAGCGTCCATCTTCGGTATAGCTATGACAAATCCCTGCCCGACTGGCATCACCTAGACCTTTGTCTTTATTTTTACGGTCACTGCCACTGGATGAACAGGACACATCATATTTGGCAGCGTCCGCTAAAATTTGTAGCTTTTCACGAATGCGATCAGACATTTAAAACGACCTGAAGAAAACAGAGAATATCGTTTTAAAATTAGCATTTCAAAGTTGTGAAATTAAGAGCATGTGAGATGCAATACGTCATGAGCTGACGTGAGGATTGTTCACTTTAAATCCAGACGGTTCATTTCAACGTTATTTAATCGATCTATACATATAATTAAGAAGAGCCGCTCTATTTTTTATTTCTGATCAGAACTTGCTGGCGAAGTGCTAGAAGCCTTTGCCACTCCTCTACAAAATCCTTATACTTAACCACAATTTTTGTTTGATTCCAGTGGATGCACCATGAGTCGTGCTATATCGCATATTGACACATTTCAGGGCTTAATTCTTGCCCTACAAAACTATTGGGCGGAGCAAGGCTGCGTCGTATTACAACCATATGATATGGAAATGGGCGCAGGTACTTTTCACACTGCGACCTTCTTACGTGCATTGGGGCCAGAAACTTGGAACGCGGCTTATGTTCAACCATCACGTCGTCCGAAAGACGGTCGTTATGGTGAAAACCCGAACCGTTTACAACACTACTATCAGTTCCAAGTGGTACTTAAACCAAACCCAGACAATATCCAGCAGCTTTATCTCGATTCATTAAAAGCAATCGGCATTGATACCCTAACTCACGACATTCGTTTCGTAGAAGATAACTGGGAATCTCCAACCCTTGGGGCTTGGGGCTTAGGTTGGGAAGTTTGGTTAAATGGTATGGAAGTGACTCAGTTCACTTACTTCCAGCAAGTCGGTGGTATTGAATGTTACCCTGTGACAGGTGAAATCACTTACGGCTTAGAACGTCTTGCCATGTATCTGCAAGGTGTAGACTCAGTTTACGATCTGGTTTGGACCAAAGGTCAATTCGGTACAGTAACTTATGGTGATGTATTCCATCAAAACGAAGTTGAGCAATCAACCTATAACTTTGAATATGCACCAGTCGATAAAATGTTTGAATTGTTTGACTTCTATGAAGCGGAAGCATCTCGTTTAATCGAAGCTGAATTGCCACTTCCTGCTTACGAGCAAGTGATCAAAGCATCGCATTGCTTTAACTTGCTGGATGCGCGTGGTGCGATTTCGGTAACTGAACGTCAACGTTATATTTTACGTGTTCGTACTTTGGCGCGTTCAATTGCACAAAGTTACGTGACTGCCCGCGCGAAACTTGGTTTCCCAATGGCAGAACCACATTTGCGTGATGAAGTATTGGCTCAACTTAAAGCACAAGTTGAAGCAGAAGCAGCCCAAGCTGAAAAAGCGAAGGAGAATAAATAATGACTCAACATACAGTTTTATTCGAACTTGGCTGTGAAGAACTTCCACCAAAAAGCTTAAAGACTTTACGTGATGCACTCAAAGCAGAAACGGAAAAAGGCCTTAAAGATGCGGGCTTAAATTTCGCCTCTATCGAAGCCTATGCTGCACCACGTCGTTTAGCATTGAAAATTGTTGATATCGACACTGCTCAAGCAGACACGCAAAAACGTTTTGATGGCCCTGCGGTACAAGCGGCTTATGATGCTGAAGGTAACGCAACTAAGGCACTTGAAGGCTTTATGCGCGGTCAAGGTATTACCGTTGACCAGCTTTCGACGTTCCAAGCGGGTAAAGTTGAAAAAGTTTGCTTCTTGAAAGATGTCAAAGGTCAAAGTCTTGACGCTTTACTGCCACAAATTTTACAGACCGCATTGGATAACTTGCCAATCGCAAAACGTATGCGTTCAGCGGCAAGCCGTACTGAATTCGTACGTCCAGTAAAATGGGTGGTATTGCTGAAAGATGATCAAGTGGTTGAAGCAACCATTCAAGATCACAAAGCAGGAAATGTGACTTATGGTCATCGTTTCCATGCACCTGAAGCCGTGACTTTGGCGCATGCAAATGACTATTTAGCAACTTTAGAACAAGCCTATGTAGTTGCGAATTTCGAAAAGCGTCAAGCGACGATTCAAGAACAAGTCAAAACATTGGCAGATGAAGTCAATGCGACTGCAATTGTGCCAGCAGATTTGCTTGATGAAGTAACCAGTCTGGTTGAATGGCCTGTTGCTTTACGTGCAACTTTTGAAGAGCGTTATTTAGCTGTTCCTCAAGAAGCTTTGATTACCACCATGCAGGATAACCAGAAGTATTTCTGTTTAATCAATGCAGAAGGTAAATTACAGCCTTACTTCATTACCATTTCAAATATTGAGTCGAAAGATCCGATTCAAATTATTGAAGGGAATGAGAAAGTTGTACGTCCACGTTTGTCTGATGCGGAATTCTTCTTCTTACAAGACCAAAAGCAACCGCTTGCGTCTCGTAAAGAAAAATTAGCCAATATGGTATTCCAAGCGCAATTGGGCACACTTTGGGATAAATCAGAACGTATTGCTAAATTAGCGGTGGCATTGTCTCCAATTACGGGGGCAAATGTTGCTGATGCTGAGAAAGCTGCGTTACTTGCGAAATGTGACTTAACCTCTGAACTTGTGGGTGAATTCCCAGAACTTCAAGGGATTGCAGGCACGTACTATGCGCGCCTTGAAGGTGAAAATAACGAAGTTGCCGAAGCTTTAGGTGAACAGTATTTACCTAAATTTGCTGGTGATGTATTACCGCAAACCAAGACGGGTACAACCATTGCCCTTGCGGATCGTTTAGATACGCTAGTAGGTATTTTCGGTATTGGTCAAGCACCAACAGGTTCTAAAGATCCATTTGCATTACGTCGTTCTGCAATCGGTATCTTGCGTTTAATCATCGAAAATGAACTTGATGTGACCATCGAAGAGCTGGTGAATTTTGCCTTGCAAGGTTATGGCGACGTTGTTAAAGATCACGATAAAACCCGTGCGGATGCTGTTGCATTCCTTGAAGGTCGCTACCGTGCCAAGTATGAAGACCAAGGCGTTGCGGTTGATGTGATTCAAGCGGTTCAAGCACTTGCACCAAAATCTCCTCTTGATTTTGACAAGCGTGTGACTGCGGTCAATCATTTCCGTACCTTACCAGAAGCAGCTGCATTGGCTGCGGCAAATAAACGTGTTGCCAATATTCTTGCTAAAGAAGCGACACCGGAAGGTGCTGTGGTTGAAGCAAATCTGGTTGAAGCTGCTGAAAAAGCACTTTATGCAGAATTGTCAGCCCTCACGCCTGTGGTTCAGCCTTTACTTGCTGCACGTAACTACACAGAAGCGTTGTCTAAGCTTGCTGCGCTTCGTGCACCAATTGATGCCTTCTTTGAAGGTGTAATGGTCATGGCAGATGATGCTGAATTAAAAGCCAACCGTTTACGTTTATTGGCTCAATTACGTGATTTGTTCACGGCAATTGCAGATGTAAGTGTGTTGCAGGGTTAAGCTCTAAGCATATCTTCAATAAAGGGATCTTTGATAGATCCCTTTATTTTTACTTTAATTCACTTACACAAGTGCTTTAATCTCATCCAAACACTTTGAAGGTTCAAATAGTAAGAAATCATAATCTGCAATTTCCTGAATATAAAATGGGTCATTTTTTATTATTTCTTTAGCTTCTCGAATAGATGAACCCAATATTAAAATTACACCACCCACCCTATTCTCACGGCGTCCAGATGCTAAAAATTTCTTTCGCTCATAATTATCCTGTAAAAATTGAACATGCTCATTTAGAAAGGAATCAACCTCGTTCAATGGTTTCTTATAAGTTAAAGTCACAACAATCATTTTTTCTGCTAAACCCCAATTAATTATTTCTTTCCATCATACTCTTTAGGATTATCGAATCTCATTATTTATACATAACTGTATCAATTTCATATCATCCCCACTCTTTTCTTCAATCCAACGATAAGATATAAAATCTCGATTGCGACAATATCGCGGAAAGGACAGAAAAGATGATGAATAAAGTACAAATATTATGTGTTACGACGGCACTGATTGCATCGTCTTCGCTTTGGGCAGCAGACACAACTAACACCACAAGCAATGCTTCTAATGCTGTCCCTGAAAAAGCCATGCCCTACGGCGACAATCCAAGCCTAGGTCGTATCCTGCTATATAAAACAGGTAAAGGCATGCAGAATCTCGGTGATTCAATCCAAGGCGCATCCGAAAACACATCGCAAAAGATGAGCGAAAAATGGCAAGACACCAAGAAATATACGGAAGAACAATCTGAAGTTGTTCAAACACAAACTGAAAAAGCCAAACAATACACAGCCAAAAAATGGCAAGACACCAAAGATGCGGTGGTGGGCACCAATGAAGGCAATGTCCCGATCGAGCGTGCTGAACTGAGTCAGTCTTCAAAAAATTAAACCCAAAAACCTCTACACCGTAGAGGTTTTTTATTTCTTCAAATACATCTAGCCTGATCATCTGAAATATCATTTTCTAAAAACTGCGCTGTTATAGTGATTTGAAAAATAGGCGTTAAATTTACAGTGTACGCTCAAAACATTCATTGAACTTCACGGGTTTTGCCGACACACTAAATCGCATAAATTCATCGGACTGGAATTTTGCACATGACGCAACGCACTTTCAAAATAATTTTTCTTTCCTGCATCAGTGCAATCAGTTTTACTGCTTGCTCAGCGCTCTCTACACAGAACAATGGCACACAAACATTACAGCAAGTGAAGAATATTGGTGCCACACCATCCACTGAAGGTAATATCGCAAAATTGACCAAACAAGACCAACACTGCAACATCGAATTCACGGGATATTTTGATGGCGGTCAGGCAGTTGAACATTGGAGCTTTAATCAAAATGGTTTAATTTCAGCAAGCTCAACCACTCAACACTATCAAGATAAAACACTTGCTCAACCAACAACCGCGACCGCCTTTGATGTGCAAGATGCCACTGTTCAAGCCAATTTTCACAAACTACAAAGTAACTTTAGTGCAGATAAGCTAGCACAATGTCATTAAGCCTATAAAAAACTCGTTGCATCTATCTCTAGCTGCAACGAGTCATGGCTTTTTAAACTATTTTTGGATCGATCTTTAAACTATAAAATAATCTTAATTCGAACTGAGTCCGCTGGTTGCAGACAGTAAATCAATACGTGGGAACACCAAACCAGTTCGCGTATCGGTAATTGGCTTACCTGTTACTTTCAAACGATTTACGGTTTGATCGATGGTCTCTGATGGTGTCACGCCATTGGCACGTAATAATGCGATTGCCCCTGCAACATGAGGCGCAGCCTGTGAAGTTCCACCTTGAGTTTCCCCACCTGCAGTAATCATTGCACCTGGTGCCAATAAAGTCACCAATGAGCCACCATTACTAAAGCATGTGATTTTATCGGCTGCTGTGGTTGGATCAGAGCATTTCAAAGGATTGCCCCAAGACACGCCACCAATATTACTGTCATACACCGCGCCTACTCGTACTGCACCTTTCACACAGGCTGGTGAAGAAATCCCATCGGCGAAGGCATCATTACCCGAAGCCACTACAGGTACAACACCTGCTGCACGCGCATTGGCAAAAGCCGTACTATAGCTGCTATTGCTACATTCAGAGGTGTATTTCACCCCAGGTACACCCAAACTTAAATTAATCGCTTTAATGTTATAGGTTTGCGCATTATTTACGGCCCAGTTAATGCCTGCCAGAATATCACTGTCATAAGCGGTACTTGCCCATTGCCCTTGTGATCGAACTTTTCTAAACACATCTATCCCAATTATTTTGGTTTTAGATGCAACTTTGGCAACAATCCCAGAAACGTTACTGCCATGCCCGTCATCATCCAAGCTATTGTCATCAGGTGCGCTATCAAAGGCATAGACCACACGACATGTTGAAGCTGGGGTATTGACTGCGGTACAGCCAAAGTCAGCATGTTTATAATTCACCCCAGTATCAATCACCACCACACTCGAACCCTCCCCAGTAAAGCCATTTGTGACCGCTTGAGGTTGATTAATAAGAGGTAGACTTTCCATTGTGGTCGGGACATTTTTACGGTTTGGATAAACACCCTTTACCGTCGGATCATTTAACACCTGCGCTAAGGTTTCACGATTTTGAATACGATATAAGCCCAAAGGCAAACCATTAAACTCACGCAAGGTCTGAAAACCTGCTGCGTTGCTAAATTTATTTTTAAACTGACTTTTACCATCCGCAATCAGGCTACGTTTTTCTCGCCCTAAAGTAGTGCTCGTTGCACTGCTATCGTATTCAATCAGTAGATCATTTGAGTCATTGTCGACTAAGGCATCAATATTAATTTTGCCATTCGACACTTTATTTAATGCTGCGGTGCTGAGTCGTTGTTTGAGTTGGACAGCATCGAGTGCTGCGGCAGAGGCTGTAGTGGTATAAAAAGCACACAAGCTTAAAAGTAGTAAGGTTTTATTGTTCACTATTGATCTCCATCGTTCTTGGATAAAGAACGGTTCTTAATATCTGTTTTTCTTGGATAAAAGAAGCCCAGACGATTTAAAGTTTTTTAATTTCATTGGCTGGATCAGTGTCAGGATCAATCGGTTGTATCGAAGGATCGCTTTTCGTATCGTAAAATTGGGTATCTTTTTGAGTTGTCTCCAATTTTTTCAACATATGTGATGTGGTATGTTCGGTTGTGTTCACCTCCTGTTTGCTTAAAACGGTTGAAATATTCCCTGAATGATCAGGGCTGATCTGATAAATTGCGGTATCATCCGTTGAACTGGTTGGTTCGGCAGGTTCAAAGTAGAAAACCACCACACCCAGTGCAATCAATACAATTAAAAATGCTGCAATCTGTTTCATTCATATTCTCCAGCGCTTTATTTACTGGCCATTACTTGGTTTTCAATTCTTTTTCTATAAATAATGCGAATACAATTTAAGATTCACTTTATATTTCACATATATCTTTAAATAAAATACGATCTGAATCGTGGGTTTATCAAAAAATATAGCGGCATCATGGTATTTAATCTTGTGCTTCCTGGTGCAAAATTTCTACGCACTGCAAACACGATGAAAAAAATGAAATGACTAAAAAAGTGCAATCACAATTTCACATAGTTATACCAAGCAATAAAAATGCCATTTTTTTGATCTTTTTTGAATCGGTTTAAAGCTATTTATTTATTCATAATTTTCATATTCATTTTGTTAAAACATAACCAGAAGAGTAGCTATATTATTGCCATTACTTTTCTCAAAATTGATTTACTACAATAATTTATATTAATTAAAAAACTATACTTTTCACGTGCTTATCAGTATAAATAATCTCCACAATTTCTCTCCAGATTGTTTTTAAGCTGTAATCTGGTTGTAACGTTTGATGAAAATCACACATTTCTGATTTTTTGCTCGCTATGATGCAGTTGCGTTAATGAAGTACCCCAATACGGTACATCGCTTAAGGAAATCGCAATGAAAAAAATGATCAAAACAGCTATCGTGACAACTTCTATCCTTGCTTCTGCTTCAGTTTTTGCACAGAACGTAGGCGCAAATGCCAGTGGCTCAGCTCAAGTCAATGTACAATCAGGTGGCCTACTTAAAGGCGTCACAGGTGCAGTGAAAGGCACAGCACAAGGTGTGGGTCAAGTGGCTCAAGGTGTTGGTCATACTGCACATAATGTCGGTCATGCTGCTGTAAATACAGGTGTTGCAGCTACGCATCAAACAGTTAATGCGGCAACAAATGTTGGCTCTAAAGTCGCGAATAAAACAGGCGAAGTCGTAAAAAATACCAAAGACTATGCTGTAGACAAGGCAGTTGATGGTAAAGAATTCGCTGCAGATACGACTGCAAATGTAAAACAGCGTATTGCGGATAAACAGGCAACTTCAAAATCTAAATCATTGAATTTGGAAGCACAAACCAATGCCAAAGCACAATTGAATGGCAAAACAGCTGGTGTAAATGCTCAAACAGGTTTGAATGCTGATAAAAAGAACCTGCAAACAGGTGCAAATGTAGGTGTTAAAGTGTTAGGCGTAAATGCCAACGTCAATACCAATGCAAAAATTGGTGCGAATTAATAGTCAGTAAGATATAAAAAAGCCCTTTGAATATTCAAAGGGCTTTTTTTTATTGCAGAGCAGTCATTCAGCATAATTGCAGTCTGGTCTGTTCATCCGCATTATTTTCAATAAACTGAGTCAAGCCTTGCGGATCACAACTTAAGGTCAGCTGCTTATAACTTAGATGATAAAAATCAGCATAGTGTTTAAACACCAACGGCGATTGATCCAGTGCAAAGGGTTCACCCTCTTTGACCAATTTATGAATTCCACGATCATTCATACTCAATAAATAATATTCATCATTCAATCTGAGCTTCACCAAACTATTGGCAGTCAGGTTTAATGGCAATAGATAGGCTGGATTGGCTGCAATAATCTCAGCGCTATAGCACTCTAATTTCAAGCTTGCCAAATTAAAGACCAAAAACTGATTCTGCGCATTCACCACATTGGCAGCTTGTGTCTCGGTATGTTGTGCAAAATGCAGATGTACGCCGAGCTTATGTAAATTCTGTTCAGTGCCTTGTTTTAGATTAAACAGTTGCTGTACCAGTTTTTGTTTGAGCGCAGCATCAAAATAGCGCTCATCTAAGGCAATGTCGTTCTGTTGCAGTATTTTTAATAAAGCCTGATTATGGCGAGGTAACAAGGCATCCAATACATGTCGATAATAGAACTTGCTTTGCTTCTTAACTTCTCGAACCCGCTTATAGAAATAAGTGATTTCAAATGGTTTAACCACAAAATCATTCAGCAACTGGGAACTTGCTAAAACAGAAAGTGCTTCATGGCCTGTAAATGGCAAATGAATCACATGCATTTTAGGCAATAAAGGTTGGATCTTTAAGAAATGCTCTTTATCTTCTGCATAGTACGGATCGTAGACAATGATGTACTCACGCGATGAATCGACTTCATCTGCCTGAATTTGCATGTCTTGATGGATAGACGCATCAAAAAATTCAGCATAACGGCGATCCTGTACCACATCAGGGTCAATGGAATACTGTGGCACAAAAGCCACAATCTTTTGCATATTCAATAAATTTGAATACTTGATTGCAGCATAGCCACCCATTGAGCCGCCATAGCCGACAATGCCTTTAAATTGCTGCAAAATCGGTTGAATCTGCTGCTGCATCTGAAGCATGCTACTTTTTGGAAACCATGATTTCTGCTTCGGCATAATGCCGATCACATTGTATTGATATTTTATTAAGGATTTTTCAGCATTAATTGACATGCCTTTAGCACGACTAATCAAGTCGCCAAACGAAATCACTAAAGTGTCACTTGAACCTTTTAAAAAAATAACGCGAATGTGCTCATCTTCAAATATTATTTGCTTATCCATGCTCACACTGAAAAGTTGATCCTAGGTCTGTAGCAAAAAGTCACCAAATGATGGCTTTGCCAAACCATAATTGCGGAGTATCTTATTTTATAGAGATAAGACAGATTAAAAAGCGCAAAAAATGACACAATCCTTACATCCTGCTGCTCAAAAAGGCTTTAGTTTAGGGGCTGAACTGTACCAGCAGGTTCGCCCCAGTTACCCACAAGAAATAGCGGTTTGGCTGCAAGATCGGCTCCAAATAGATGAAAGTTCCACTGTTGTTGACCTCGGTGCAGGGACTGGCAAATTCTTACCCTACTTGATTCAGACCCAGGCAAAAGTGATCGCGGTCGAGCCTGTCACTGAAATGTTACAGCAGCTTCAACAAGCCTATCCGACAGTCGATTGTCTGCAAGCATTCAGTAGCGAACTACCATTCGCCGATGCGTCAATTGATGCCATTCTCTGTGCGCAATCGTTCCATTGGTTTGCCAATATCGAAACGCTCAGTGAAATGCATCGGGTACTTAAGCCAGCAGGCCATCTAGGGCTGATCTGGAATCAACGTAATACCGCTGTCGATTGGGTCAAAGCCTTGGCTGATGAAATTGCCCCTTTAGAAGGTGATACCCCGCGTTATCATAGTGAATTATGGAAACAGGCCTTCGAAGGACAATCCTTATTTAAACTGGATGGATTAACCACCTTTCAACAGGCGCATCAGGGCACTGTCGAACAAGTGGTGAGTAAACGCTTGCTGTCCACCAGTTTTATCGCCGCGATGCCCTCCACAGAGCAACAACAGTTAAAAGCAAAGTTTGAACAAATTGTATTTGATTTTACAGGCTTAACTGCGCAAGATCAGATTAGTTTCCCCTATACCACTTTTGCCTACCATTTTCAGAAAATACCCAACTAATTCTTGAACGAGCTCTGCTATGCCTAACCTAAAAACCACATTTGCCATCACCTGTGTACTCAGTTCAGTACTGATGCTCAGTGCTTGTAATAAGGACAAAGAGCCAACTGCAAAGCAACAACAGCAAAGCAGCGCAAGTAATGATGCAATTGGTCAACTGAATCAAACCCCGATCAAGCAATTCCCTGCCACAGCAGATGATGGGCATGATATTGCGGTATTGGATGACTATGATCATCGCTTTACCGACATGAGCGATAGCATGGAAATGGAATTGGCCAAGATGAAAGAAGCCAATAGCCTCACCCCTGAATTCGAGCAGCAACGTCAAAAAGATAATGTGAACTCAGCCTTGAAAATGCTCAAAGAACTGGAGCTCAAAACTGAGCAGGGTCGCTATATTCAAGGCTTGCTTTATGATTATTGGGAACATCAAGCCCAAGTCTTGGAACACGCCAATGCTGCTCAAACGACAGATGCGAATCAGCAAGTCAATCAGCTAAATGAATATCTACATGCACAAAGCCAGTTGCATCATTGGAGAAATGCGCAAACAGCGGAAAGCAAAATGCAAGCTGAGTAGCTGAAATAAATAAAAAGGGGCTGATGCCCCTTTTTCATTGCAAATTTATTGTTAAATATTTTGTTTCTCAATCCAGTGAATGGAACTCACACGAAATAACTCACATGCGCCATCACCCACTCCACCTGGGGTTAAAGACGATTTCCATACCAAGTCCTTATCCCGGACCTCGACCAACTCACCTTTGAGTTGAACCAAGTCACCACGTTTCACTTGCTTGATTTGTTTGGCAATCTCTGGATTGGCAGGAATAATATGCATATTGGACACCAGTTTGATCGCTTGATCGGGTGGCACAGGCAGTGTATTCATTTTCCAATTCAAATAACGGTCATATTGACGTACATCAATCGTCCGTGCGATCGCAGGATCAGTAAACAGCCCCAAACTCACCGCATAATCGATCGGAGAAAATTTGGCTTGCTCATCGTCATGATAGACTTTTGAACCGAGAATACGGAAATTACCATCAAAAGGTTTTAATACCGAAATCGATTGATATTCCACAACAGGCGCTAAGCCATTGGCAATGTTATATTCTGCCTGACCGGTTGATGCATGTGTTTGCCCAATTGCAGCCACCATGCATAAACTCATCCATAGACGTTTTTTCATGGCTCGATTATCCTCGAAAATATTAGAAAAGCCTTTCTCTTGATAGTATGCTGAGATGGTGAAAAAAAGTGCTTTTTTTGGTAACAGTCAAATTCATTTTAGTCATATTTTTGTGCTGTTAGTGAAGTATCCTCTTTATTAAAACCAACGAATGGATTTCTATGATTTACCAATTTTACCAACGTCATATCTTTCCTCATTTGCTCAATCAGGTCATGCAAACCGCTAGCTTGATGGATCGACGTCGTGAATTACTGCTCCCACTCGAAGGTGAAGTACTCGAAATTGGTTTTGGTACAGGGCTCAATATTCCGTTTTATGGCAATGTCGATTCACTCTATGCCTTAGAGCCCAATCCTGATATTTATCAATTGGCCGTTGAACGGGTACAGCATGCACCTTTCTTTATTAAGCATGTGCAATCCAGTGCAGAGAAATTGCCTTTCGCTGATGCATCTTTAGATCATATTGTGTCGACGTGGACACTGTGTAGCATTGCTGATCTTGAACAGGCCTTAGCCGAAATACATCGGGTACTCAAACCAACAGGAACCTTTCATCTGGTTGAGCATGTCAAACATCCAAACTCGACAAAAATCCAATCTTTGCAAACGCTGCTGACTCCAATTCAAAAACGTATTGCCGATGGTTGTCATCTAAACCGAGACATTGAACGCCAGCTCTTGCAAGCCAAATTTAAATTGATCGAAAAAGAATATTTTGATGCAGAAGGTATTCCTGCTGTGGCACAAACAATGCTGTTGGCGCGTGTACAAAAATTAGAAACGCCTCATTGATCTTCGAAATCAATTCGCAAGGTTTCAAAACGAATGCGACCTTCTGTGACCGCCTGAGCAATCGCCTGCTGTCCTTTGCTCAAGCGTGCACCACCACTTTTAATATCCAATAGAATCACCTCAATATCGTCGGCTGTACCATCGCCATCGCGAAAGTCGGTATAACCATCAAAAACCACATAATCGACAGGATCACCTAAAAACTTGGCATCACTGGGTAAATAACGAAACTCTGGTAAGATCGGTGCAAACTGCTCCGCCATTTTGCCTTTCAATACCGCACGGCTGGTATTGACACTGCGCTTCTGCGCATCAAGCAAAGCCTGTTTATGTTCTAACTCTAGTTCGGTGATATATTTTTCATACTCAGCCTGAATCCGACCATTACGGGTGCTGGATAAAATAATCGTGGTGATCACGACACCAATACAACCACCAATCAGCATCGCCAACCAAACCGACATAGCAACTTTCCTTCTCTTGAATGCAGCTATTTAACTGCAACATTAAACTTTTGTCATGTGTAACACACTTGACCGAAAAAGATGCTAAGGTATAAACGAATACGAGAGCCTAGTTAATAAATCTAATTTCATGAAAACCATATTAATCGCAAATCAAAAAGGTGGCTGTGGCAAGACTATGACAGCTATTACATTGGCTGCAGCACTATCTCAAAAAGGATATAAGGTTGCGCTGGCTGACGCTGACAACCAAAAATCGTCTTTGCAATGGCTCAAGCAACGGCCTGAAACCGTCACAGGCATTCAGAGTCTGGATTGGCGACATGAAAAATCCATTGGTGAAGCGCCAAAGAATTTAGATTATTTAATTATTGATGCACCTGGTGCACTTTCAGGTGAACATGCAGAGCAATTGGTCAGCGAAGCGCATGCGATTGTAACGCCATTACAGCCATCGTTCTTTGATATTGACAGTACTCGTCGCTTCTTAAAACATTTACAAGACATTAAACGTATTCGTAAAGGTAAAGTGCAAATCCTGTTGATTGCCAATCGCGTCAAACCGAACAGTGCCAGTTCCAAAGATATTCAGGACTTCTTTAGCAAGATTGAGCAAGATCCTGTGGCATGGATTTCTGAGCGTAGTGCCTACGGTACATTGGCAATGCAAGGGCTGAGTGTGTTTGATAAAACCCAGAAAAATTTTGTCAGTATCCAAAGCCAATGGCAGCCTGTTTTAAACCAGTTGGTCGATGATCCGAGCGAGTGGTTTTAAGGCTTTGCAAAGAAACGTAATCTTTTGATATCAAATCTTAAAACAGGGAAATGAAAATTTCCCTCGCTTACATTTTCAGTTAAGATGGTTTTATTCAATTTATAGCACTTGAGAAATACTATCGTGCAACAATACGCTCCCATATTACAACGCGTTTTGCTGTTTGGACTGTTCTTTGTCCTGCTCTTTTTGGGATTCAGTATTCTCAAATACTTTATTGTCCCTGTCCTTTGGGCCGCAATTATTGCCTATATGACTTGGCCCTTATATCTATGGGTACAGCGTCGTTTCTTTGGTGAAAACCGACCTACACTGAATGCCACCCTAATGATTAGCTTGGTCATTATCGTGATTGGTGTGCCATTTATCTGTGCAATCTTTATGTTGCAACTTGAAGGTCGTAATTTATATTTTAATTTACAGCGACAATTATTTTCAGGCCATGTTCAAGTTCCTGAATTTATCAAAAATCTACCGATTATTGGCAAAGACATCAGTCGTACCGTCAATGAACTGAGTAGTGATCCGAACAGTATTACCAAGAATATTGCCGAATGGATTCAAAGCCATCTGAGTTATGGCCGTTTTGTGTTGAGCGAGATTAGCCGTAACTTGGTCAAACTCACATTTGCACTGATGACTTTATTCTTCTTCTACCGTGATGGGCAAATGATTTTGGCGCAAGTGAGTCGTGCCTTGGAAATGGTGATTGGTCCACGTGTGCATCATTATTTAGATACCATTTCGGAAACAACTCGTGCTGTCGTATACGGCGTTGGTTTAACTGCAGTTGCACAAGCCCTATTAGCTGGCCTCAGCTATTTTGTTGCAGGCGTTCCAAATCCAATGCTGTTGACCATGGTCACCTTTATATTGGCGCTAATTCCTTTTGGAACACCTGTTTCATATCTTGGGGTAGGCCTGTGGTTATTTGCTCAAGGGCAAACCATGGAAGCCATTGGTGTTGTGGTTTGGGGTGTGGTGATTGTGAGTAGTTCGGACAATGTGATTCGCCCATTGGTAATTTCAGGCGCGACCCAGATTCCATTTATCTTGATCATGTTCGGGGTATTAGGTGGTATTGCCAGCTTTGGTCTGGTCGGCCTATTCATTGGCCCAGTGATTTTAGCCATCCTGTTAGCGATTTGGCGTGAATGGTTGCATGAAAATGTCGATGAGCCTGTTGCCGCTTTGGAGGCTCCTCCTGAAACTAAGTAGGTTTGTTTTGTTTAATTTTTTGTCATGAATTGATTAATGTTGCTTGCGAGATATCGCTTACTTTGTTTGAATCGTCAAATAAAGATAATTTATAAGGATATCTTCGCAATGACTTCAATGCTTCAAAAAATGTCTCTGCTCGGCTGTCTGAGTTTAAGTCTCGCAGCCTGCTCTTCGGTTTCGCTCGATAACAATGCGGCTAAAATCCAGACCAAGACCAGCACAACGGATCAAAAGCAGTTGATCCAAGTCTATCAAGTCGATGCCAATGGCGTGGGTGCTTCAATCGGAACGGTTGCTTTTCAACAAACGCCTAAAGGTTTATTAATCACCCCTGCACTTTGGAAACTTTCTCCTGGCGAACATGGTTTCCACATCCATGAGAACCCATCCTGTGAAGCTGCATTAAAAGATGGAAAAATGGGGGCAGCCTTGGCAGCAGGCAGTCACTTAAATCCTGAAAAGGTCGCGCATCATGGTACGCCTGAAACAGGCCACTTAGGCGATTTACCTGTGTTGGTGGTGAATGAAAAAGGCTTTGCAACCACACCTGTGATTGCGCCACGTTTAAAACTGGCTGATATTCAAAATCGTGCGATCATGATTCATGTCGGTGGAGACAATTATTCGGATACACCTAAGCCATTAGGCGGTGGTGGTGACCGTATTGCATGTGGTGTGATTAAGTAATCTAAATACTGTGGGTATCTTACGAGTTATCCACAGTTGCTTTGCTTTTAGTCATTTTTTATATGTTCTTTAATAATCTCATCATAACAAAATACAACTGAGCATGAATTTTGCATCTTATCTATTATTTGAAAAATCATGCAAATATTGATGCTAAAAAATAGTGCTACTTGTTGGTTAACAATGCTTTCCTTTGGGAAATTTATTTGTATGATGAATCCAGAACATACTAAAGAATAAGAATCGTGAAAAATTTATCCCGCCTGTTCAATCGCTTTCGCTCCAACTCAATTGTTCTTTATTGCCTACAAATCCTGATTGTACTGTGTGGGACCACTTTAGGTTTATATCAGCTTGGATTCGGGCAACTGATTGTTCCTGTCACCTTAGGGGCAATTGCGACCGCACTGACCGACTTTGATGATCGTCTCAGTATCCGTTTACGCAATCTGGTCTATGTCTGCGTGCTGTTCTTTACGGTCAGTACCATTTTAGAGTTTCTTGCCCCCTATAAATTTTGGTTCATTGTCTATCTCAGCCTCTCCAGTGCAGCACTGGTCATGATGGGTGCGCTTGGGCAACGTTATGCCACCATTTCCTTTGGTACAATTTTACTTTCGATCTATACCATGTTCGGTCTAAGTGAATATCCAGATTGGTATCAGCAACCGAGTTATTTTGTATTGGGTGCCTTGTGGTATGGACTAACTTCAATCTTATTTTTTGTTATTCGCCCAACCTTACCTTTACAAGAAAAGATTTCCACTATTTTTCAGGATCTTGCTGAATTACTTCAAGCCAAATCACGTTTATTCGACCCAGATAATATTGATAATGTTGAAACACTGCTATTCGAACTTTCTCACAAAAATAGCCAAGTGGTCAGTAGCCTGAATCAAGCCAAAAACTCCTTACTGACGCGCTTAAAAGCGTCTCGGGTTAACAACACCAGTATTTATTGGCTGAACTTATATTATTTTGCTCAAGACATGCATGAACAGGTCACGTCCAGTTATCTGCATTATGAAAAGATTCATCAAAATTTTAGCCGCAGTGATTTAATTTTCCGTATTCAAAAAAATATGCAGCTTCAAGCCATGGCGTGTCATGATTTAAGCCAAGCAATCTTAGATCATCAAAGCTATCAGCCCCGTGAATCTGCCAGTAAAGCACTAGAAAATCTAGAATTGTCGATGCGTGATTGGATGCAACAACATCCCCATAATCTTGAAGTTAAAAATCTGGAATTGATCCTCAATAATTTAAAAAGTGTGCATGAGCAGTTTGCTCAACTGCAGCTCAATCAAAATATTGAACAGCTTTCACCGCAGCAACATCAAGATCATTTGAACTTACTCGATGATGATATTCAGGGTGTGCAGGATCTAATTTTAAAAATCAAACAACAACTCAGCCCACAATCGGCGCTGTTCCGTCATGCCGTGCGTTTGGCTGTGATCTTTGCGGTTGGCTATGCCATTTCATTATTGCCCTTTGCTCAAAATGGCTACTGGATTTTACTCACCAGTTTATTTGTTTGCCAAATTACTTATTTTGCCACCAAGAGCCGACTTAAACTGAGAACCATTGGCACTTTACTCGGGGTGTTATTAGGTATCCCCATTCTTTATTTTGTGCCAAGTATTGAAGGCCAATTGCTATTAACCGTCATCTGTGGGGTCTCATTCTTCTATTTAAGACAAAAGAAATATGCACTTGCCACGGTTATGGCTACTTTGATGGTGTTATTGATTTTTAATTTAAAAGGTGCAGGTTTTAGTATTATTCTGCCACGCATTATTGACACTTTTATTGGCTGTGCGATTGCATGGCTCGCGGTCAATTTCATTTGGCCCGATTGGAATTTTCGCAATATCTCCAGCAACATCAAGAAAAATAATCAAACCACCTTCGATTATTTTCATGTGGTGGTACAACAATATCATCAAGGGCGTGAACTCGATCTGGAATACCGAACCACTCGACGTGCAGCACATAATGCCCAGATCGAGCTGTCGAATATGATCTCAAGTCTAAGTACCGAACCTCAGCCTAATCAAGAACTCATTCAGCATGCCTTTCGCTATTTGGTCTATAGCCATAGCCAACTCAGCTATGTCTCGGCCTTAGGACATCAACGGGAAAAAATTGAAGATCAGGCGTTGTTAGAACTACTGGATAAAATTGAGAATGTGCTCAAGCAAAGTCTGATCGAACAAGCCGCTATTCCGCAACAGCAAGTAGAACGCTTGCTTGAAGAGATTGAGATCCTCAATCAACAGCATCAGGTCTCTGCAAAGCACCCGTTGCTGTTAAAACAAATGAGTCTGTTACTCGAGACCTTACCTGAGTTAGTCCTATTAAAAAATAAACTGCTCGCCTTAGAAATCAAGTGAGCAGTCGATGGGGATAATTAATTCAACCCGTCTTGCTGACGTGCCAGCATATGCTGTTTCAAGGCATGGCGTGGTGAACTAAACCAGAATAAAATCAAGACCAAACTGGCTAAAGCAAAGGCCCAAATATGGAAATGCGTATACAGCACACGAACCAATTCAATCACGACAAAATAACTGATCATCATCAACATCGAGACCGCGGCTGCGACTGTTCCTTTTGAGACTTCCGAAGACATCAGTGCAAAACGGTACATCACCGAGAAGCTAATCCCCTCGCCCAAACTGATTAAGGTCATACCAATCAATAAACAAGGCACCAAATAGCTTTGCCAAATGACACCGAGCAGCAAGAATGCAGTACCCAATAACATGATCGGCAAACCAAATAGAATGGTTTTACCTAGCGGGAAACGATCAATAATCTTGATCAGGATGATATTGCCTGCAATTAAGCCAAAGAACACAGGAAACTGCGCCAAGCCATATTGCACACTGCTCAATTTCAGCTCATCAACTAAAATGATTGGTGATAAAGCAATCCATAACATCAACGGCATACCCACCATCGGTAAGGCAATGCTTAAACCCAAGAAACGACGGTTGCTCAATACCTTTTTAAAGTCATCAAAAATATAACTAAAAGGCTGCTTCGGTTGTTTACGGCTTTCTTGTGTCGCAGGCATAAATTTCTTTAAGCCAAACCAACTGATAAAAGACACCGCAGCAATGGCGACGAAACCCCAATGCCATGACACATAATCAATCAGGAATGCCCCCAATACAGGGCCTAGTAAAGGCGCCAATAAAGAAATATTTGCCATCAGTGCCATAACTTTGATCGCATCACGCTCTTCAAAGGTTTCTTGAATGGCTGCATAACCGACCGCAGAAATGACGCTTAGCCCCATACCCTGCAAGAAACGCAAGGTCAGGAATTGTTCAATATTGTGCGTCAATAAAATCAGCAAACAACAAACCGTAAAAAATGCCACACCTGCCAACAGTACTTTTTTACGCCCGAGACGATCCGAAAGCGGTCCCAACAGCCATGCGACACTGGCACCACCCAACAAATAAAATGACATTGACGACGGTGCCCACGTTGCACTGACTGCAAATTGTTCTGTAATCGACAACATCGCAGGTTGAATCAAGTCATTACCGATATAAACTGAAAATTCGAATAGCACTAAAGCTAAAGGAAACATGAGCGTTATACGGTTTAACGTCATGTTCTGATTATTCGTCATCATGTTTTATTCACAAAAATAACCAACTCGTGTTCGTCCCATTTTTCAAAACGAAAAAGGGATCATCACCACAAGATTTTATGGCTTAGATTTAAATTAAATTTTGATTTCATGCTGTGAGAAAGCATGTGATAAATGTGAAAACACCGTATTCACTAGGTGTATATAAGAAAAACAATTTATTTACGTGAGATTGGTAAATGTTTTACCGTTTGGCTAAATTGCCACGCGCAACTGTAGCACTTTTTCAAAATGACCGCAATTTAAACAGCCGATAACGCTCATATTGAGATGTGCATAACCAAAAAGTTATCCACATCTTTGCTGATATTTTATACATAGCTCTAAATAGAACCCATACTTATGGGCAGAGATCAAATTGGAAAGTCTCTGTATTTTCTCCTCTGGCACATTGATAGCTTTGCTTTTTATTGACCACTTTCCAAACATCTTGATTTCGTTTCAATTGATATTCTGTCCGCACCGCAATCACCGAATCATCTAATTGAGCTTGTTCAACTGTGACCTGTGCATCGGTTGGATTCTCGGCACTATTGAATTGCTGATCTATTTTTAAATTGCTGTCTTCATGAAATAGATCGGGCTGATCCGATAAGACCGCATGCATTACCGTACTCTTTTGCACGGCTGCTTGTTGCTGCGATGGTGCTGTTGGTTGATTACACGCCGTGAGGAATAAAGCAGATCCAAAGATCATCGCAATTTTATACATTTTGTACCCATCCAATCCATTTAGCTCATTTATGCTACTATGCAAAACTGAATGGCCACGCAACAAAATGTATGTGGCGTGCATTAAATTTGTTGTCATCATTCAAGATGATGATCATAACAAATGATTAAAAAAACACAGTTTATAACATCAAAACCACCTTACTTTGGACATGCCGATATGTCAGATTTAGCGAAAAATTTAAGCATTATTTTAATCTTGGGCAGCACTTTGGCTGCCTGTTCAAAACATCCAGACCAGGCGGAAAATGAGGCTGCTGTTGCGACTGAAAGTGCGGCAATGGATAGTACTGCTGTTCAAGAAAATGCCGTTCAAAATCCAGAGCAATTGCTCAGCAATCAACAAAGTGCTTTGGAACAAAATCGCCAATTGGTGAAAAGCGCACAATTACAATTTGAAGTGAAAGATGTATTAAAAACCACATCAGCACTGGAACAGCAGTTATTGCAATACAATGGTTATATCGAAGAAAAGCAGATTAATTATCAAGTCAGTGACCGATCTGAACGTGACCGTATTGATGGCAGTGTCGATATTTATGAAAAGATCACCCCCACCGTGCAACTCACGGTACGTATCCCTAATGCACAGGTGACCAGCTTTTTAAATAATTTATTGCCACTCATGCTGAACTTTAATACCCAGAGTTATGAAGCCAAGCGTTATGAATTAAAATTGCTCGAAGAAAAACTGAATACTGCCAATCAAAGTAACAGCGGATCAAATGCAGTGAACAATCAGCTACAGCAACTGACCAATTTAGAAGTCAAAGACCGCTTGGCCTATAGCACCATTCGACTGGAATTCTTCCAACAATCACAAGTGCGTAAAAGCCATGATCTCAATATCAACCGTATTGCCACCTTAGACAGTGATCCGTTATTCAGCCGAATTTGGGAAGCCATTAAAGTGGGATTATATGGCTTTAGAGAAACCCTCATTTGGCTGGTGATGCTGTGGCCGCTGTATGTAGCGATTGCGATTTTATGGGGAGCTCGTCGCTGGTATAAAGCGAAAAAATCCAAAGCTGAATAGTTTAATTATTGATTTTTGATCAATAGTATTTTGCTCATTTATGCATTTTTACTCATGAATAGATTTTCTAAAATACTTTCCAGTTTTTAGAGATTTATTTTTGAGTAATCCCATGAGCAATATTTTAATTATTAATGGCGCCAAACAATTTGAACATTCGAATGGTGAGTTGAACGACACACTGACCGAGTTTTCTCAAGCACATCTAAGCACCTTAGGTCATCAGGTACAAGTTACGCGTACCGATAGTGACTATGACATTCAAGCCGAAATTGCCAAATACCTATGGGCAGATGTGGTGATTTACCAAATGCCAGGTTGGTGGATGGGTGCACCTTGGACCATGAAAAAATACATCGATGACATCTTCACCATCGGACATGGCTCACTTTATGCCAGTGATGGCCGCAGCCGTTCAGATGCCTCTAAAAAATATGGTTCAGGTGGTTTAATCCAAGGTAAAAAATACATGTTGTCTTTGACATGGAATGCACCGATGGAAGCCTTTACTGATCCAGACCAGTTCTTCCAAGGCGTTGGTGTGGATGGCGTTTACCTACCTTTCCATAAAGCCAATCAGTTCTTGGGTATGGACTCACTACCAACATTTATTGTGAATGATGTCATCAAGGCGCCAAATGTGCCAAGTTATATCGAAGCGTACAAAGCACATTTAGACCAGCTTTTTGCAGCAAGCCATTAAGTGAGAAAATAAGATGCTAACCATTATTGCTGAAATTTATACACATGCAGGCGCTGAACATCGCCAAGCCGTTTTAGATGCCTTTGAAAAAATTATTCCAACGGTACTGGCAGAAGACGGCTGTCATGGCTATGAGCCATTGATTGATCATCTTCCTGCAATTGAGATGCAGGCCACTGATGAGAATACGATTGTCATGTTAGAGAAATGGCAGAGTACTGCTCATTTAGAAGCGCATATGCAAACTGCCCATATGCAGCAACATTTTGAAGCGACCAAAGACCATGTTGCCGATGTAAAAATCCGTATTCTCAACAGTGGGATTTAACAGATAACACCATACAGCTGAGTCCGACAAAATATGAAATCATTAAATATTTAAGTCGAACCCAGCTGATGAATAAATGCATGGTTCTACTGATAGTAATGCTGTTTTAAATAACGGCTATAATCTGTTAAATAGGCTTCCAAACTGGCACGACGATCCGCCTTCGGCATCGACTTTGCTGCCAGTTGCTCTATCTTGCTTTGCAACAGTTGAAGAATCGCAGCTTGTTCCGCTTGGGGTAGCTGTGCTTTTTCTTGTTGCTGCTTTTTAATCTCCAGATAATCTTCCGCCCAATGCCGTAATGGATCGTTTGCATCCACTTGCGCAAACAGATCGGTAATCAATAATTCAGGCATCTGTTCTTGGGTCGCCAATTCAGCCGACATCAAGCCACGAATCGAATAAAACACTTTTTTATAAGTAAAGTTATCTGCGGTTTGCATCACTTTCATGCCACCATTCGCTAATGATAAATAGTGGTGATACAACGCGCTATAGTCGATTCGCTCAAGCAAGCCATCACGAAAGAGCTGCCATTCTGGAAAGGCATTAAAATAGACAATATGTGCTCTGACCCACTCTAAAACAGTAGGGTTGCTTTTTGCCAACAGCCCAAACATTTTATTCAGGTCATAAGAGACAAAGTCAAAGTCCCCATCCATAATCTCGATCAAGTCACGATGCTTTTTATAATCAAAATATTGGTCTTTACTCGGTAGATGAAAACCGCGTACATCATAGTCACTATCAGGACTGGCCATGCCCCATAAACGGCTACCACTTTCAATATAAAATAATGGGATATCTTGGCGTTGTTGAAATAGTTTTTCGATTTCGTGATGGATATTCATTGCGATGACTTCATTATTTAAAAATTTATACTTGTGAGAAACAATACTATTTTTTACCGTACTCATTAATTTGATTTTAAAAAAATTATCGTTTGATAAAATCAATCTCTATTCAATATAACAAATAGGATCATGCATGCAACTGACTTATGCTGGACAGATTTTCTTGGTGGTGGTTGCGATCTTATGTGTCTGGTCTTTTGTGCTGACAAAGTTTTGGCTAAAACGTTTAGCTAAGAATCGTGACAGCAGTAAGTTTGAATTTGCTTATTTATTTGTGGTGGTACTTAGCATCAGTTCTTTATTTTTTCCTTTTACTTTTTGGGTGTCGCAAGCTGTATTTGGTTTAGCAACCAAACCGAGCTACGATGCAACCATTGTGAGCTATACCTCTGAATGGGTCGATACCGAACGTACGGATTCCAACGGGCGTAAATATAAAACCCAAACTTTAATGCATACGGCTCAGATGCAATTCAAAGATGATCAAAACAGAACATTGGTCTTGGATAATTCAGTCCGTTCAGGTGATGTGCCTGTAGTCGGAGACCATATTCAGGTCGTTTATGAGGCGGGTGATCATTCCGCACAAGAAAAGAGTTGGCGCACGGGTTTACTGTTTGCCGCTACCCTGTTTATGCTGTTTATTATGGGTTATATCTTGGTCATGATTATTGCCTATGCTTTGAATCGGAATATGGAGCCTTACAAAGCCTTTGCTAACGTCTTAATTTTTAGAATTACCCTTCCACTCGGCACAATGGCGATGTTTGGGATGCTGTCTTATTCGGTTTTTGCTTATTTCTTTTTGGGCAATCCACAGAATATATCTGTCTGGGCTATTGCGATTTGCAGCTTCTTTGCACTTTGTCTTTTACCGCTGATTTATCATATTTTGACAGGTTGGAAAGCGTACAAGAAATAATTTTTTATTGCCGTTTATTCTTTAATTGTTGTTATATACGCTGTCCCTACACTTTTACCTTGAAAATCCAATACTGAATAATTTTTCATCAAAATAATTTCATCTAGGATTTGCCCAAATAGGATTTCACAGACCAAAAACTCATTCAGAATTTTCTTTTCTTCATCTTTCAAATATAAGCGTATCATATGAGTTGAATCTTCTATTTTCATAAATAAGATCATACTGATATATAAATCATTATTCTTGTTATTAAAATCAACGTAGTCAGCAGCAATGTCTTTACGATGTAAGCAAATATATCCCTGACAAATCATTTGTTTTTCTATCATTTATTCTTTCCTAATAACAAAAAAGCGCATCTTTCGATACGCTTTTAGCAAAACTTCTTTTATCTAATCAAGTATTAAAGATCAAATAATTTGCCCGGGTTCATAATCCCATTCGGGTCAAACGCCAACTTCAATGCTTTCATATATTCAATTTCTTCAGGCGAACGCGAATACTCTAAATATGGCTTCTTAGTCATACCCACACCGTGCTCGGCAGAGATCGAACCATCATATTTTTTCACGGTATCAAACACGTATTTATTCACCACCTGACACTTGGCAAAGAACTCATCTTTGGTCAGATTTTCAGGTTTTAAAATATTGAGGTGCAAGTTACCGTCACCAATATGACCAAACCAGCAAATTTCAAAGTCAGGATAATTATCCGCAACAATCGCATCAATTTCCGCAATAAATGCAGGTACATGGGTAATTAATACAGAGATGTCGTTTTTGTATGGAATAAACGGCGCAATCGATTCTGAAATATCTTCACGCAAACGCCATAAGCTTTCAGCCTGTTCAAGACTTTGGCTCATCACACCATCAATCACCCAACCTTGTTCCATACAATGCTCAAAAATCTGCATTGCCTTGTCCATGATTGGTTCATATGGTGCTTCAAATTCCAATAAGACATAGAACGGGCATTGCGTTTCAAATGGACGCTGTACATGACCGCGATTCAATACTTTCTGCATTGCCAATTCACCAAAGAATTCAAAAGCAGTCAGATCAATTGCATTTTGGAAAGCATGGAGTACCGGCATCACGGCATCAAAATCAGGCACACCGAGAACCAATACCTGTAAATTCTGTGGCTGACGCTCAAGCTTGATTTCAGCTTCAGTCGCTAGACCCAATGTCCCTTCACCACCAATAAACAAGTGTTGCAGCGAATAACCTGTCGCATTCTTAATCATGCCTTTGTTTAAACGCAGCACATCACCCTTACCTGTCACTACCGTCAAGCCAAGTACCCAGTTACGGGTCATGCCGTACTTGATGACTTTAATGCCGCCGGCATTGGTCCCGATGTTACCGCCAATCTGGCTTGAACCCGCTGAAGCAAAATCGACTGGATAGTACATGCCTTGTTCTTCGGCATAATTCTGTAATTGCTCAGTCACCACACCTGCTTGTACGCGTACCATACGATCCGCTGGGTAGAACTCAAGAATCTGGTTCATCTTGTCAAAGCTAATCACGATCTCGCCATTGGTTGCGACCGCGCCCGCAGAAAGGCCGGTACGACCGCCCGATGGGGTAATCGCGACATTAAATTGATTGGCAAGTTTAACAATGGCCTGAACTTGTTCAGTGCTTGAAGGGAAAACGATGACTGATGGGTTCGGATCAAAATGTTTGGTATGATCACGTCCCCAATTTTCCAAACTGTCGGCATCGGTTTTAATTCGGTTTTCACCCACAATTACCGTTAATTGGGTCAATAACTCAGGTGTTAAAGCGACTGAAGCATTCATCGTTTACAGGCCTAGCAAGAAGTAAAGATAGAGCATTTGAATAACAACACAATATTTTTCAATATCTTAAAATGCAGTATTCAACATATAGAAACTCGGCAGAACAGCGCAAACCTGATGTTTTCAGATTTGACTATCAGATCTCTGCATTTTACATAGAAGCAGGCACGGGATAAAGCTTAGGATAAAGATACTGTAATAACAAAATGTGTATAACCAATAAAATTCAGCTTCAACTGAAAAATTATCAATAATTCTGCTGTGCTAATTTTAAACCAAATATTTATATCTCAAAGCTCTATGCTATAGTACTGCAACTAAATTTTGGCCTTTGTAGCGGAGCCGTAATGAGCCAACATCTATCACTACCTAAAGACAAAATCCGTTTCCTTCTGTTAGAAGGTGTGCATCAAAATGCCATCGATACTTTAAATGCAGCGGGTTATACCAACATCGATTATCACAAAACTGCGCTTGAAGGCGATGCTTTGAAAGAAGCAGTTAAAGATGCTCACTTCATTGGTATTCGTTCCCGTACGCAATTAACTGAAGAAATCTTTGAAGCTGCGAACAAACTGATCGCAGTCGGTTGCTTTTGTATTGGTACAAACCAAGTCGATTTAAAAGCGGCGATGTCTCGTGGTATCCCTGTATTCAACGCACCGTATTCAAATACACGTTCGGTTGCAGAATTAGTTCTTGCTGAAACAATTCTGTTGCTTCGTCGTGTACCTGAAAAATCGAAAGATACACATGCGGGCGGTTGGAATAAAGCTGCGGTGGGTTCATTTGAAACTCGTGGTAAGACTTTAGGTATCGTCGGTTACGGCTCGATCGGTTCACAACTTTCTGTTTTGGCAGAAAGCTTAGGTATGAAAGTCATCTATTTTGATGCTGTGACTAAATTACCATTAGGTAATGCACGTCAAGTTGGCTCTTTAGATGAACTTTTGGAAACTGCGGATGTGGTAACGCTACACGTTCCAGATGTTCCGTCAACGCGTAACTTCTTCAAAAAAGAACAATTCGCGAAAATGAAAAAAGGCTCAATCTTCTTGAACGCAGCACGCGGTACATGTGTGGTGATCGAAGATTTAGCAGATGCAATTAAATCAGGTCACATTGCTGGTGCAGCGGTTGACGTATTCCCGAAAGAACCAAAAGCTAATGGTGAAGAGTTCCTATCTCCACTTCGCGGTTTAGATAACGTGATCTTAACCCCACACGTGGGTGGTTCGACCATGGAAGCGCAAGCAAACATCGGTTTAGAAGTGGCTGAAAAATTCGTTGCTTATTCAGACAAAGGTATGACCCTTTCTGCGGTGAACTTCCCAGAAATCGCATTACCACTTTCTGATGGTCAGCACCGTTTGCTGCACATCCACAAAAACGTTCCGGGTGTGTTATCGAAAATCAATACATTGTTCGCTGAACAAGGCATCAACATCTCTGGTCAGTCGTTAATGACAAAAGGTGATATCGGTTACTTGGTGATGGATGTTGACGCATCTGCATCTCAAGAAGCGCTTGATACTTTGAACCACGTTGAAGGCACCATCCGCGTTCGGGTATTGTTCTAAGCAATATTTAGAATAATGTCGAAAAGCCACAGTTGATGCTGTGGCTTTTTTATGGGCGTTTGACTTATTATGTGAATATTATACCAACTGTTAAATAATAAAATGTCGACCCCAATGCTGAAAACACCACTACATGCTTTATTGCTGTTGATGATTGCCATGTTGTGTGTACAAGGCAGTGGTTCTTTGGCCAAAGTCCTGTTTCAAAGCTTTCCTGTATTGACCGTCTCCGCCATGCGCCTGTTTTTTGGTGCGATCATATTGGCGGTGATTTTTAAAATCTGGACCATTAATTTCAAAGTGGTTCGCTGGAAAGCGATTCTGACTTATGGCGTCGCCCTTGCAGGGATGAATGCCCTGTTCTATTTATCGCTTGAACGCTTACCTCTTGGTTTAGCTGTTGCCTTTGAATTTATCGGCCCCTTAAGTGTGGCGCTGTATCATGCTCGGCAGAAATATGACTTCATCTGGGTTGGCTGTGCCATTCTGGGCTTAATGTTGCTCTTTCCTTTGCAACAGGCACAGCAAGGTCTCGACATGCTTGGCGTATTCTTTGCCATTAGTGCAGGTGCGTGTTGGGCACTGTATATTATTGCGGGGCAAAAACCGTCAGGCATCTCTGGTAATCACACCGTTTGCTTAGGCATGAGTATTGGTATGCTCTGCTTACTACCTTTCGCGCTATTTTCAGGCGCCATCGATCGGGTATTTGAACTGCCAAACTTATACTATTTTATTGGTCTTGCGATATTAGCCAGCGCCCTGCCCTTTACCCTAGAAATGATTGCCTTGCGTAGTTTAACCCCGCTGAGTTTTGGTACCTTGATGAGCTTAGAACCTGCGGTTGCCGCCCTCTCAGGCTTTATATTCTTAGGTGAAATGTTACTTTGGAATCAATGGTTAGCATTGGGCACCATTATTATTGCCTCGATTGGCTGTACCTTTACCACGCAACAGGCTCGACAGCAAAAAGAGGCCAAATAAATGATCTTGCCTCAACATCAGAAAAACGCTCTCGCTTATCTTGGAGATCTTAGATGAAAAATCTCCAATTAGTTGCCGTGCTGTACATGGTATTGTCCATGCTGTCTTATCAGATCAGCGCATCCTTTGCCAAGCAATTAATCGCCACGCTTGATCCACTGACAGTGACAATTTTAAGACTGTGTTTTGCGACCATTCTGGTGGCGATCATGTTCCGTTCATGGAAAATCATTTCCAAATTGAAGGAGCTAAAATGGCGAGATTTACTCTGTTATAGCGCAGCCTTGTGTTGTATGAATATTCTGTTCTATACCTCTTTGGGTAAGTTACCCCAAGGGATTGCGGTGGGCTTAGAGTTTATCGGTCCATTGGGTTTGGCCTTACTCTCGATTAAACAGCGCAGTGATTATATTTGGGTAGCATTTGCGATTTTAGGCATTGCTTTAATGGTGCCGTGGAACGATGCTCATGCCCAGCACTTTTCCTATATCGGTGCAGCCTGTGCGCTGGGTGCAGGATTCTTTTGGGCCTTATATATTTATTATGGGCATCGCGTGGTACAGCAAAATATTGGCATGCATGCGCTAACGATTGCTATTGGTCTATCCGCTCTGACCTTACTGCCTTTTGGTCTATGGAATAACGCGCCAGTGCTCCTAGATACTCAATATTGGGGCAAAGCACTGGTGATTGCCCTAATGGCAACTGCGATTCCTTATGCTCTGGATTTAATGGCACTCAAACGGCTAACTAAGCTCAGTTATGGGACGCTTTCCAGCCTTGCGCCTGCATTGGCAGCCTTAGCAGGTCTAGTACTGCTGCATGAGCGAATTAGCTTAATTCAGTGGGTGGCTTTGGCTTGCATTATGGTGGCTTCGATTGGTGTTACCTTACGCGGTGGAAAAGCTTAGTTAGATCTAAGCCGCTATCCTGTAATAATTTGATAACCCAAACGACAGATCAAAATACTCACCAGTATCAAGAATAAAATACGGATAAAGCCACTACCGTATTTTAGAGCCAAACGGACACCCAATAACGAGCCTGCAATATTGGCAACCGCCATCATCATTCCCAAGGCAAAAAGCACATGACCTGTCGGAATAAAGAAGCTGAGTGCTGCCAGATTGGTCATGAAGTTGCCGATCTTTGATAATGCCGAAGCATGTAGAAAGTCAACTTGCAAGAAACGAATAAAAAAGAAAATAAAGAAACTGCCAGTCCCTGGACCAAAAATACCGTCATAGAAACCAATCGCTAGACTACCCATCGCAGCCAGCACCAGTAACTTTGGCGTGATTTTTTGATCGATGTGCACTTGCCCGAATTGCTTTTTCATAAAGGTATAAATCGCAATCACGATCAGCATGACCAAAACAATCGGCCTTAGGATATGGGTTGGCACCAAAGATACACAGGCCGCCCCAATGAATGAGCTGATAAAGGCAAATAGTGCAATCACACCGAGTAATGACCATTGCAATTTGACACGGCGTACAAATGAAAAAGCCGCAGAACCTGTTCCACAAATGGAGGCCAACTTATTGGTACCAAATAAGGTTGCAGGTGCAGTTTGCGGTAAAGCTCCCATCAATGCAGGAATCTGAATCAAACCGCCACCACCTACGGCAGCATCAATGGTTCCTGCACAAAAAGCAAAGAACACTAAGGTTAGAATCAGTTCCCATTCCATTGACGATACTCTTATAAATTTAACAAGCGTTTTGGTACTAGACGTTTTTTATCAGTGATTTCAGCCAAGCCTAAACAGCGCTCTCCATCGAACACCAACACTTCAGCTGCAGCTTCATGATCAATATTGCTTTCCTGACCGTTACCAAAATACTTTCCACGGCCTTCAGGCAATTGCACACGAGGAAAATGCTCAACAGGTGCATAGACTGGCAGTAATAAGGCATCGCGTTGTTCTTGGGTAAGGCTTTCGAGATATTCAATGGTATAACTTGGATTAATCTCAAAATGGCCTGTCTGGGTACGATGCAATTTAGTTAAATGGCCACCACAGCCCAAAGCCTCGCCGATATCTTCACCTAATACACGGATATAAGTGCCTTTTGAACAAGTCACATCCAATGTCAAACTATCTTCAGTAAAGCCAAGCAAGCTTAAGTTATAAATGGTGACTGGGCGTGCCTCACGCTCAATTTCGATCCCTTTACGTGCCAACTCATAGAGTGGACGACCATCACGTTTCAAGGCCGAATACATCGGTGGCACTTGCTGAATATCACCACGGAATTGCTCAAGTATTTGTTCAATTCGTTCTTCGCTCAATGCCGGCACTTCTCTCTGCTGAAGGATTTCGCCTTCAACATCACCTGTCGCTGTGGTTTGCCCTAATTTGACCGTAGTTTGATAACGTTTGGTTGAGTCCAGTAAGTAATGTGAAAACTTGGTCGCTTCGCCTAAACAGATCGGCAATAAACCTGTCGCCAATGGATCGAGCGCACCTGTATGCCCTGCTTTTTGTGCATTGAACAGACGGCGCACTTTTTGTAATGCAGAATTAGAACTTAAACCTAAAGGTTTATTTAATAGGAAAACACCGCTCAAATGACGATAAGAACTTTTTTTCATAAAAGAAAAATCAAAGCATAAAGACCTATTTTAGCAAAACTCGGTCTAGGATTTAAAAAAGGATTGGCTTTTAGCCACAAACAGACATAAAAAAATGCGCCAAAGGCGCATTTTCTTGCTTTACAACAAAGTTAAAATTAACCTTGTTTACGAGCTGGTAACTTTTCACGAATACGTGCAGCTTTACCAGACAACTCGCGTAGGTAGTAAAGTTTAGCACGACGAACGTCACCACGACGTTTCACTTCGATTTTAGCAACGATTGGAGAGTGAGTTTGGAAAACACGCTCAACACCAACACCGCTAGAGATTTTACGAACTGTGAAAGCAGAGTTTAAACCACGGTTTTTCTTCGCGATTACAACACCTTCAAATGCTTGAAGACGCTCACGGTCACCCTCTTTTACTTTAACTTGAACGATAACTGTATCGCCCGGTGCAAAAGCAGGGATGTCTGATTTTAACTGTGCATTTTCAACAGCTTGAACTAAAGGATGTTTACCACTCATGTGGAATCTCCAATATGTGCGGGAGAGAAGAGGTCTCTGACACCGCTGGGAATAGAGGCTAAAGCGCATATCTCCCGTTTAACTTTCCCTTTAGAGCAAAATTGCTTTAAAGAGCCTATTTTTAACTTAAACCAAGTTTAAGTAAAACTCGAAGCAAAGCTTCTCGTTGGGTACAAAGACAAACTGATACCAGTTTAACCTTGCGAATCTTTTAGCCATTTAATTTGCTGTTTGCTCAACTCTACTTTTTCTACCAATTCTGGTCGACGATCTAAAGTACGTTGATAACGCTGCAAAAAACGCCATTTCTCAATATTGGCATGATGTCCTGATTTAAGTACCTCAGGCACATCCAACCCTTCGAAACAGTCAGGCTTGGTATATTGTGGACAATCCAGTAAACCATCCACAAAAGAATCTTGTATCGCAGATTGCTCGTCAGACATGACATTTGGCAATCGACGAATAATACTATCGAGCAATACCATCGCAGGAAGTTCACCACCCGATAAGACGTAATCCCCAATTGACCATTCTTGATCAACATAATGCTGGATTAAACGCTCATCGACCCCTTCATAACGCCCACACAATACAATCAAACCATCATAATCAACGAATTGTTGTACTGCCTGTTCATTTAAGGTTTTGCCTTGCGGTGACATATACACCACTGGCGCATGAACACAGCCTGCTTGTGTTGCAAGTTGTTTGGCATGGTTAATTGCTTGTGCCAACGGCTCAGCCATCATCACCATACCTGGACCACCACCGAACGGACGTTCATCCACTCGTTTATAGTTGCCCTCAGCAAAATCTCGTGGGTTAATGCAAGTCACTTGCACGATGTCACGCTTTGCTGCACGCCCGCTAATCCCGTGCGCTGTAATCGCTTCAAACATTTCAGGAAACAATGTGATGACTGCAAAAAACACCGCAGACTCCTTTATTTTCCTGCTGCGCTACCTTCCCCGAAAGGATTAGTAGTCTACGCCCCAATTGACGTAAATACGACCAGCTTCAAGATCAACGCGTTGTACCACATCTTTATGCCAAGGAATCATTCGCTCTTCAGCATCAATGCTATCAGGCGTCGCTTTTACGACCATGACATCATTGGCACCTGTTTCAAACAGTTCGTAGATTTGACCGAGATTGACTTCTTGTTCTTCATCATCAAGACCTAACACCGTTAGACCTTTAAGATCAGACCAGTAATACTCGTCTACATCTGCTTTTGGAAGCTGAGATTTGGCAATCCAGATATTCGCGCCAACCAGATTTTCTGCACCAGTACGATCATTTACGTCCTTTAATGCAACAACCAAGCCTTTGCCATGTGGTTTCCAACGTTTTACATCAATAGTTTGCCAACCTGCCTTGGTTTCAATGTACCAAGGAAGGTAGTCAAACATATTGCTCATAGGTTCTGTATTAGAGTAAACCCAGAGCCACCCATTCAATCCATAAGCTGAACGTAACTGTCCAATCTGAATACGATCTTCTGGCACATTCTGTGTCGATGTCATGGGCTACCTACTACAATTATGCAGTAGTTGCAGCTTTTTTAGCTTGAGCAGCTAAAGAAGCAACGCGATCTGAAGGTTGAGCACCTTGAGCAACCCAGTGAGCAAAACGGTCAGCATCTAAACGAACTTTTTCAGCTTTACCTTGTGCAGTTGGGTTAAAGAAACCAATACGCTCGATGAAACGACCATCACGTGCATTGCGGCTATCAGTTACAATGATTTGATAGAATGGACGTTTTTTTGCACCACCGCGCGCTAAACGAATAACAACCATGAGAACAACCTTATAATTTTTACGGATTATCCCTGCGCCGACCATCGGCAACACTTCAAACCCCTTTCATAGAGGGCAATATTCTACGTTATATTTGCTTTGAAAGAAAGATTAAATTTTGGGTTATCCACAGCTCTGAATTTAATTTATAAAATCTGCTGAGTTACCAGTCTTCAGCCTCATTGCCACAGCTTGATGTCGTGATATTTGCAGCCGTTTTGGTCTTACACTTAAGACCTGTGCTGGTTAATAACAAGGAATAATTCCTCGGACTTTGACTCACGGCTTTTAATGACCACGCCTGAGTATTTACCGTTAATGTTAACGTGAATTTTTGGTTAGCACTCGTTGCTGTCAAAGGTAGAAGCAAGGTGGTGTTGGTTGCGCTAGGTACGGTGTAGTAAGCACCTTGATTCGTCGCAGTTCCTTTCAGCACAAAACTATCATAACTAAAATTGCGTGCCCGATGTTTTTCCAAAAGCTCAGCAACTTTGAGCATTTCTTGCTGTGCTGTCGCTAAATCTGCACGACGGATATAAGCGTCATAACTTGGGATTGCAATGGCTGCAATAATTGCCACGATCGCAACCGTAATCATCAGTTCAATTAGAGTAAAACCTGAAATTTTACCGTTTTTTCTAGCATGATAAAGTAGGTAATCCTTAGTTAAAGGATGAGCGTTATACTGCCCCATCCTCTCATAATCAAATTGTTCTATTTTCTGTTTATTCATTATTTTCATACCATTTTAATGGCACAAGTTGACGGCGCATTTGACTCACTGGCGTTACATTCGAAGAGCTACTACCACTTTGAATTAAACCACGTGACTGTAACTTCGTATTTGAGTCTGTACCGGCTGCACCAACATTTAAAGCAATAATCCCTTTCCCTGCTAAAAAGTTATTCGCTTGACCTGTTTGGAGTTTTTGCTCACACACACCAAAAGGCAAACAATAGCGATGAACTTGAGTTTCACCACGAACTTGAACTGGGCAGGTTGGTGTTTCTCCTGGATTATATACGCTGGCATATAAGTTCTTATTAATGACAGCCATTTCATCCATGACCTTTTTCCCTTGATCAAAAGATATCGCCCATCCATTTGGAATCAATGCCTTGACTTGCTCAACACTCTTGTCTTTTACATCTTCAGTGGTGAGCAGGCTACCCAATGATTGTCCGGCCGTTGTTAAATCGAGATCCGTCGTTAGTGCACTAAATGTACTTGCATATAGATCTGTTCGAGTCACATCTTGATCAAAAATATTATAAATTGCCCCTGAGCTGGTATCTGTTGCTGGCAAACTACGATTACCTGAAGCAATACTTAACACAGCCAGTGGTTTCTCGTATCCATAAATACTAAAACTTGGTGCATCATAAAATCTTGGGCTACTCCCATCTGCTTTATGTAAATTTAATAACCGCGTCGCACGTATCGCAAAATCCTTTCCTGATGTGTTCATTACTGGATTTAAATCAACGCGCCAGACTTGTCCGCCTAAATCTCCAAAATATAGATGATCCACCAAACCATCCCCATTACGGTCCGCAACATTAATACGACTAACAACACTAAACTGCATCGTGTCAATTTTTAAACTATTTTCTTTTACTGCATCATTTTTATTAATCGCATTTGCTCCACCCCACCAGAGCAGATCGCCATTATTTGCATCAAACATATAAACACCAGCACCTTTCGTTGCCGTAGCTGGATTATAGTCTTTAATCTCATAGCCTGTATCATATCCCCCCCCAACAAACATGACCTGCTTACGCTGTCCTTGCCAATTCACATATGCAAGGGTTGGCTTAGACCAGCTTTGTCCCATGTATTGCAAGGCTGTAACGGTGGTAACGCCAGATGCATTAATAATTTTTTGATTCTTAGGATCGATATGAAATTTTAAACTTGGACTTGTAATATCTTGTAAATTCAAGGCATAGTAACTCTGCCCACCCATTCTTAACCCGCCATACAAAACCTGTTTCCCTTGAGGTTTATTGGTCCCAGTTTCAATTTGACCAACGGTGGCCTGAACCTTTCCATCTTTCATACCATATACATATTCAGTATAAGCTGTCCAAGCACCATCAATACCATAAGGCATATTTTTCCAGCCCAAACCTAAGTCCCGTGTAAAGGCTTTTCTTTGCTCACTGTCCTCCAGCATTTCATTTGGAACAAAAGCAAACTTCTCTTTACCTGTACTGGCATCAACGATATGCAATAAACCTTGCGTCGATCCAAACACAATATAATCATCTCGATCTATAGTGCCGTTCGTTTGGAACTTAGCAAATTGGGTAATTTTTAATGGTGTAGAATGCAAAGGCATTCCAAGTTGCCAAAATGGTTCGCTCTGAGCCAGTTCATTTCCAGTCGCAGTCAGTGGGTCTACTTTATAACCTAACAAATTCATTAGATAGCCAGCATAAGGGTCTTTCTCTGTTGCAGATAAACTACAGCGCGCCACACTAGAATCAGCCAAGTATTGTGAATCGACATTGATTTTTTTTAGGGTTTTACTTTCATTAAATGTATATTTTTTATCACTATTTTTCTGACAATCGCGATTAATCCACAATTGACGTGTTGAACTATCGACTTGTTGCGGGCGTAAAGTTTTTAATTGGTCAAGTGCTCCTCCAATCAACAATTCAGAACCATCGGCCTTTTCTGTATGCCCTCCATTCCACTGATCTTTGAAATCAACACTACCTTTCAAACGAATGATGCTTCCACCACTTGTTTCATTTTCCGTCAAAACTGAATACTTTTTTAAATTTCCATTCCAACTTTGTTTATCCGAAGGAATAAAAATGCTGTTATAAACCTCGCTGCTAAGTTGATATGGAGTAAGGGGATCCGCAGGAATTGTTTGCAAACCCAAAAAGGCATCTGACTTGGTTTCTACCAGATGCTGACTAAAGTCAATGATACTTTCAGAAATACTCTTGGTATCTGATAACTGATACCATCCACCACCACCATACACCCCCCAACGAGCCAGATTGGCCGTATCATCCGCGGGTAAAGGCATCGGTACAATATTGCCTAAAGCTTTTTTTAGCTGATCAAGTGTTTGTGTCAAATTAAGGTCTAAACCTAACAACTTCAGAACCGCACCAAGGGGTTGTAATAATGTATCTACAACACCTAAAAGTCCTTGTACTAGATTAAGTACCGTAGATAGAACTGTCTTCGGTGCAGTAATTGTTCCCAAATCACTCACTGTTTTTGCACTGGGAATATGAGCGAAATCACGCCCAATCCCACCCACAGCGGTTTTAATACTGACAGCCTTGTTCTTATTTTGATAGTTCTCATCTTTTAATGCTCCAGCGTAATTTGCAATACATGACCAAGTCGCTGAAGCTGAACCATTTGCCCACCCAGCTGGTACAGAGCCACAATTGAAGACTGCTGTATTAGAACTATTTAATGAGCGTGTCATTAGCTTTTGTACTGGGTTACTTATATTACTTAAGGGTTCTCGTTGCGAACCAGCTAACCAACCCAATAGATTCTGATTTAAGTCTGGAATACTACCTGTTAATACATATAAGCCATGCCCGCCACATTGTGACGCTGTATTTAAACTTGGACCATTATAGAGATTCGAGTCTACTGAAGACTTACTTACAGCCGTGGATTGATCAAAACCACTATAGGGAGAAATTGTTTTCAGAGTATCATCATACTTATAGAAGATTTTCTCTCCGCCTAACACCCCAGCCAGCAGATCACCCAATAAGCCTCCTCCCGGTGACCAATCATATTCTTTATTCTTGTACCAACTTGGGTAACTTCCAATACCAAGTACAATTGTTTCGGGTGTTCCCCAATCTAAGCATTTTCCATAAATATCAATATTAGAATCAGAACATTTATAAAATCGTGTGGAAAGGATACTAAAATTAACCACCCGACCGAACTCTTTCGATCCTGTCCCTTTTGTCGTCGTACTGAGTAAATAAGCACCAGTTTCGGCATAAGCCGTTGCTGTTGGTGTACTTAAACCCAACAAGCTATTTAAGTTACCTCCAAGGTTTCTAAGCAGCACACCAATCGTATCAACTGCTCCTAATACATTCACCGCAAGCAATTGATTAACCAACGTTCTTAAACTCCCTGTAATACTGCCAACAGGGTCAGCACTGCTTAGATTCGCAATTGTCGTTTTAATTTTTTCTCGTTGTGTGGTATCAAGCTTTTTGGCTTCGACGGCAATCATACCTGCAAGCTCATTTTTCCCACCTCCCGCTTTCGTTGCAGGAAATACAGATACTCCAACTGAAATATTTGCTGATAAAGGTTCAATCCCTTTTGCAGGGTTGCCATCGATCACATCAACAACGGCTTGTTTAATACGGCGCAGACGATTATAGCAACGGTAGCTCTGAATAATGCCCAAAGTTGGATCCTTGATCGGTTCACAACTATCTTTAATATATTGAACAGATCCTTTTAAACCCAATAAATCTGCGCCTAGGATTGGGTTTGTTATCCCATCCACACCTTCCAATATCTGAGTAATTAATAAGGCCGGGATATCACAATAACCACTATCAGGTGTCGTACCAGTGTTTACTTTAACCAGATTAAGGAGGTTAATATTGACAGTTGCAACATTACCAAGCACTCCCTTGACGCCCTCAAGCAAATTACCACTTAGGCAAAGTGGATAGTCTCGTTGCAAGTCAGCAATAGCATCTGCCCCCATACTCTGAGACAAGTCAACCATCAGCATAATTGTGCTGTCTCCACCGGCACTACCTTGTCGATAAATCTCGATATCACTGGCATGAGATGACGTTGAGATAAAAAAACAGCAGGAAACTATACTGGTCAAGACCACACTGATTTGAGTTTTTTTAAGCTTTTTGAGTCTTAAAGTATCTATTTGTTTTGATATCTTATTATTGTTCATGTCCATTTCTCCCTTATGAGCCCTAAGGTTCAAAGTCAGATAAGAAGCGATATTCTGCTACTTGTGTACTATATAGGATGTTCTTATCTTTAAGGCATTGAACGATTCCTTTCACCCCTGAAGGTGGCTCAATACTCTTATTTAAACACCCTGTATCTGCATCAAATAAATCTGTATCAGGATTTGCTAAGAGGCCTTTCATAACCGATGTGACATATACACGTAATCGCATACTATTTTCTGTTTTGGCATTGGTCACATCTGTTCCACGAGCTAAATCGGAGAATGGCTGAGTCACCGACATTGCTCTCTTGATATGTACCTGAGTCACTACCTGCGAACGCCCACCAGAAACATCCGAGGCATGGCATGCTCCACCACCTGTTGCCATGACTTGTTTCTGCTTCGTCGTATTTTGCCAGTACAACCAACTGGCATTGGACAAATCAAACGGGGTATTGCCTTTGAAACAAAAAACCAGTTCTTTATTCCAGTTATCTTCATTTTTAAAAAAACCGACAATACCATTTGCAGAAGCCAAATTTTGCTGAGTATTTGGATCTTGAAAAGACATTAACGCAGCATCAGCATTTTGCGCCAACAGAGTTTGCATTTGGTTATTACTCACCAGTTTTAAGGAGCTTGTACTCTGGCGAATTGCCAATGTTCCAATGACCATAATCATCAGTACAATCATAAGTACAATGATTAATGTCGATCCTCGTTCAACATTTTTCATGTCCCAGCCCCTCCATTGGTACAGGTTGTGTTTTTGCTACTATCACAACCTTCGGAAACCCACCCCATTGCATTCCTTAAAGAGATGGTTTGATCAACGACCTGTCTTAAATAATTATCTTGAGAAGCTGGCTTCAAATTGACCTTGGTACCCAATACTTGGAAAGGTTCTTGGTTCCTTTGTTTAATCACAGACTGATCACCTGTCTTATCGTCAGAACGGACCAACACCCCAATTTGAATGGCATGCACATAAGGCCGAACGGCCTGTGTTACGCCATCAATATTTTTTTTGGTTGCAGTCAATGCCATATAATTTTTAGTATCGGTATAGGCCAGCGTACTATTTGCACTGTTCAAGTCGCCATCCATATAGCCCAAACGGATCTGAAAAAGATCTACGTTTGGCAAAATTATCTGACTTGAGCCCCAAGCTAATTTCAAGCGATCTGTTGCCGTTTTTGTATCTAATACCGTTTGTGTGTATTGTGCAGCTTGGCAACGCAAAGATTGGCGTAAATCCGTTGATGTCGATCCCACATAATAGCGCTGTACCACAAAGGTACCACTTACAACATCTTGACCAGAGCAATCGAGCCCACTTTGAGGTGCTTGATAACGAATCAGCAATTGGTCATTGGTTAGTCCAGTAACATTGGCATTGCCAAAACTAGCAATCTGATTATTCGAGAAACAATCCGTACAATTCAGGTCAATTTTTTCACCCACATTATTCGAGCTGAGTAAAATACCCGCATAAGCTGTTTGGTCATTAATCGCGGGAACTGGAGAGCTTAAGTTTGCTTTGCGAATATCATCAACAATAAAGTTCAACCCCAAACTCGCATTATCTTGGATATGTGCCATCGCTTTTTGTAGCTTATAACTGGTGATCCCTGTAATGAAAAGTTGAATCGCAGCAGCGACAATCAACAAACCCAATGTCAGTGAAATCATCAGCTCAATCAGCGTAAATCCTGCCTGACCCTTACTATGTTTTAGATTTAAGAGGCCTATTTTCATTTCAATATGCCTCCAAGAATAGACAATGTGATCCAGAAACATAAGCACCATCTTTAATACATGCTGCGATGCCTTGATCACCTGCTAAATTAGTCTGATCCCACGCGACATAAATACATTGTCGATTATTTCCAGTCGGGCACTGATCGACGGCAAGGTTCATCCCATTATTTTTTGCTTCTAGTGCCGCATTTTGTAAATCTTGTAGGGCAATTTTTTCAGGTTTATCTGCTACAGCTGAAACATCAGTTTTAGGAACTTCGACTGCTTTAACCTTATATTTTCCTGCACGAGTTGCTTGCGGATTCGCTCTCATACGTTCTGCAAGATCCCGTGCGATGGTGGTTGCCAAGACCTGCTTATTCGCCTCAAGACTGGAATCAATTGCTCTTAACTGCAAAGCAGCAAAACCCAATACACTGATTGCCAATAAAACCAGAGCAACCAATACCTCCACCAGCCCGACACCTTTCTGTTCTTGAATCTTCATGTGCAAGCTCCCTCTTTGATTGTGGTATCGCCAATCACCCCGACCTGAATACAGTAAGAAAGGTTTTTCCGTTCTAAAATAAAATTCTTTTGCGCAGCAAGGCTGCCATTTCGTCTAAAGCTAAGAGTGGTCGAGGAATTATTAGCACTGGTCACACCATGATCTAAACCTGCAATAAAGATTCTTTGTGTTTCTGCTTTTGGAATGGCGATGGCTGTAGCACAATCATCGTCGGATAAAGAGGCTAAACAGACTCCTGTACTTTGTCGTAACAAAACAGCTTGACTACGAGCTTCTGAAATTTTCATCACCAGTTCACGTGCTGAAGACTCAAGCTTTTGTCGGCTATACATGGTTGCAAATGAAGGAGCTGCCATTAAAACAATGATGGCTAAAACAGCGATCGTGATAATGAGCTCAACTAACGTAAATCCTGAGCGAAGATGAACAAAGCTATGCTTTGTCTGAGCGCAAGATGGAAAGCTACGCTCGAAGTTGAACAAATGAGGTTGGACAACACTCGGCCCTATCGCGCGAGACTGTAAGTCATTATGTGCTTGTTGCATACAGTCCTCCATATGCACAAATCTTTTTGTTTTAACGAACATTTTGATTAATTTTTATTAAGCATTGATTTTACAAATTATTTTTATAAAACCCTTAAAGGTCTTTAATTTTAAATCAGTAAAATCAAATCATTATATTAATAAGATGAACGTTATTTTCGTGATTGTTTTCATGTTTAATACCAATTTCCGTCTAAAATGCACTTAAATCCACCTTTAAGAGATAAAAGGTAGGTAAGGACAGATAAATGATAAATAGGTCACATTCATTAATTATTGTTATTAAAAATATTAAATAGTTCACAAAATCAACTGCCATAAAAAAAGCAAACACTGAGGTTTGCTTTTTTTATGGCAGTTGGGGTGTTAACGGCCATCCCATGTAGAAATATTTGACAATCTAGCAATACATGCAGCAGCAGTGGATGAGGATTTACTCCAGTCTTTTTGACCTTGATCGTTTAGACAAATAACGCCATTGCCAGCTTGTGGTGTACCAGTCTTAGGTATTGCCGTTAATACCCATGTTGAAGCTGTAAGCGTATTAAAATCAAGATCATAGAGTGGAGTTCCTTGCTTCGGACTAACAGATGAACCATAAATAGCAGTTATGGTATTCTTTGATGTGTCTGTATTAAGATAGCTATTATACGCTAGCTTCCTTGCCTGCATTATCTGAGCGATATTAATCATTTCTGCTTGCACATCAGCACGCTTAGCTCTTTGTCCATATTGTAGATATGATGGATAGGCGACAGCCGCAATAATGCCAATAATGGCCACTACAATCATTAATTCGATTAGCGTAAAACCGTTTGTAATATTTTTCATCACCAATTTTCCCCACCTGTTCCACATGTAGCATAGGTAATGTTTGCACTTGTTTTATTTTGACAACGTAAGCCAGAACTGGTCATTAAAAATGAAAAATTTTGCACATCAGCACTCGTTGCTCTAATCGCCCAACTTTGTCCTGTTGCAGATGCTGCAGACAAAAGTGGATTTGTCGTCATTCCATCAACGATCGTTAATGTATATCTTACAGCTGCGCCAGTCGCATTTAATGGTACTGTCAAAGTTTGAGTACTTGCATCAAACGGCGTTGTCCCCGTTGAGTTATACAAATATTGGGCATTAAAGCCTTTATAGCTAAAATTCCTTGATTTATGCCGTTCAAGTTGCTCAGCTAATTTCTGCATTTCTTGTTGTGCCGCAGCAGCGTTTGCACGGCGGGCATAATTTTGATAACTAGGCAGTGCAATTGCAGTAAGGATAGCAACTATAATCAGTACTAACATAAGTTCAACTAGGGTAAACCCTAGTTTGAACTTAGCTTGAGATTGGTAATTTTGCATAGCATATCTCTTATTGGCGGTAACGTTCATACCAGCGCGTTTGTATTAAACGACTGGTACATTGCCATTCACCTGTTCCTTGCGTATTACCTGCCATCGTGAGTTTACCGCAACTTCCTGCACTACTATCAGGTTTTGGTACAAATGTAATGCCACGAATACCACCACCGATCACATTATCATTACATTCAGTTACCCCCGCAGGACAGCCGTTTGTCTTTGTCTGGAAGCCACTCTTAATTTCTAGTGCAGTATTTAAAGTTCCATCTGTTTTAATACATGCTCCAAACGGTAAACAGTACCTTTGCCAATCTGTTTCACCAACAACACGAGGTTTACAAGGGTCTTGTTGCTCAATACCAGTACCTTGTGGATCATAGACTGGTACTAACAAATTATTTGTAATGGCTAACGGCTCTTCGAATGCTTTCTGCCCCCCTCTAATACGGAAAGTACCATCCGCTCTTTCCATACTATTAATACCCGTTGTCGATGTACTTTTACTCGATAATGATCGATACCATCCAGCAGCCCCTGTGGTTGAACTCGGGAAAAAGAATCCAACAACTGTCTCACCTGTACCTAAAACTTGGGGATTCTTCTTAAAATCAGCTCGTGTCTTATTTTGCGTACTCAAAGTTGGACTAGCAGTAATCAAATCTCGCTTAGCAAAATCTTTATCCAATATGCCGTATACATTATTTACTGGTTGAGAGGTCAAGGCTGTTGTTGGTGTCATTCCATCTCGACCTGTCAATGGGAAAACATCTAGCGGGGTACTTCGATTCCCTGATGCAATACCAACCACAATAAAAGTACTTGTACCTTGATCATGAATGGTGACCGTTGGTGGTTCATAAAAACGCGGGGCTTTCGCTCCAGTGTAGTCATTCCCAACATCATTAGTTGTATCATTGGTTGCAAGATTTGCTAAACGGACTACACGAACACCAAAATCGCTATACGTTGAACCAGTCAATTTCTGATTATTATTAAAGTCAGCACGAAATACCTGCCCTCCCAAATCACCAAAATATAAATGATCAACTAGCCCATCAGCATCGCGATCCAAGGTACTAATACGACTTACAATGCTATGTTTCATATATTGCTTATCACCATCAGCAGTTGTAGACCCGTAGGTAGCGGACCAAACCAGTTCTCCAGTTTTAGCATTAATCATATAAACTGCATTACCTTTTGCTTTCGTTCTAGTCGCACAGGTACTATCATTTCCTGATGCCGCTAAGGTAAATTCAGGATCCTCATAACATTCATCATAGCCACCACCGACAATTATGACTCGGGTAAGCACACCGTCTTTGCGAATATTTGCCAATACAGGTTTAGACCAAGTTTGCCCTAAACGATCGAAACCAGAGGTTGAACTGTCAATTCTAAATAATAATTTAGGTTGAGTCGGCTCCAATACATTAAGACCATAATAACTATTCCCCCCCATTCGCATCCCACCGTAAATATTCATTTGTCGAGCAGTCACACTACTAGTCGCAGGAGTAGCTGTTGTATCTGTTGTGATTTTATAAGTAGGATCTGCTACCCAAGAGCCATCTATACCATATGCCGGGGCTAAAGAAGAATCACTTTGCCCTACTACAAGCGCTTTAGATTTCACACTATGGTTAAGAATCTCGGTAGGCACAAATACCATTTGCTCTTTACCATCCGAGGCATCAACAATATGAACACCTCCCTCCATTGAACCGTATAATATGGACTGAGTTCGGGCACTCGTTAAATTACCATTCGTATCCAAAGTTCCTGAATATGTCAGTTGCATCGGATAGGAGTGAATACTTCCTCCCATAGACAAATAAGGGGCGTCCGATGTTGTTAGTGAAGGAGGCAATGTTGTAGCTGTAATATCTGTACTATAGCCTAAATAATTTAATAACTTGAGCTTAATACCTATAGGGAAGTCTTTAAGTGTAGTTTGCCCAGTTGTGGTATTAAATTTATTTAAAACATAGGCCGCAGTTAAATCAATATTAGTATAAGGATCTGAGTTATCACTCGGCTTCGCAGGAATTTGCAATAATGCAGTTCCTGCAGTTGAGCCCGTTAACGGTGTTAAGCTTGTCCCATCCGAACTAGCAACATCGGTAAAAAGATTACGAATTTTATAAGCAGCAGTATAAGCATATCGTGAAATCACACCATTAGCACTAAGCTCTGTTTGCCCATTCATAGGTAAAGGAACTTTTGAGAATGTTCCACCCAAGAAAACCTTTCCACCATCAGTATACGTTGAGCCATTCCAATAATCCTTAGTCGTAGTTCGAAACGTACCATCAGTAGAGTAGACTAACCCCCCAGAATCTCCCTGAAAAGCTCCAAGATTTGCTGTTCCTGACATCGCAACACTATATTTTTTAAGATTACCACGCCATGTTAAAGAGTTATTCGCAGGATCAGGTTCAATCGCACGTAAGAAACCATATTCGGATAAGTTGTTTGGGTTTAATGCATCATAAGGCACCGAAATCTGGCCAGTGGTCAGAGGCTCTAACGTTCTCCCGCCTAAACTTTTAATAAATGCAACAACACTATTCGTAACTTCTGATGGACTAGATGCCTGAAAAAAACCACCATTACCAAAGCCACCATTATAGGTAGTCGGGGACGTAGGAGCAGGAACCGTAACTGTCCGTCCTCCTCCAGGAGAACACTTATCTGTTGGTGCCAGGTTAGTCAACGGATCATTATAAGCTCTAGAGCTAAGTTTACATGCATTTTGAGCATCTTGTGTGGCTGTACTATCAATTTGTTCCGTCTGGAAAACATTACCAAACCCCACAAAAGCAGTTTTTATTGAAACACCTTTTGGATTAGTTGCAGGGTTAAATAAAGCTTTAGCAAAGGCCCCAATACAATTCCAAGCACTACCAGAACTAGTATTAGGTAAGTCAGTGGAACAGCTAAATGTACTTCCAGAACTATCTAAAGCTTTTTGCATTACTTGTAATGCTCGGTCATTGCTTGAACCATTCGGTTGACCATCCGACAGGAAATAAATTCCCTGTCCATCACAACTAGCACGATCAGCTACTGTAGGTAATGGAGATTTATATCTTGTGCCTAGATTAGTACTTGTACGATCCTCGACAATATCTGAGTTCGCTGTTGTATCATTTGCTTTAGATTTTGGAGTACCACTATCATCATTTGAAACAACATATACAGATGGCAATGAATAATAATAATAATAATAATAAGAGTCGTAATCAGAAGAATACGGATTTAATATACCTATTCCAGGATTACTATTACTCCAACTTGACCAACCGTTATTTCTACAGTTTTGCCACAAGTTATTAAGATCAACAGAACTTGAAGAAGTTTCGCACTGCCTATACTCTATATTACCATTTGTTCTACGTACTCTTTTCTGATACATATCTTTTTGAATATTATATGACTGCTCAGAATATGTAGTTGTTCCAAGCAAATATGCTGCGGACTCAGCCATTGCATGAGCCGATGGTGTACTTGCTCCCGCTGAAAGGCCAGCAATTTTCTCTTTTAATAAATTACGTTGCGTACTATTTATATCACCGAGTGGTTTAGCGGCAACTAAAATTTGACCAGTCTTATTGTCAGCATCCGCAGAAAAGTTTCCTAATCCAATACTGGTTGTCGACAACCTAATTGGTGCGCCTGATGTATTCCCAATATTCACATCCGAATCACTGCTTCCTAATAACGCAAACATTCCATCTTTCAACCGCGTCAAACGGTCATAACAGCGATAACCTGTAATTGAACTGCCTGTTGCATTCAATGGAAAAGGTTCACACCCACCATTTTCGGGAGTCCTTTTTGCTAAAGAAGGTGCATCTCGAGCACTTAAATAGCAGAAATTACGAGAATATGCCGTTGACCCACTCCCCTGCGTAGTAAAATAATTTCTATTACTAGTTAAGCTTCCAGACACCGGAAATTCAACTGGCGCATTATTATCATTACAATTACCTGACGTTATACCGTAATCTCTATAGCTATTACCTGTACCATTGTCAGGTCCCATAGAGCCCGAAGTATCCAGCATCATAATAATAGTTTTTTTACCTGCTTTAGGTACTGCATAAATCTGTAAATCACTCGCCTGTACTATGGATGTAGTCATCAGCCAAGTCATTGCTAAAGAACTCGTACAAATGGCATACCATAGCTTGTTATGTTGAAAGTCTTTTAATCTTTTATTCATGGTATTCCCCTTAACTTCCTGGAGCTGAGACTTCAGTTAACTGATTCACATAGTTAAATTCTTGAACTTGAGTACTAAATGGCACTCCTTTGTCTGCAAGGCATTTTGCAAGCGTATATTCGCTTCCTGTGGCTAATGTCGCTGTCAGATCATCACTAACTTTGGCATTGGTTGAGCTTAGGCAGTCTGTTTGAACAGATGAGATATCCACAGCATAGGCAGGTAACATCGCTGTTGTAGTTACCCGTATCCGCTGTGCTGATGTCATACTCTTTGGTAATTGAGTACCTTCTGAAACATTAATTCCTCGGGGTAAGTTCGAACCAGGAGCATCATTATTAGCATTAGTTGGAACACTAACAGCAACTTGAGTCACCACAGCAGGCCTATTACTACCAAAGTCAGACGTCAAACTACAAAAACCAGCCACACCACCATCATCAACACTGGCATTATCTGTTGTACCTTTACGAATTAAGCTTGCATTCTTTGTTTGTGCAAAACGACTTGTTGTTGATGTTGGTTTATAACAAAAAATATATTCTCCACCGGGATTACTCTCATTCTCTTTTAATGCAGCCCCAATTACATTACCAACGCTTGTTACCGTAGTTGGATCAAAATTATTAAACCATGCAAGCGGTGCATCAGAGGATTGAAAATTTAATTGTCCAACCTGACTATTTGTTGCGACTCCCAATGAAACGATAGCGACTCGAACAGCGAGTATTCCAACCACAATAATGATTAGTAAAATGATCATGACTACAATTAAGGTCGCACCACGCTGACGTTTTAAATATGTGCGTTTTGGATGGTTCATAGTGAATCTCCCATTGCATTACGTAGTGCAACAGTGGTGCTATATACCCGACGTTGAAAACGTGTAGTTGTATCCGAAGGTGTAGCTGTTTGATCCAACATTAAGAGCGGCTGAGTTGGATCAATGGCCTTATTTTGCGCATTATTCGCGGAACGTACTAATACTGAAATCTGTGTTGATAAAATTCGTGAGCTCACCGATACTTTTCTATTCGTTTCTGTTGCGCTTCCAGCACCTGTTGTATTATCTGTCGCTGCAGTTTCAGCTACAGTACGGTACTGAGGAATCGTGTAGTAACCAAATTGATTCGACACTGTTTTTGTGGTGGTCGCGGTTACAGGTGTCACTGTTCTATTTGTAACGGTAGTTGTCGTTTCGGTTGTCACCATCGCACCAAGTAAAACATGGAAGTGATCAACACGAGGAATAATAATTTGCCCCGCATCTCCTAAACCAGTAATTGGTAAAGGAGAAATTGTATTTGTTGTTGAATTCACCGTTGTTCGCGCTGTAGTAGCTGCTATAACACCAGCAGCTGTTGCTGATGGCGTATTTGCATCACAAGCTAAAGCAAAGTCTGTAGAGGAACCATTACTATCGGGACGTACAAAATAACGCTGAACAACTAAATCGCCAGACAAAACGGTTGCACCTTCACAATTAGTCATCTGCGTTGGTGCAAAAAATTGAATTGTCAATTGATCACTTACAGGATTTGCAATAACTGCACCTGCTGAGTCTTTTAAAGTTACTTGGGTTAGTCCTTTCCAATAGTTTGATGTGGTTGAAACAGTATCATCCTGCCCACGACTTAATAAAGCAGAATCAATATAAGCCGAACTACTCACTTTCGGTACAAAGTTAACATTGGTTGAACTTGTTGCGGTTGATCCCGTTAAAATAATTCCACCATAAGGTGTTTTATCATTCAGTTTTAAATTAGCTAAGTTGTCTTGGTTCGCAAATCGAATATCTCGGACAATATAATCTAAACCAAAAATTCCACTGTCCTGAATTTCAGCATTGGCTTGCTGTAAGCGGCTTGAAAGAATTCCACCAGTAAATAGTTGTACTGCAGCAGCGACAACAATTAAGCCTAGAACCAGTGCAACCATTAACTCAATTAAGGTAAAACCTGACTGCGACTTCACATTATTTTTTTTCATTAATAAACCTCCATCATGAGACAAGAGGCTCCAGCAACATAGATACCATTACTCCCCATGCAGCTTGAAACATCTGCAGAACTGGTCGTCACTCCTGAAGCTGAATTTTCCTCGACAGTTGGAGCTATTTTCCCCCAAAATGCATATAAGCATTGGCGACGTATCGCCATCGATGAAGTCACCCCTGGACAATTATCCATGGTTAACTGCATCCCTAATTGATTAGCATTTCGTGCTGCTTGATAAGCATCAAATTGAGCAACTTGACTTGCTGTACACCCAGAATTAAAACAACTTGTAGGCGCTGTTGTTGCCGATGAAAAACCTGTGTAACCACGAACAAATGCAGGGTAACTCCCCATTTGGCTTTTATTAATACGCATATTTTCAGCAAGACCACGCATAATCACCATCGCCTGAGACTTCTGCATCGCTTCAGCAGAAGCATCATATGCTCTTAACTGTAAGGCGACGTACCCCAAAACGCCTATTGCCAGTAATAATAGTGCAACAAGAACTTCCATCAATCCGATGCCCGCTTGTTTTTTATATTTGATCATCAGCAAGCACTCACTGTCGTATCTGACTTAATAATGTATGCTCCTAGTCGAGTGATAACGATTGGCTTTTGAACCAATAATTTGGAATTGCACAATGTAATCGTGGTATCACCTGTAATATTTGCGACTAAACCATTGCTATCAAACCTTAAGGCAGAGGTTGTTGTAGTTGTCGTAGATGGTGGCATCGTAATCACACTTACTGAAGTCGGGGCAGGAGAAATCGTCAATGTCGTATTACTGTTTGCGACACCCCAGCTTAGTGTTCTTGCATTATTTGTACTTCCAGAAGAAGCAGCCAAATAAGCATCTATATTTGTCCTATTTAAAATTGCTTGGCTTTTTGCTTGAGATAATGCAGTTAGCAACTCCCTAGCATTTCGTTCATAACGTCTTTTTTCCATCAGGTTCGACATTGATGGCGCAGCCATGGTCGCAATCACCCCCAGTACAGCAATTGTTAGCATCAATTCAATTAAGGTGAACCCCTGACTTTTCCCCATCGCCCCTGCACCTAATTATTAAAATTCACTACTCTATATTAAATTTTATTTTTACAGAACCAATACAAAGCAGATAAGCACCAAAAAAAAACGGATGGAGTGTCATCCATCCGTTTCCATTTCACATTTTTCTAATAAAATTAGGCTTGTATCACTTGGATACGCAACTCTTTTGGTAGACTAAAGGTAATGTTTTCCTCACGTCCTTGTAGTTCTTTTGGTGGCGTCGCACCCCAATCTTGTAAGCGCTGAATCACTTGTTTAATTAAAATTTCTGGTGCCGATGCACCTGCGGTGACACCAATTTTGCTCTCTGCTTTAAACCAATCTTTTTCAAGTTGATCCGCATTATCGACCAAATAAGCAGACTTACCCATACGCTCAGCCAACTCACGTAAACGATTCGAGTTTGACGAGTTTGGTGAACCGACCACAAGAACCACATCACATTGTTCAGCTAGGTCACGCACTGCATCCTGACGGTTTTGGGTGGCATAGCAAATATCATCTTTACGCGGGCCTTGAATTTTTGGAAATTTAGTTCGAAGCGCATCAATCACTTTAGCCGTGTCATCAATTGAAAGCGTGGTTTGCGTGACAAAAGCGACTTTTTCAGGATGTCTTACCATTAAAGCATCAACATCCTGTTCATCTTCAACCAGATAAATCTCACCACCTCTAGATTTATCATATTGCCCCATCGTACCTTCCACTTCTGGGTGACCTTCATGTCCAATCAGGATAGCTTCAGTCCCTTCGCGTGCATATTTGGTCACTTCAATATGAACTTTAGTCACTAATGGGCAGGTCGCATCAAATACTTTTAAACCACGGCGATCGGCTTCTTGCTGTACTGCTTTCGATACGCCATGTGCACTAAAAATCACAATGGAATCATCAGGAACTTGATCTAATTCATCGACGAATACAGCACCACGCTGACGTAAATCATCGACCACAAATTTGTTGTGCACCACTTCATGGCGTACATAAATAGGTGGGTTAAAACATTCCAGTGCTCGATTGACGATTGCTATAGCACGGTCAACTCCAGCACAAAAGCCTCGTGGATTGGCCAACACGATTTCCATAACATCCTCTCTCATGATCTGAATTTTTACACCAAACTATTTCGTTTAATGGCACGCTACACTACAATAGCCAAGATATTTTATCATATTCAGGAAAAATATCATGTCGGGTCTATTGTTTGTCGTTTCTGCAGCCTCAGGAACAGGCAAAACATCTTTGGTCAAAGCCCTACTCGATCGAGTCAGCAACTTACACGTTTCTGTCTCACATACTACACGCGGTCAACGCCCTGGTGAACTTGATGGTGTTCACTACCATTTTACCAATAAAGAAAACTTTTTAGCACAAGTTAATGAAGGCGGTTTCATCGAATATGCAGAAGTATTCGGAAATTATTATGGTACCTCTCAAGCCAAGGTCAAAGAACAACTACTACAAGGTCATGATGTTCTACTCGAAATTGACTGGCAAGGTGCTGAACAGGTTCGTCGACTTTTTCCTGAATCAAAACAAATCTTTATTCTCCCTCCAACACAATATGATTTAAGGCAACGTCTTTCAAATCGTGGTACAGATTCAGTTGATGTCATTGAACATCGTTTAAGTTGTGCCGTTGAGGATATGCGTCATTTTGCCAGTTTTGACTATGTCATTATTAATGATGATTTCAATAAAGCGGTACATGACTTAGAAGCAATTATCGCTGCAAATCGATTGGTTACTTTGCAACAAAGTGTGCGTCATCAACAATTAATCGAAAACTTGCTTACCCTTGATCGTGAATAACTTGAGTCTGGACTAAAAGCCTTTTATACTACTCAGTCTTTTCAAATGTAATGTTCAAACGAGACAACTTATGGCACGTGTAACCGTTGAAGATTGTTTAGACCATGTAGATAACCGCTTCGAGTTGGTACTGGTGGCGAGTAAACGTGCACGTCAATTAGCACGTCAAGGCATGGAGCCCACTGTAGAATGGGACAATGATAAACCAACAGTCGTTGCGCTGCGTGAAATTGCAATTGGTCATGTGACTAAAGAAATTTTAAAACAACGCGATCAAGACTACCAAACATCAAACCTTGATATGGTACTGTCTACAAATTCACTAAACTTAGAAGGTTTTACTTTCTAAATCGAATTTGTTATGCGTAAAGCCCATTGTGAAGACTCTGGGCTTTTTTCTTTCTTGCAAAATTCAATGCATATTGATAAAAGCAATATCCGTCATTGAAAAAAATTACGAGTTTTTATAATGAACAAATTGACAAGTTTCTCAATTTGCTTTTCATTAGAAGATAAGCGTAATGTTTGCGAACACTTGCGATCAGTGTAAGTTTTCAATGGGATCAAATCTGGTTTCCGACATTCAATTCGCATTGAATCGGTGAACCATCAACGTAATATATCTTTATATCGTTGAAGTATCAGCAGACATAGCATTTCTGAATTTAGGTTATAAAAGGTGTTATATGCCAGGCGAAGAGGTCAGCCAAGCCAAGCAGCAGCTCAGAGCAATTATTGAGGCCTATCTTAATGATAGTGACGTTCAACGAGTACTTGCGGCCTGCGATTTTGCTGATTTAGCCCATAGTGGTATCACCCGTAAAAGTGGTGAGCCTTATGTGTTGCACCCGATTGCAGTAAGTTGCATTTTGGCGCATATGCGTCTTGATGCTGATACACTGATGGCGGCCTTACTACATGACGTGATTGAAGACACTGAATTTACCAAAGACGAAATTGGACAAAAATATGGCTCAGTGGTCGCCGAATTGGTCGATGGTGTCACCAAACTTAGCCATTCCAGTGATAAAGAATATAACAAAGCCGCATCCTTCCGAAAAATCTTGCAAGCAACGCTACAAGACCCTCGTGTCATTATTATTAAATTAGCCGATCGCTATCACAACATGACCACCTTAGGCGCATTGCGTCCAGATAAGCGTGCTCGTATTGCACAAGAAACACTGGATATTTTTGTACCCATGGCTCGTCTGGTCGGTATGAATGAGATGGCGGATAACCTTGAACACCTGTGTTATCAGAATCTTGATTTAGACATGTTTAATGATGTGCAAACTGCACTGCTTGAGACCAAGCCGAAGCGTTGCGAATATCAAGCGGTTTGGGAGCAAAAACTTTCTGAACTGCTAAAAGCCTATGACCTCAAAGGCCGAATCAAAAAGAAAAACAATAATATCGAGTTACTGCGCCATTTTATTAAAAATGAAATCGACTTAAATGAACTCAGCCACAGCCATGCCTTTGAAATTATTTTACAAAGTATCGCAGACTGTGACCGTCTAGTTGATGCACTGAAAGACAATTTCCAAGTTCTACAATATAGCGATCATATTCGCCGTCCTTTACCTGGTGGCAACCAATCACTCATGATCCAGTTGAAAGGTGAAAAGACCACACTTTCATTGACCATCCAAACTGAACTGATGCGTAAAGCAGCGCGTTTTGGTGTGGTACTGGGTGAAAATGCACCGCAAGCCTGTCGCTCAGCGATTCAGGCATCCATGCAGAACTTGAATACTCTAATTGATAGCGGCTGTGCCAAAACCACCTTTAGTGATTTGCTTGATTATCTTCACCAAGAAAAAATTTGGGTCTATACCCCACATGGGCAACTACATGAATTACCACAAGGCGCAACCGTAGTTGATTTTGCCTATTCAGCTAGCCTATTTTTAGGTAACCACGCGGTTGGTGCCAAAGTCGATGGTGAAATTCGCCCTCTATCGACACCATTACACAGTGGACAAGTGGTTGAGATCATTACCGATGTTTTAGCAACTCCAAATCCAGACTGGCTCAGCTTCATTAACACGCAGAAAGCACGTCGCGCACTGCAAAATATGCTTAGAGAGCAGGATATTGATGAACAGCGCTTAGTTGGTCAGCAAGCGTTAAACCGTGCATTAAAACTATTCCAGCGTTCAATTGATGATCTATCGCCAACTGATTGGACGAATGTGCTGGAGTGGCGTCATTTAAGTAGTAAAGATACCCTGTTCGAACAGATTGCTGTGGGTGATCTCTTACCACAACTGGTTGCAAATCATTTATTTGCTCAGGATTATCATTCACAGCATCATGAAGCATCTGATCGTCTGATTTTAGGTACAGAGGGTGTTGATGTAAAATATGCGCATTGCTGCAACCCAGTCTTGGGCGATCCAATCCAAGGACACCTCTCCAGACGCGGTTTGATCGTGCATCGCTCACGATGTCGTAATTTATTACATGAACAGCACCTTCACCCAGAAAATATCATGCCATTGCATTGGCAATCCGAAGAAATTGATGATGTCCGTTTCAGTGCTTATCTATGTATTCACATGGCAATGAATGATGAGCAGATCTCTGATTTAATCTATCAATGCCGTAAAGCCAAAACGGGGGTAGAGATGGTTCATTCACAAGACCAAAAAACCTATGTCAACATCGTGGTCAGCAACCGAAATCAAATCGCCCAAATTATCCGGGATTTACGCATGAACTTTGGCTTCCCTCGTATTGAACGCCTAAATATGCCCATCGTACAGCCTGAAGTCGCAAAATTGGCAACCACCAATTAAATACAAGTGCAGCTGTGAAATGAATCTTTAAAGCATTTCATCGACATAAAAGTTCTAATAAGATATCCATGCAACTGCGACTACACAGTACTCAAGACTTTCGTGCCTGAATTTTTGTGTTAAAGTCGCATGGTTTAAGATAGAAAAAACAACCTAGGAGAGCTAAATGTCACGCCAAGTTATTCATACTGAACACGCCCCTGCTGCTATCGGAACATATTCTCAAGCAATTCTTGTTGGCAATACACTCTACCTTTCTGGTCAGATTGGTTTAGATCCGTACAGTATGGAACTTGTAGAAGGCATTGAAGCCCAAATCCGCCGTGTATTTGATAATCTTAAAGCCGTTTGTACTGCGGCTGGTGGCAGTTTAGCTGATATTGCCAAACTCAATATCTTTTTAACTGACTTGTCACACTTCCAATTGGTGAACCAAATTATGGGCGAATACTTTGCGCAACCATACCCTGCTCGTGCAGCGCTTGGTGTTGCTAGCTTACCAAAAGGTGCTTTGGTGGAAATGGATGGGATTGTGATCATTCCATAAGCACTTTTTTAAATTTATATTTATCAAAAAGTTATAAATCATCAAAAATATCGCCGATCAGGCGGTATTTTTTTATTCAAATTCCCAATAAGAATATACTCATTGTTAGAATGAAATTCATTGACAAACGATAATAATTATCAATAATATCAATTATCGCATTTATATTTGTGGCTCACTCCCATGTATGTTTGTTTATGTCGTGGAATTACAGATCAGGATATCAAAGACGCCGTTGCAAATGGCGCTGAGAGCTATCGTGAAATCCGTGACCTACTCGATCTAGGAACATGTTGTGGTCGTTGCGCTCCAGAAGCCCGTGCTATTATCAGCGATGAACTTGCTGAAATCGCTGCACGTATTTCTATAGCTGCCTGATTTATCTTCAAAACTCTTCCTCCAATTCAATTCGTGTTTTACGACTCCACCGCTTCCTGTAGAACTTAAAAAGTTCCTCATTTAAGCGGTTTTTTTATAAAAATCATAATCATATCAGGATGTTTTTGATTGTGATTTTCATTTGCCGTTCTATAAATTACTCGCCAGATGCTTCTTTCTTGATTAAGATAAGATAAATTGCCTTAGCAACTAGGGCATCGTGTGGTGTTTTTGGAGTAAGCGCAATGAAAGGCAATCGCGAAGTTATCAATCAGCTGAATCAGGTGCTGTACCATCATTTAACTGCGATCAACCAATATTTCTTACATTCTCGTATGTTTAATGACTGGGGAATTGAGCAACTCGGTTCAGCCGAATATAAAGAATCTATTCGTCAAATGAAACATGCTGATAAAGTGATTGAGCGTATTTTATTTTTAGAAGGCTTACCGAATTTACAACATCTAGGCAAGCTCTATATTGGTCAACATACTGAAGAAGTTCTGAACTGCGATATCCGTAAGGTCAAAGAAAATATTGAAGCAATTAAACAAACTGTTGAACTTGCTGAAGCAGAACAGGATTATGTGACCCGTGATTTGGTCCAAGAAATTTTAGAGAAAGAAGAAGAGTATTGGGATTGGCTCGATACCCAACTTGATCTGGTTGAGAATGTGGGTATCGAAAACTATATTCAAAGCCAAATCTAATTCTTCTCTTCAACCCAAACTATTGATTGGGTTAAATCAAAAAATAAAGCCCTAATCAGGGCTTTATTTTTATCTCGCTTGCTTATTCATTTCAATCACTTCTGGCAAGCTGAGTGTTTGTCCATACAGCTGCTGTAAAATAAAAAGCTGCTGTTCTGCTTCTTCAAACTTGTGATTATAAACCAGTACCTGTGCATACTTTTTCAGATTATAAGGAGTTGCTTTATTTTTGACGAAAGCATCCATCCACTCCAAATCCGTATTAGACATTTGAGTTTGAGGTTGTAGATTGATCCAATCAAGTCGTTGCTGAAATTGCGTCAGCAGCAGAATCTTAGAACTTCCCAATATCTCTACTGTCGGTTGCTGCTTTTTAAAAATTAAACGGCTGTTTTCCTGAAATAGCTTGTAATCACGCCAGATCAATAACAGCAGTACAATACCAATCAGCCAGATAACGCGAATGACATTTGTATTTAAAGTTACTGCTTTTAGCTGAGGTGTTTGTGCTTGAACTAAACCCAATAAAAAGCCCATAGGCAGTAGGAAATACGCATAACGTTGCGGAAACTCCAGCATGGTATGGATCAGAATTGCAGCAACCATCATAATTGCAACCACTGAAGTGGTGTCTTTGGCATTTCGCTCTAACCAGAAAAACCAGACTGCCATATAGCCAATAATCAATAATCCAAGTGGTAAACCATTCCAAACCAAGATATCCAACAAAACATTGTGCGCACTGATCACCCACTCATGCGAAGGATGTAAATTAAAAATACTAATCTGAGCAATACTGGTTTGATTCCAGCCATAACCAAACCATGGCTGCTCTTTTAGCGCCAAAAGCATCTGCGTCCAGATATCAAAGCGTAAATAGCCTGAGCTCGCCCGGTCAGCCAAACTGGTTGTTTGGATGACTTCAGAGTTTGAGAACGTTTCAATGACATTTGTGAGTAGTGGTAAGCCCCAAGCCGCAATCACAAAAAAACCGATACACCAAATCCAAAGCTGACCAAAGTTGAAACGTGGTTGCTGCTTGTATTGTTTATACATCCAATAAAATAGAATAAATAAACACACCACCCATGAAGTTCTAGACTGGGTTAAAGCAATAGTAAATAGGATCAATAGACTAGAGGGCACTAACCAATACGCAGCTACAACTCTTTTCTCATATAGATATAACGCCCCCATTAAGCCCATGATCAAAAAAGTTGCCAAGTGATTTGGTTGACCAAAGTTTGCATAAGGGCGATCACCTTTTAATTGCATCACCCCATTAATCACACCGCCAAACCCGCACCATTGCACAATTGCCATGACACTACAGACAATCGCAATACCAAATAGCAGCTTAGCGGTCTCTTGCATCAGCAGTTCACGCTGATCCGCCTGCACCGAAAGGTTATAGCCAAGCACGATCATCAGCCAAAAAGCGAATACATAGAGTGAGCTTAATAGTGCCGTGCTAAAGTCATTGACCAGACCAAAGCCCCACTGCAACAATGGAACAGCAATAATCGGTGCGATCCAGAGTTGAACTCTGGGAATAATCATTTTTTTATTGAGAAAAACTGCAAGTAAAACTAGTCCAGCTGAAAAACTGGCAAACTCACCAGAAAAAGTAACCCAAGGATAAGTATGAAATGGGGAGAGCCAAGCAAAGCTGATCAGAACGCTGGCAAGAAAAAAGCATAAAAATTGCATAAGGTATCTTAGAAAAGCACTTATCTCTATAATACAGCAAAGTACTTTATACAGCTTAAACAAGTCAGATAAACTACACTTCTAAACTAATCTAGGACCACACTGACTATATTTCTAATTAAGCAAATTATTTATAAGATTGAGTTTTTTTATACAACCATACACATTAGAATACACTTATATTATCAATACTTTATCGATATGAAAACCGAGTCTAAAAACAAAAACATGTCACATCTTTACGCTATAATTAACAACAAGATCACAACTAAGCAATTAACCATTGCAGTGATTGGCTTGGGTTATGTCGGTCTACCACTGGCCTTGGCCTTGAGTAAAAAGTTTAAGGTTATTGGCTATGATACTAACCCAAAGAGAATTAGTGAACTCGAAAATCAACAAGACTCTACTTTAGAGATCAGCCGCACAGAACTTGGTGATTTATCTAATCTTCATATGAGCTCTGATCCAAAAAAACTCACGGAATGTGATGTTTTTATCGTCACAGTACCGACGCCAATCGATCATTTTAAACAACCCGATTTAAATCCCTTAATTCAAGCGTCAACCACAATTGCAAGACATTTAAAAGCTGGCGATATTGTGATTTATGAATCCACCGTCTACCCTGGTGCGACCGAAGAGGTTTGTGTTCCAATATTAGAAAAATATTCACAACTCAAGTTTAATCAAGATTTTTTTGTAGGTTATAGTCCTGAGCGTATCAATCCAGGAGATAAAACCAAAAGTGTTACGACCATTAAAAAAGTTACATCAGGTTCAACACCAGAAATTGCCGATTTAATTGACCAAATTTATTTAACTATTATTACCGCAGGCACACATAAAGCTGCGTCAATCAAAGTGGCCGAAGCAGCAAAAGTAATCGAAAACACACAACGTGATGTCAATATCGCCCTCATCAATGAACTTGCCCTCATTTTTAATAAACTCGGCATCGATACTGAAGAGGTATTAAAAGCCGCAGCGACCAAATGGAACTTTTTACCTTTTCGTCCAGGACTCGTTGGTGGGCATTGTATCAGTGTAGACCCGTATTATCTTACCCATAAGGCCCAATCTATTGGTTTACATCCAGAGATTATCTTAGCGGCGCGCCGATTAAATGACCGTATGGGTGAGTATGTTGCGACGCAACTCATCAAAGAAATGGTTAAACAAAAGATCCAAGTTGTCGGGGCAAATATTCTGGTGATGGGACTGTCATTTAAAGAAAACTGCCCAGATATTCGCAACACCAAAATCATTGATCTGATTCAATCACTCAAAGAGTATGATTTGAACCTTGATGTCTATGATCCTTGGGTTGATCCATTAGAAGTCATTAAAGAATATGGCTTGGAACCTGTTCAAACCCTTCAACCAGCTAATTACGATGCGATTGTACTGGCTATTGGGCATCAACAATTCAAAAATATGACTTATGAAGAAATTCAGGCTTTGGGTAAGGAGAACTTTGTTCTTTACGATCTTAAATATATTCTCCCATCTCACCAATCGAATCTCCGATTATGATTTAAATACCTCTACATATAGAAGGCAAAAACTTTTGGGAAATTTGTGATGATGCACACTCCCAACGTGCTGAACCATTACCCGCATAGTTCATCATTGCAAAAACAAGCGTTTTTCCTGCCACTCCAGCATTCATATTCGTAGAATTAAATGTAAATTCAAAAGCACATAAAGCTCCGGTATATGTTGTATTAATCCCAACGCTTTGAACATATTTAGTATTCAGTGTTCCTGATGCATTCAACCCCAAATCTGCTGGTGAAATCGGGCAGCTCCCGCTTTCACCATATTTTGCCAATAATTCAGCCTTAATTGAGCTTGCCATATTAAGTGCCTCAGCAACTTGCGCCCGCGTGGTGTAGTTTTGATATGCAGGAATAGCGATACTCGCTAAAATACCAATAATAGCAACAACAATCATCAATTCAATGAGTGTAAATCCTTTCGCACCAATCATGACTTTGCTCCCCAAAAATGTAATTATGGGAGCTTAATTTCAAAAATCATGCCAAATAAATAAAATAAACAATTTCAAATATATAAGTTAAATTAAAAGATCAAATGAATGACCTATTTTGTCACATGATGACTTATAAGATAATTTTATTGAATAAAAAATTTAACGAAAGAACTTCAAATCATATACACTTTAGAAGAGCTTATAATCTCTTAAAATCATGTCTAAGAAAAAAATATTGATCGTGACCCGCAATCTTCCTCCATTAATTGGAGGAATGGAACGCTTAAATTGGCATATAGCAGATGAACTATCTAAGGATCATGATGTTCTGCTTATTAGCCATACCAAAGCAAGAACAATCGCGCCATCAAAATCCACATTTTATGGAGTCACATTAGATCCACTTCCTCTTTTTCTTATATTGGCTTTTATCAAAACATTCTGGATATGCTTAACCCAACGCCCAGATATTTTATTTGCAGGCAGTGGTTTAACAGCTCCAATCACAGTTTTTTGGGCAAAGTTTTTTAGAAAAAAAAGTTTAGTTTATATACATGGTTTAGATATAAAAAATGATAGTCGTATTTATCATTTAGTTTGGACACCATTCATACGGGCTGCAAATCATATTATTACAAATAGTTCACCTACTCGTGATTTATGCATAAAAAAAAATATTCCATCTATGAAAATATCTATAATTCACCCTGGTGTAACATTTCCAGCAAAAATTCAAAATCATACAGTTATGCAAGAAATGAAAGAGAAATTAAATCTTAATAACAAAAAAATTCTCCTTTCTGTCGGACGCCTAACAGAACGCAAAGGTTTAAGTGAATTCATAAAACTTTCTTTACCTCAAATTGTGAAAAACAATCCAAACGTAATCTTGCTCATTGTCGGTGATTCAGCCAATCATGCTCTGAATAAGAATATGCAAACCCGAAATCAACTCATTAAAATAGCTCAAACTCATAACATAGACCAACATCTATGTTTTGCAGGAAAAGTTACAGATCAAGAGCTTTCTAGCCTATTTTATTTATCCTCTATTCATATTTTTCCTGTTAAACACATAACAAATGATCCAGAAGGCTTTGGTATGGTTGCGATAGAGGCTGCAACACATGGAATTCCTACAATTGGCTTTGCTACAGGTGGTGTAATAGATGCTGTAGAACAACAAAAGAGTGGTTTTTTAGTTGAGAGTAATAATTATCAAGAACTCAGTAATGTTGTTACACAATTTCTGCAGAAAAATACCTTAATAGACCGAGATACATGCCAAGATTATGCAGAGAAATTCTCATGGAACAACATGAGAATTAAACTCTCGTATTTATTAGACAATTAGGTTCGACCATACTCATCCTTGAAGCGAATAATATCATCCTCACCTAGATAAGAACCAGACTGTACTTCAATCAATTCCAATGGAATAGAGCCTGGATTTTCTAAACTATGTACTGTCCCCAATGGGATAAAGGTTGATTCATTCTCTGAAATAAAATATTGTTCCTCACCTTTAATAACTTTCGCTGTACCTTTCACAACAATCCAATGTTCTGCGCGATGGTGATGTAGTTGTAAAGACAATTTTTCTTTAGGTTGAACAGTAATTCTTTTAACTTGATAGCGCTCACCTATATCAATACAATCATATTTGCCCCATGGACGAACAACTTCTTTATGTTGTAACAACTCCACCCTTTGGGTGTTTTTCAACCTCTGCACTATATTCTTAATTTCTTGAGATTTATCTTGATGGGAAATTAATATTGCATCTTTTGTTTCTACAATAATAAGATTCTCAACACCTAATACGGAAATTAAACGTGAAGAAGAATGGATATAATTATGATAGCTCTGCTCAACTAGCACATCACCAAAAATCACATTCTCTTGCTCATCCTTTTGATTAGACTGCCATAAAGATGACCATGTACCTAAATCATTCCAGCCAGCTTTCAAACTTATAATTACACCATTTTGGGTATGTTCCATAACCGCATAATCTATTGATTCATCTGCACATTGTTGAAATATATCAGCATTAACACGGATAAAGTCCATGTCTTGTTTTTTACTTTGCCATGCCAGTACACAACTTTGATAAATTTCATCTTGATATTTTTTAAGCTCTTCAAGAATTACAATAGATCTAAACATGAACATACCACTATTCCACAGATATTGATTCGTGGATAAGTACTTTTCTGCAGTTGACCGATCTGGTTTTTCAACAAACTGTTTAAGTTTATAAGCCTCGTTTTTCTTAATTTCATCTCCCAATTGTATATAGCCGTAACCAGTATTTGCTTCTGTAGGAACTACCCCAAAAATAGCTAAATCGTTTTGCTTTGCATAATGATAGGCATTTTTAACACACTCTTCGAAGCATTCAATATCAGCAATAAAATGATCTGCAGCTAAGACAAGTAAGATAGTGTCATGCTCTGGATAGAGTTCGAGTCCCAGTAAAGCGGCTAGAGCTATTGCTGGGGCAGTATTTTTTGCGTAAGGCTCTAAAATAATTGAAGCGTTTTTAATATTTAACTGTCGGAGCTGCTCAGCAACAATAAATCTGTGCTCTTCATTACATACAATAATCGGTGGTGCGATTGGTTTTGGTAAATTTTCTAAGCGCTTCAAAGTTAATTGCAGCATTGTATGACTTTCATCTACAAGTTTTAAAAACTGCTTTGGGTAAGCTTGACGTGAAAGTGGCCACAAACGTGTACCAGCCCCCCCAGCTAAAATGACTGGAACAATCATGTGTATTTCCTTTCTAAACACATTGAAATATATTAAATATAATCATTTATTAGTAAAATGATATCACGAATTTTATCTTTGCTCTTCTTGGAAGCACTTATGACAACACCTGCAATCTGGTTTCCAGCAGTCAGAACCAATAGCGGCTCAGATAAATTCACAGAACAACTCGTAATAGCATTGAATAAAAATGGGATTCGGGCTGAAATTACTTGGTTGCCACATTATGCAGAATATTTACCATGGCTAGTAAAAGCACCTACTGCACCAGAATGGGCAAATATTATACACATCAATACTTGGCTTCCCTCAAAATTCTACCCCAAGAATCTTCCCATTGTTGCTACATTACACCATTGTGTTCAAGATAAAAATTTTTCACCTTATAAAACAAAACTGCAAAAGCTCTACCATTTTTTATGGATTACTCCAATTGAAAAAAAATCTATTCAGCATGCGACTATTATAACCACCGTTAGTCAATATACAGCGAATTGTGCAAAAGAGATTTTTGATATTTCCAATATAGAAGTTATTTATAATGGCGTAGATCTTGATATTTTTAATCCCGTACCCCGAAATGAAAAGAAAGAAAATCAAAAGTTCAGTCTATTGTTTGTAGGCAATAACTCAATTCGCAAAGGTTTTGACTTACTACCTAGGATAATGGAACAGCTTGGTGATGATTATGAACTGTTTTATACAGCCAAATCTGCCGAAAAACTCCCATCAAATATGAAACAATTACCATATCAAAAAAGCTCTCAAGATTTAGCAAATGTTTACAGATCAATGGATGCATTACTTTTTCCTTCAAGACTGGAAGGATTTGGTTTAGTGGTAGCAGAAGCTATGGCATGCGGTTTACCTGTTGTCGTTGCTAATAGCTCGGCACTACCAGAACTTATTGACCATGGGGTATCTGGTTTTATTTGTCAAAAGGATAACATTTTAGATTTCACAAAAAAGATAAAAAAACTGAGGGTTGACCAAAATTTGCAAAAAAAAATATCTAATGCAGCAACTACCTATATTCATAAAAATTTCAATATACAACAAACCATCGATGCTTATATTAAAATATATATAAAATTACTTGCAGATCGTTAGATATCTGCAAGAAAATCACCAATTCCTTTCTTGAAATTTTCCTTACTAAATCTTTTAATATTAATCAACCCCTTACCGGATAAATTCTCACATAACTCATTATCAGTCCATAATCTTTTAATGCATTCTGCTATTTCTTCTACATCTAATGGATTTTGCAACATTAATGCAGAGCCTTCAGTCACTTCAGGTAAAGAGCTATTATTAGAAGTTAAGACAGGTACGCCCAATGTTTGAGCCTCGATAATAGGTATACCAAATCCCTCATTCAAACTTGGAAATAAAAATGCTCGGCTATTTCTTATTAAGCACAGCTTTTCAATATCAGATACAAAGTCTGTTTTAAAAATATTAAATTTTGAATGAGAAAAGTTTCTATGGTTAACTAAATAATTCTCTAATAAAAATTCTTTCTTATATTCTATATCAATGCTACCAGAAATGACCAACGGAATAGACTTATCCGAATGTGTTACTTGAGCGTATGCTCGGACTAAATTATGGATATTTTTTCTCTTCTCAACAGCCCCTACATAGTACATATATTGACCAGATTTCAAGTTGTACTTATCTAGCACTTGTTGTTGAATTTCAGGTAAAGAACTCAGATAAATGCTATTTTCATCTGCAGGCAATGGTTGATACACAACTTGCACTCTATCATGCATTTGTGGAAAATATTCTAAGAATTTATTTTTTGAATGATTTGATACTGCAAGAATTTTATCTGCGTAGCAACACGCTTCTAATCTTTTATAAAAATACTGATAATATTTTCTTTTTTCATCAAGAGGTATAGTATCATGAACCGTTTGGATCATTTTATGTCTATTAGACTTAAATGCAAGTGGAGAATCTGTAAATATTATATCTTTACTAAAAAAACCAGGTAAATTAATATCCTGCAAGTATAAACTTTTAAAAAACAATAAATCTATATTATTTGAATAATAAAGCAACTGTTTATTTAAAAAAAAATTAAACATTTTTTCTTTTTCAAAAAAACTATCAGCATTATTTAAAAAAAGATAGTCCATCTGCATGATTTTATTAAAAAAATAACCCAACACTATTTTAAACTTATTATTGTGTTCGAAAAAATATTTATTAGGATCTCTTAAGTAATTAGAAACACTATCGTTTATCAAATCTTTATTATACATTTGTGAAAATAAACCAATATCGTAATGATTTCCTTTAATTGCCTCAATTAAAGATCTAGCGAATTGATAAACTCCTCTACGATCACTTCTATTAAATGAATAACTCAAAAAAACAACACGGTTATTAATGCTCATTTTTATTCCTTACTAACCTATAAAAGCGTCTCAACCTTAAATACACCTTGGGTGATAAAAAAATAAGAAAGGTTCTAACAAAATCCTCCAAAAAACCTAATCTAAAAAATTTAGTAAAATAAAAAATGCAGAACAACCTAATTAGCCTTAGGTTTATATATTTCACATTATAATAACGATAATACAATAAATTAATCTCATCAGATTTATAAATATTTTTTTCCAATAATTTTTGATCAGAAATAAATCTTTCAGGATAGATAAAACCTGTTTGCTCCCAATTAATAATATTAAAATTTAATGAAAGTATAATTTCAGAAAGAAAAAAATAACTCTTTGAAATATATGTTGTATAAGGCAGGTATATACCATATCCTTTTGAATTAACCCAATCAACCATTAAAGCTTGTTCTGGAGTCAACCTCTCCCCTTTATCACAAAAATAATTAAAACAAGACTTAATGCTCAATGGTGTAAATAAATAATCCCTAGAGAATAACTTTCTCCCCCATAAATCTTTCATTTGTCTTGTTAAACCAAATTGAACAACATCACCTAAGTGAAATAAAAAATGCTGATATGATAATGGATTTTTTGTGTATAAATTAGATACATTTATTGCTTCTTCAAAAAACTTATATTTTAAGTATTGATCAGGGATATTCTTTTTTTTCTTCACTTTAAAAAAATTATTATTACTTAAACTCAAATCAGCACGAATTTTTAAAGTATATTCACGATTAGCATATTTCAATCCTTCCATAGTAGAAAAAACCATTTTATTGAAATTCCAAGGCCTACTATCAAATCCCTCAAAAACCATTATACTTTCTGGTTCATCATTATATAGAACTTTATCCACAACCGATTCATCACAATTTTGCCCTTCCCATGTAGACACAATAATTTCAGCATATGGTAAATATTTTTTTATAGAGTCAATACATTGATAAAACAAGCAATTCTTGTCATCCTTCACATAATGAGTTAGACCTTGAATGACTACGGAAATACGTGCAGAGCCTATGACCTCTCCATCGCTTTGCAATTCTTTCATATCACTCCTCAATTAAATACTTATCATCTAGAGCTCCTGGAATCTTCACCACAATATTTATAGCATCTGTTAGTGCTTCAAAGTCTGTTACTTCGCCTGGCTGGAGTACAATGATATCACCTTCCTGCCATTCTTGACCTGCCATCCTTACTTTACCACTCAAAATCATTGTAATTTCAGTCGCTACTTTATGGTAATGCTTAGCTTCATAATCACCGATAACATACTTTTTTATAGCTACTTCACAAGCATTCGTATTAAAAGCAGTTGGTGTAAACCCACCAACAAACCAGCCCTTGATCATATCTTCATATCTTGCATGATTCATCATCATATTTCCTTAGAAACCACGAACTAATTTTATAAAATTTTTAAGCGCAATTCTCATAAGAGAGTCTATAAACCTAACGACAATTTTCCATAATTAGCTATCTTTTCTTTTCTATAAATGCTTCTAACTGTTCCAGTTGTTTTTCATTTTTTATAGGGTGATAAAGCTCAGTAGCAACTTTAAATATACCAATTCTATTTTGCTCTAATACTAACTCATTGAGGCTTGGGCAAATATAAAATAAACCATTGACTGAAGCATCTTTTCGAATCATATTTTTTGCAGCTTTTACAAATATTTCACCTTTCTCAAACCAGAAGAAACCAGCCGTCGCATGTCTACTAATGGGTCTTTTTTCTGCTGCTTCAATAACTAATTCATCTTCAATTTTCACATAAGAATAACGTGGATGTACAGAATTAAAGCTAACCACCCCTGCGTCTAAACCACGCTGACGAAAATTTCGTAAAGGTAATGAAAAATCAATATCTAGTAATTCATTTCCATTAAGAATAAGTAATTCATCATTATTATCAATATAAGGTATTGCAAGAAGTGCTGTACATGCGGCTCCTCGAGTATTATCAGAAACCTTGAGTATTTTAGCATCTGGAGAAAGTAGACATACAATATTATCTAAATAATAATCTCGAACATCTGTGTCACGTAAAGCAATAATAAAATTAACCTCTGAGTCAATAGAAGCACATTGTTCAATCAGTTTTTGAATCAAGGGAATACCCTCAAACTCAACCAATGTTAAAGGGTAACTTTCATTCTGACTTTGCAACGGCATATACCCAGCAGCTAAAATTAATACATTCACATCAAAGCCTCAATTTGTTTGATTTGAGATTCTATATTACTTAAATTAACATCATGTACGTCTTTTACCACCAACACATGTGCTCCAGATGCCCTTGCAGACTTAATGCCATTTTCATTATCTTCAATAACTAAACATTCCTTTGGCATTAAACCCAACTTTGTAATAGAGGTTAAATAAATTTCTGGGTCAGGCTTTGGTTTAATGACATCGCTCGCTGATACGATTTGATCAAGATAACCTCCAAGTTTGGATTTTTCCATCATTACTTCAACGGTATGTCTAATAGAGTTTGAAGCAACCGCAAGTTTAAATCCTCTCGCTTTTAGTTTTGACAAGGCATATTCATGGACAAACTGAGGTTTACATTCGGCATAAACAATTTCCATCGTATAAATCTGTTTCATTTCATTGATAAACTTATGAAGTTCCCTAGGGAGCCCAGATTCTAATGATAACATTTCAAGTTTTTTGATAGTGGGCAATCCATCATAAGTAGTTAGATGATCATATCGGTTAATTTGATAGCCAAATAATCCTAATGCACGATTGAGTGCTTTGTAGTGCCAATCCTTAGCCTCTATTAACACCCCATCCATATCAAAAATAATTGCTTTTATTTTCACGTTTTAGCTCGACTAAAATAAGCTTTAGCTTCTTCAGGTATGTCAGTACACAACATCAATTGAGAGTAATGAGATAAAGGGCGAATTAAGCTCCATAAAGAGGTTTTATCACGACCATGCAGTTCCGAAGATACAATACAAACTTTTTTGCCTTGAATTAAAAAATTTTCGATTATAGTCGAGTTATACCACTCCTCTGAAAAAGAATCTAGCCAGACACCTACGGCTTGATCAAACCATATAGGATGTTGTTCAACTTCACTCATTCGAGTAAATATTGGAAGTCCTAGTTTTATATAGGCTCGCATATCAGGTATTGACATATCAAAAACAAACCAGTTGGTATTCGGTATATTTTCCATATACATTTTAAGAGTCTCTGCCAATCCATCTGCTTTGACATTTAACGCCAATGGTAAATCAGATCCACTATAAATATCTAAAAAATCTTTAAAACTTATGGCATGATTATTAGGCATATCATGTGAAATAACCAGTGTTCCATTTAAATCCCGAATATCTGTTTCTGTACCAAACCCAAGATTGAAAGAGTGCATAAATGCAGCAATGGTGTTTTTCTCTTTTATCTGTCTCCAATAACCACGATGACTTAAAATAATCATGTATTCATCCCCGCTGCCCTTTTCGAAATAGGTAAACTCAAAAAAAGATCCAAATCTTGGGGAATACCTAAGCCATACATGCCTTGAGCTTCCGAACCTATATTATAAATTCCTATTTTTTGTCCTTGTTGAATGAGTCGATTATAAACAGGAGCAACATAGAACTCATCATTCACCCGCTCATTACCATGAATCATGTTTTCTGCGGCAGCTACAAAGTTACATCCGTGAGTATAATTATAAATACCTACGGTTGCCTCATTGGAAATCACTTCTTTCTCGACGACTTCTGTCGCCATATTTTTATCATTTAATCTAACAAATGACCATTTGGGATCATTAGCTGTCATCGTCATAATCAAACCATCTAAATTATTTGATCTCTGATAATTCAGATAGTCATCAATGCGAATATCTACATACTGATCACTATTGGCAATCATTAATGGATCTTTATTATTAATAAACTTTTTAGCAGCTAGCACTGTACACGCTGCTCCCTCAGTAAGACCCTCAATTTCTATAATTACTGAGGTTGGAGCCCATTGATTCAATTTCTCAATCAAATTATATTCTCTAACATGTTCTGCTTGACATATAAAGATAAATCGATGGGGTTGATTTGGCATTAGATTATCAATAACTAACTTAATCATTGGTTCATCATGTATTCTTATCAGCGGCTTTGGATCAATATAACCAGCCTTGGCAAATCGACTACCCGCACCAGCCATTGGGATTACGATATTCAGCATATATATTCCTGACTTATAAAGTAATAATGTGATCACAGTTCGCAACAGCACTTTCTCTATGCGCAATAATCACTATGGTTTTTTTTCCACTTAAATTTTTAATTGCTTCATTTACTGCATGTTCAGTTTCAATATCTAATGCACTGGTTGCTTCATCCATAAATAAAATTTGCGGATTCTTATATAATGCACGAGCGATTCCAATACGTTGCCTTTGACCACCAGATAACATTACCCCACGCTCACCAACTTTTGTTTGATACGCTTGTGGTAATTGCTTCACAATAAACTCATCAATCTGAGCCTGTTGTGCAGCAAATCTAACTGCCTGCATATCGATTTGCTCGACATCAAGACCAAATGCGATGTTTTCTGCAATACTTTTGTCCGCTAGATAAATGCTTTGCGGTACATATCCTACAATTTGATACCAAGCCTGTATATTATTCTGATTTAACTCAACACCATCAATTAGGATTTTTCCATTATTTGGGTGCAATAAACCCAACATAATATCCATGAGTGTACTTTTACCACTGCCACTCTTACCCACAATTCCTATGCTTTGATTTTTTAGAATATTTAAATTAAAATCATCAAAAACCAAATGATCAGAACGACTTGAGTAAGAAAAACATATATTTTCTAATTGGATTATTTTTTCAAATTTAAGTTTATAGTCTGGCTTAAAATCTATTTTTTCACGCTCTAATAAAAACTCATTTTTTATCACATTAAAAACGTTTTGAGAAAATTTTATTTGTGAAACTGCTCTATATATATTTTGTGCGGCGGGTAACATTCGATAAGCAGCTATTCCATACAATCCTAATATAGGTAAAATATGAGAGATTTCTTTACCAGAGACAACTAATGTGATAGCAAGAATAATAATACAGCCATACCCTATCGTCTCCACAATATGTAGAGGGACTTGACCTAAAGTTTCTTTCGTTGCTAAGTGTAGTGAATATAGTCTTGAACTATGATCCACTTTCTCAATGTATTGTTTTTCTGCATGATTAATTATAATATCTTTAATACCACCCAATACTTCCGAACAAGCTTGATAGCGTATTTCATTTGCCTCAACAAAACTTTGGCCTATCCGATCAAGAACTTTTTTCACACTTAAAAAAATAATAATATAAAAAAACATTAATATAAATGCAGTAGAAATTGCCATTATAGGATCATAACAAACTAAAATAGCAATCACACACAGGATAACAACACTATAAGCAATCAAAAACAATATAGGTTGAATAATCCCCCGAACAAGTTCATCTACTTCTGACAATATATTTTTTATCAAGTTTGAGCTATTTTTTTCAATAAAAAATTCATAAGGCTGTTGTAAGTAAATTTCTAAAAGTCGAGTTGAAAAATAATGCCGCTGTAGGTTAGAAAATCTATATAATGCATATTGAGTAATAATCTTAATAACGGTAGAACAAATAACAATGATAAGTGAAATTACACCTAGGTATACAATAAATTGACGTGTATCACTCACTAATAAAATTTTTGAAATTTTTTGAAGCAATAAATTGCTTTCTATAACTGTAGGATTCGCTAATACGGCGAGAAAAGGCATAATTGAAACAACACCAATTGCTTCAATACCTGCCATAATAACTACAAGAATAAGAACAACCAATAGTTTTCTTTTATCAAGCGGTGTCAAAATTTTCCACAACTGTATTAATATACTAAACACAGTAATTCCTACTTATTATCTTTATACATGAGGGCAGTCACTTGCTCAGAAATTAGCCCCATCAAAAATATCATCACACTTCCCGTGTAAAGCAATGCACTCATATTAGTAAAACGATGATATTCATAAAGTGTATAGCCATACCAACTTGTTGCAATCAGAAATAATACAACAGCTATCGGTAAAAACATCTTTAAAGGTGAAAATAGAGTTGCTATTTTAAAAATGATAAGAAAAAAACGTATTCCATCTTTTAATGGATGAATATGGCTTTTTCCAATTCGTTTAGCAGCATGGATTGGAATATAAGCGACTGAATACCCTGCTCTAAAAAATGCCATAGTACTGGTCGTTGGATAAGAAAAACCGTTGGGTAACAAATAGAGAAATTCTCTAAATTTCTCTGCACGTACTGCACGCAAGCCTGAAGTGAGATCTTCTACTTTATGTTCTGTCATATAAGTCGCTAAATTATTATAAAGTGTATTTGCAATACCACGACCAACACTTGCTTGCGAACCTTTTTGTCTTGCACCAACAACTAAATCATAACCTTGCTCAATTTTTTCAATTAATCGAGAAATATCATTAGGATCATGCTGTCCATCAGCATCCATAAAAACAATCACATCCCCTGTTGCTACTCTTGTACCCGTCTTAATTGCTGCACCATTACCTTTAGAATAAGGATGCGTAACCACCACTGCCCCTGCTTTTTCTGCGACTTCTTTTGTGCTATCAGTTGAACCATCATTGACAACAATGATTTCATAAGCAATATCTAATTGCCTGATCTTTTCAACTGTTTTTCCAATCGCCCCTGCTTCATTTTTCGCGGGTAATACTATACTAATATTCAACTGATATTCCCTCATTTTTTGTTTTGCAACTTTTGCTGCAAGACTTCCCTTAAACGTTTAATTTCAAAATCATATTCGCGCTGAGTACGTTTTAATGTTTTAGTATCTTGCCGACGATAAATTTCCTCTACTTTATCAAGCAAAATTAATGCTTCATCGTAATATTTTGCAGAACCTAACTCAGCTACCATCATCATTCCAGCTTCAACATCATTATAGCGTAATATAGCTTCTAAATATTGATTCAAAGCTAATTCAGGTTTACTTAGTGCTATATAAATTTTTGCTTTTAAATAGGGCATTAATCGCTGAAATAAAGGGAATTGATTATATTTTGCATTTTTTTCTAATGCAGATATGAGTGAAAGAGACCAATTTGCATATTTCAAAGTTTGTGGATTATCGACAGTAAATTCAACTAACGTTCTTAAGGCCTGTATTGCTTGCGCATCAAAAGGTTGTTTTTTTAATCGGTTTGCTGTTTGTTCAAAGTCATCAATTGTTGCTACACCTGCATATACTTTCTGTAAAAGTAAACGCATATTCAGTAATGCACTATCAGGCAATCTTTGCATCGCCTTTTGCACATATTGATTCGCTTCAAATAAATTCCCTTTATCAAATAAAACGGCTGCAATTGCATTTTGTGCTCTGGGCGAATCTGGAGAATTTTTTGCCCAATAAAGTTGTAATCGATCTGTATTTCCCCAGAGTTTGGCTCGTTCATAAGTAAAAAAGGACAAAATAGATAAAATCAATAGAATGATAAAATAGACTAACCTAGCATCAATATATTTTTTTAATGAATAAAAGCCACTAGCAATAGGTAAAAATAAAAAAATAGCTGATAAATAGTTCCGATGTTCAAAATATAATTCTAATCCAATAACTGTAGATTCCATCAAATGTGCAGCAAAGAAAAATAAAATCGCTAATGCACATAAAGGATATTTTCTTTTAAATATTAACACCAACAGCAATAAAATAAATAAAAAAACTATAGAATATAATGTTGTAATTGGCTGAGTTAATGATTTTGAGATATAAAAACCATCTTGATAAAGACCTTTCAATTCAACTTGAGGAACAATTAAATTATATAAATACTCACTTACAATACGAGCTTCACTATAGAGACGTTCAATCATATTAAAATTACGATTGGGCCATGGATGAGCTGAAAAATCCATATACTTTATAAGTAATAGAGTAATTGTAATAGAAGGTAACCATAAACAGACTGCTCGCCATTGCCATCTTGGTTTATTTTTTTCTTTATTTGGGTTACAAAATTCTATGACTAAAATAAGTAAAGGTAATAAAGCACCATTTTCTTTACTAAAAGTTGCTAAAACTGTTCCTAACCCAATACTTAAACTCATCAATATATAAGCAGGAATTGATTTTTCAGATAAAAATAAGCGTGCTTTTAAGTACCCCACTATTCCAATTAAACTAAATAGTGTAGCAAGTTGAGCCATACGTTGTATAACATATAGAGTTGTTGAAACGAAATAGGGGTGTAACAACCAAATTGCTGTACTGACTAATGCAATCCAAACTGCTTTTTGTTCTTGGTATTGATAGTTTCTTAATAGCAGTAATATTGCCCAACAGAGGAAAACCCCATTGAGTAAATGAATCATCAAGTTAGTATATTTAAAAGGATAAGGATCTGTTGGCCAAGTATTCGCATCAATTAAAAAACTTGCTAATGAAATCGGACGACCTGTAGGCCCTGCAAAACCATTAAAAATAAATGCTCTAGTTTTATCCCAACTATCAATTACCCCATATGTTCCAAGATCCTGTAAATTAGGATAATCATCAAATAAATAATCACCTTTTAAACCAACTGAATAAATAAAGATACATATAAATAAAGATAAGAATAATACAATACCAGAATAATATTTTTTATACATATTTAACTCATATTTGGTTTAAATCAATAAAAAACGCCCATTCAAGATGAGCGTTTTCAAGTCAAATATATATTAACGACAATTAGATGGAACTAATTTAGGGTCAATAGTACCCACTTTACATTTCCACTGGATTGCACCACCAGCAGTTGTCGGACTTAGAACAAGAGTTTTACCAGTTGTATCATCAATTTTTGTATTATATGCAACCGTAATTAAACCACTATCTACAGTAACAGATGTTACAGCATTACCAGTAATAGCACTTGCAGCAGCTAAACCTGCGCTTGCGTTATTTGCAGGATAACGGTTATTCGATGAATAGAATTCTGTTACTGCAGTTTTTGCCCCTCCTGCGAGGTTAAGTCCTTCTGAAACGTGCGAACGTTTCGTATAGTTTTGATATGCAGGAATTGCAATCGCCGCCAAGATACCGATAATCGCGACAACAATCATCAATTCAATAAGAGTAAAACCCTTTTGCATTGTGTTCATAACATTTCTCCAATGTATAAATTTTTTATAAGCTTTTTTGCAGCTGCTTTGTATTTAGCATGTTTTATGCCAGTCCTTAGCTTAGCCAATTTTAACCTAAAAAAACAGAGACTTAAAAAAAAATCATATTGGATAAAATAAGATCAATTTAGACACTTTAAGAAAAAAAATGACAAATAACGTCATCTTTACTGTTTAATTATTCTTTTTTTTAGCGAACGAATTTGACTATTTTCTACTTGTATGTAAATTGAGCGACTCAATTCACAGAAACTTTATTAATATTTTTTTTACCGCTTATCAGAAGGAAATTGCAACAAGCAGCCGATTGCAAATTTTATATACAGAACATTCTGCACAATAATTGATTTTAAACAAAACAACAAGCCCTATTTTTAAATGACAAGATCGCGTTTTAATTTAAAATAATTGGTTCATTCGGCAATTCATTTTGATCGTCCAGATCTGTTTTTACATAATACTGATCTAATACCTGTCCAATTTCAGTAACCCCTTTATTCACGGCCTGTAAATATTGCTTTTGAGCTAACATCTGTACAATGTTTTGGCAAATCCCATTCCATGTTTCAGTCGGTGTGGCATTTTTTAAACCGCGATCAATCACAATTTCGACTTTGCGCTCGCATAGATTGAGATAGAGCAATACACCACTATTCAGTTCAGTATCCCAAACTCCCAGTTCAGCAAACAGTTGTTGCGCGCGTAAACGGGTATTTTGATGGTAAGCCTGTGAACACGGAATGTGTCCTTCAATCACCACCTGAATCTCCCCCACATGCCCCTTTTCCGCTTCGTGTACTGCTTTGGCAATCTCGACTCGATCTTGCTTATTGAAATAACGATGCGCCGACGAAACATAAAGGAAATGCTTGAACCAGCGTTTTAAACTTGGCTGTACATGCTCATCTAGTTTAGGCTGAGTAATAATCTGTGTTGTATCTGTCTTGGTTACCATGAGCCTGATGCTCCTCCCCCGCCAAAGCTACCGCCGCCACCACTATAACCACCGCCACTGCCGCCGCCAAATCCACCTCCGCCGCCACCGCGACCACCACCCGATAGAAAGGCTTGGAAAATCAGTTGCGCCAACGAGGTGATCAATAAAAAGAAAATCCCAACACCGAGCAATAAGCTCATCACCAGACCCGCACCGTTGACCAAACCTGCAACAGTTGCAGCCACAGCTGCGGTGGAAGCACTTAAACGATTACCGACAATAAATGAACCGACGACACCAGCTACCAGAATGAATAACGCCATAGTCAAAGTATTGTCTTTAGCCTGCTGTGCTTGTATCGCTTGTTCATGTCGATCTTTCAATTCTTGTGCGGCTTGCTGCGCAATCTCTGGGTCTAAGTTAACAATGCGACTAATTTCATCTAATCCCGCAGAAATACCTTGTGCGTATTGCCCCTGTTTAAAGTAGGGTGTGATTTGATTGCGGATAATCCGACTCAATACCACATCAGGCAGTACGCCCTCCAAACCATAACCCGTCAAGATCTGGATATTACGATCATTGACTGCAATCGCCATCAGTAAGCCATTATCACGTTTTGCTGAGCCAAGCTGCCATTTTTCACCAGCACGCAAGGCAAAATCAAAAATGGCTTCCTGCCCAGTGGTTGGTACGATAATCACCCCGATTTGCGCTTTGCCTTGCTGATACAGACTGAGAATTTTCTGATTGAGTTGCTGCATTTCAGCAACACTCAATACTTTGGCCTGATCAATCACGGGTTGATTTAAAGTTGGCAAACCACGAATCGATTCGCCCTCTGCCATGTCATTGACCACTTGGGGCAATGCAGGAGTTTCAGCATTTGCCAAGGCTGGTGTAGTCGTCGTTTTATTCTTTTGCTGTTCTTGAATAATTTTACCCGCAACAAGCACATCACTTTGATCAGTTGCGGTCGCGACTTCAGCCCAAACCGTATGTTGGAAAAACAGTGTCGCAAAAATAATGGTTAAAACAGCTAAGATTCGCTGCTTTAAGCTCTGCTTAAACACGTTCAACATACGGTAACTCCTCACAGTTCGAAACAATTTCAGATATTAATTAAATGAAACTGTTGGCGCTTGCTGTGCAGACTGTTCCGCTTTAAAGTTTTCTTTGGTTTTCATGCCAATGACTTTAGCCGTCAACGCTTGAGGGAATTGACGGACATAGCCGTTGTAATCTTGAACCGTGGTAATATAACGGTTACGCGCAACCGCGATACGGTTTTCAGTCCCTTCAAGTTGTGCTTGTAAATCACGGAATTGCTCATTGGCTTTTAAGTCAGGATAATTTTCTGAAACCGCAATCAAGCGCGATAATGCACCCGTCAATTGGCTTTGCGCTTGTTGGTATTTCTCAAATAGCGCTGGATCTTCCAACACTTCTTTATCAACTTTTAAGCCCGCAACATTAGAACGTGCTTGTGTGACTTCAACCAAAACCTGCTCTTCATGTTTGGCATAACCTTTCACCACATTGACCAAATTCGGCACAAGATCGGCACGGCGTTGATATTGGTTTTGAACTTCAGACCAAGAAGCAATCACAGCCTCATCTTTGACTTGCAGAGTGTTATAACCACAACCTGTAAATAACAGTGTGCTTGCCAATACAGTTGCCAATGCGGTTTGTTTGATGATTTTCATAAAAATTTATCCTCAAGTTTTTCTTTATATTTTTGCGATAATTCATTGTAATGAGATTTTTTGTCGGCTGTGTAACATTTATTAACGTTGCTTTATCTGAATTTAAATAAAAAAGGCATTACTCAAGAACCTTGATGTAATGCCATGCTAAGCAACTTTAATGGTATTGGATGATGATTAACTATAAATTTTAGAAGCAGTTTCTTCTTGGAAACTTGCCATCCCATATTCATCTGCCATGCGTGCTTTCCAGTAATTCACCAATGCAGTGTAATCGTGTTTTGCTGGATGAAAATCAGCTTGATAATAAGATAAATACTCAGGAATCAACTGTAATAGCATTTTACTCAGTAAATACATACCAAACAGATTGCCACCCAATTTCGGTAAGCTCTTCCATTTATCCTGCCAGATCAACCGCGTGGTCGCATAAAACGTCAGGCTGGCAAAGCCTGTCGTCACACTCCGCATCAGTAAACGGCGAATACGATCATCGCCATATACTTCTTGGTAAACATCAAATGCCACCGAACGATGCTCGATTTCTTCAATTGCATGCCAGACCCAGAGCTTCATCGCATCATCATCTAGTGTACTGAGTATTTCTGGGTGTTTTAAAATATAGCCACCTAACATTGCAGTAAAATGCTCAAAGGCACAGGTCAAAGCCAGTTGCAATTTCGGGTGAATATTTCGCAGCATATCATCCCGTTTCGCCAACCACGCCTGAAAACGATCAAGATTATAATCCTCACGTCGCCAAGCATCGTTAAACTCGGTATGTGCTTTGGAATGCATCGCCTCTTGCCCAATAAATGCCGCAATCTGCGCCTGTAGTTGAGGATCTTGCACTTTATCTCGGACATTACGCACACTATTCACAAAATACTGTTCTCCAATTGGAAATGTTGAAGACAGTGCTGTTAATAGATGTGACATTACTGGAGAATTGGCAAAATAATGACGTTTGATTTTTTTCGGATTAAATTGCAAACGTCGTACTGTAATTCCCAATGCTTTAGGGCGATTTAAATAATTTTTTTCCACATTCACATTTGCAAGAGCCATCTCGATTGCCTGCATCATTTCCTAGCCTGAGTTCGAGTATTGCGCTGGGAAAATGGCAAAGACAGGGCAAAAAAGCTTATAAAGTTTGCCAAAACTACCAAAATGATGACTGGTCTATGACGATGAAATCGGTGCGACACATTCTTCTTGTTTAATTTTTCTCAAGCTCCATATGGCTGCAATAAACAGTCCGCCCATGGTGGCAACCACACTATGAAAAGCCAATAACTGGGCCTGAGCCATAGAATAATGCAGTGTTTCAACGGTCCATTGAATAATTAATGCTGTCAGGGTCCCCAATACTGCAATGCCAAAGGTCAGGCCAAGCTGCCTGAGCATATTTAATATTGCCGCGGCAAAGCTGGCATCTGCCTGCAATACTGCATGCAGGCTCAAGGTACTCGAACTGGGTACAATCAATCCAATGCCTGCACCCATCAGGCCACTTAAGCCAATAAACAACAGATAAGATGAATTACTCTGGAAACTGACCATCGCGATCAATGCAACGCCTGAGATCAGCAAACCAATCCGAAGCAATGACAATGCTCCATAACTTTGCTGCAAGCGACCAAACCAAATGGAAACCACGGCCTGCATTAGGAATTGCGGAGCGATTAACCAGCCTGCTTGCGCTGCACTTAAATGAACTTGTTCCTGATAAAACAAAGCAAAGACAAATAAAGAGCTATAGCCTGCAAATCCCAATAAAAATGAAATCAGGTTAAAACGCAAAAAAATGCGGTTGCGAAATAAATGACGTGGCACCAGAGGGTGCGAGGCTTTATTTTGATGTCGAATAAAAATCAGAGCAAAGACAATCGAGATGAGAAAAGTAAAACTGATCAAATAACCGATATGGGCCTGCTGTACCATGATAATGCTATAGGTCAATGTTGCGATTGCAATCACGCTATAAATCAACCCTAAATAGTCAAAACTTACTTTTTGCTGGCTTAAATCTGGTTCAATCCCTTTCCAGCCTAAAAACAAGGCCAATAATCCAACGGGTAGATTTAACCAAAAAATACTCTGCCAGCCTAGATAATGCACCATTAGGCCACCCATCAGTGGCCCAACAATCAAGGCAAAAGCACTGAATGAACTCCAGTTGCCAATTTCTCGTGCCTTGCGATTGGCTTGGGTAAAGTGATGTACAATGATTGCAAGGGTTAAAGGAATCAGCATCGCCCCCGCAATGCCTTGGATCACTCGCCCAACAATCAATAAGCTAAAATCTGGCGCAGCGGCACAAATCACCGAGCCAAAAATAAAGATCACGACACCGACTAACCATAAGCGTTTACGTCCCAACCATTGGCTTAAAGCCCCCACCGCCAACATTAAACTCGACATACTCAGCGCATAGCTATCAATCACCCACTGTAAATCGGCGAGATGACTATGGAACTGTGTCTGAATTGCAGCTAAAGCCAGATTGACACTGCTTAAATCCACCAAGCAGAGAAAGGTACTGGTATACAGTGCGGCAATTAACAGCCTGTCATTGAGTTTCGATGTCATTATTTTATCCACCCAACACAAAATAAGAATTATTATCATTAACAGCATAGCAAGGTATTGACTGCTTGTTAAAGTTTTTATTTTCTTAGTTCATAAAAGCAAATATCATCAACCATCGACAAAATAAAAAAGCCCAAGCACGAGGCTTGGGCTTTTAACAACTTAAATATCTAAAATCGGTTTAGACACCAAGATAATCCAAGATACCTTCAGCAGCTTGACGACCTTCCCAGATCGCGGTTACAACCAAGTCAGAACCACGAACCATATCCCCACCTGCAAAGATTTTTGGATTCGAGGTTTGGAATTTGAATTCTTGCTGTTCTGCCGCAACCACACGACCTGAACCATCTAAACTCACATTCGCACCACCGAACCAATCCGCTGGACTTGGACGGAAACCAAATGCCAATAATACGGCATCCGCTGGTAGAACTTCTTCAGAACCCGGAATCGGTTCAGGGCTACGACGACCACGACTGTCAGGCGCACCCATTTGTGTGGTTACAACCTTAACGCCAGTCACTTTGCCATTTTCACCAACAATTTCAATTGGCTGACGGTTGAACAGGAATTTTACACCCTCTTCATAGGCATTCTTCACTTCACGTGCAGAACCTGGCATGTTGCTTTCATCACGACGATAAGCACAGGTCACATCATGTGCACCTTGACGCAATGAGGTACGGTTACAGTCCATCGCAGTATCACCACCACCTAGAACAATTACTTTTTTACCGTCTAGATTGATGTATTCGCTTGGATCTTTTTCCCAACCTTGACAACGATTCACATTGGCAATCAAGAAATCCAGAGCATCATGCACACCATTGAGATCTTCACCTGGGAAACCACCTTTCATATAGGTGTAAGTTCCCATTCCCATAAATACAGCATCGTATTCAGTCAGAAGTTGTTCAATCGTTACGTCAACACCAATCTCGGTATTTAAACGGAACTCAATGCCCATTCCTGTAAAGATTTCACGACGACGTTTCATCACATCTTTTTCCATTTTAAATTCTGGAATACCAAATGTGAGCAGACCACCGATTTCAGGGCGTTTATCAAATACCACTGGTTTTACGCCACCACGCGCAAGAATATCTGCACAGCCTAAGCCTGCTGGACCTGCACCAATGATCGCAACTTTTTTATCAGTCCATTTAACCCCAGACATATCTGGGCGCCAGCCTAATGCAAAAGCCGTATCATTAATATATTTTTCAGCATTACCAATGGTCACTGCACCAAAACCATCGTTTAAGGTACAAGCACCTTCACACAAACGGTCTTGTGGACAAACACGACCACAGACTTCTGGCAAGGTATTGGTTTGGTGGCAAAGTTCAGCCGCTTGGAAAATTTGCCCTTCTGCAATCAGCTTTAACCAGTTTGGAATGTAGTTATGTACAGGACATTTCCATTCACAATACGGGTTACCACAGCCTAAACAACGGTGGGTCTGATTCGCAGCCACTTCCGCAGTAAAAGGTTTATAAATTTCCACAAACTCTGCCTTGCGGACAGTAATATCTTTTTTCTCTGGATCTTGGCGTGCTACATCCAGAAATTGAAAGTCATTATTCAGGCGCTCTGCCATGTCTCTCTCCGTGGGTAGGCGCAGCGATGTCCCTCATCTCTGCACCTGCCTATGTCTATGCAGTCGTGGAATTATTGTGGATCGGCTTGGGTTGTTTTCAAAAGCGTTTGTAAATTAGCAGCTTTTGGTTTCACCAGCCAGAACTTACGACTATAGAAGTCGAACTCATTACGGATCTTGTAAGCCCATGCACTACCCGTCTCTTGAATATGTTCGTCAAGAATACGCAGTAGGTTTTCTTTGTGGTCTTCCATCGCCTCTGTAGAGATACGATTTAGATCAATAAGTTCGTGGTTATAGTAGTCGACAAAGTCATTATCAAGGTCAAGTACATAAGCAAAACCACCGGTCATACCTGCACCGAAGTTATGACCCACTTTACCTAATACTGTTACCACACCACCCGTCATATATTCACAACAATGGTCGCCCGCACCTTCAATCACAGCAAATGCGCCTGAGTTACGTACCGCGAAACGCTCGCCCGCAGTTCCCGCAGCAAAGACTTTACCGCCAGTCGCACCATATAAGCAGGTGTTACCAATGATCGCAGTATTTTGCGTTTGGAATGGCGAACCTTTTGGTGGGAAGATCGATACTCGACCACCCGCCATACCTTTACCGACATAGTCGTTGGCATCACCTTCCAGTTTGATATGCAAACCACCCGCATTCCAAACACCAAGCGATTGACCTGCTGTGCCGACAAGGTTCATCACCACTGGGCTGTTTTCCATACCCAAGTTGCCATAACGACGTGCAATTTCACCTGAGATACGTGCACCAATCGAACGATCACAGTTACCGACGGTGAAGTTGAATGAGCCACCAGCACCTGCTTCAATTGCCGGTAACATCTCTGCCACCATTTTCTCCGCCAACACACCTTTATCGAATGGTGCATTACCTTGAACTTGGCAATATTGTGCCTTGCCTTCAGCAGAAGGATGCGACGTTAATAGTGCACTGAGGTCAAGATGTGCGTGCTTATCTGTTTCACCAGGTAAAACTTCAAGTAAATCGACACGACCAATCAAATCTTTCAATGATGCAACACCAAGTGCAGCTAACCATTCACGTGTCTCTTCAGCAATAAACTTGAAGAAGTTGATCAGCATTTCTGGCTCGCCAATATAATGCTCTTGACGTAAATGATCTTGTTGCGTTGCAACACCAGTCGCACAGTTATTTAAGTGACAAATACGCAGGTATTTACAACCTAATGCAATCATCGGTGTCGAACCAAAGCCAAAGCTTTCAGCACCTAAAATTGCTGCTTTCACCACGTCTAAACCTGTTTTCAAACCACCATCAGTTTGAACACGGACTTTACCACGCAAATCGTTCACACGAAGTGCCTGATGTGCTTCACTTAAACCCAGTTCCCACGGTGAACCCGCATGGTGAATCGATGAAAGTGGCGATGCAGCGGTACCACCGTCATAGCCAGAAATGGTAATGAAGTCGGCATAGGCTTTTGCAACACCTGCTGCAATCGTTCCAACACCTGGCTCAGATACCAGTTTGACCGATACCATTGCTTGCGGATTGACTTGCTTCAAGTCAAAGATCAATTGCGATAAATCTTCAATTGAATAAATATCATGGTGCGGTGGCGGTGAAATCAAGGTCACACCTGGTACTGAGTAACGTAAACGCGCAATTAAGCCATTCACTTTACCGCCTGGTAACTGACCACCTTCACCTGGTTTTGCACCCTGTGCAACCTTAATCTGCAACACTTCAGCAGAAGTTAAGTACGCAGGAGTGACACCAAAACGACCAGATGCAATCTGTTTGATTTTCGAGTTACGAATCGTGCCATAACGCGCAGGATCTTCGCCGCCCTCACCTGAGTTTGAACGACCGCCAATGGTATTCATAGCAATTGCAATTGCTTCATGCGCTTCTGGTGATAATGCACCTAAAGACATACCCGCAGAGTCAAAGCGTGGCAAAATATCTTCAATCGTTTCAACTTGATCTAATGCAATCGAATTTGTTGTTTTTAACTTAAATAAGTCACGGATCGTTGCTACAGGACGGTTGTTGACTAGTTCTGCATATTCTTTAAAGTCAACATATTGACCAGAACGTACCGCTTTGTGCAATGAATTGATCACGTCAGGGTTGAACGCGTGGTACTCTTTACCAAATACGAATTTAAGCAAACCACCTTGATCAATCGGTTTACGATGCTGCCAAGCTGTGGTTGCTAGTTTTTTCTGATCTTTCTCTAAATCTGCAAATGTTGCACCTTGAATACGGCTCGGTACACCAAGGAAACATTTGTCCACCACTTCAGATGATAGACCGACCGCTTCGAATAACTGACCACCGCGATAAGAGGCAACGGTAGAGATACCCATTTTAGAAAGGACTTTGAGTAAGCCTTTTTCCATCCCTTTACGGAAGTTTGCTTGGGCCTGAATTGGATCACCCAATAACTCGCCTTTTGCAACCAAATCATTGATCACATCATAAGCCAGATATGGATAAACCGCTGTCGCACCAAAGCCAAGCAAAACTGCAAATTGATGTGGGTCACGTGCAAAACCAGTTTCAACTAAAATGTTCGCATCGGTACGCAAACCCGTTTTAATCAAATGATGGTGTACCGCACCTGTTGCCAATGCTGCGTTTGCAGGTAAGAAGCCTTCACGGAAATTTTTATCCGTTAATACGATTAAGGTTTTACCATCACGTACAGCCTGTGCTGATTCTTCACAGATACGTGCGATTGCTGCTTGCAGCCCTTCAGCTTCAACATAGTTCAGATCAATATCTACAACGCCATAACCTTCGCGCTCTTTTTCAACATCGCGAAGCTGCTGCATTTTTGAATTAGACAATACAGGGCTTGAAATGATGATACGGTCTGCATGCTCTGGACCTTGCTCGAACACATTCTGTTCGCGGCCCAAACATGTTTCCAATGACATCACGATCGATTCACGTAATGGATCGATTGGTGGATTGGTCACTTGTGCAAACTGCTGACGGAAGTAATCAGAAACATGGCGAACTTGACGAGACAATACTGCCATTGGCGTATCATCACCCATTGAACCCACTGCTTCCTGTCCACTTTCAGCGATTGGACGTAACAGTTGATCGCGCTCTTCAAATGTCACCATAAACATTTTCTGAGCTGCTTTTAATGCATCGCCAGTTAAGCCTTGATCAAGCAATTGCTCTTCAAGCTGTGGATTGGCTTGTAAACGAATCGCATGATCACGCAACCATTCACGATATGGACGCATATTTTTTAAGTGATTGCTGACATCTTTAGTCTCAAGCACTTTGCCTGTTAAAGTATCAATCACTAAAATTTGACCTGGACCAACGCGGCCTTTAGACACCACATCTTCAGGTTCATAGCCCCATACACCAATTTCTGATGCAAGCGTGATGTAATCATTCTTGGTGATCACCCAACGTGCTGGACGTAAACCATTACGGTCAAGCATACAGATCGCATGACGACCATCTTGAATCACAAGTCCTGCTGGACCATCCCACGCTTCCATATGCTTAGAGTTAAACTCATAGAAAGCACGTAAGTCAGCATCTAAAGTCTCAACGTTTTGCCATGCTGGTGGAACCAACATACGTAGTGCACGGAACAGGTCCATACCACCACCAACCAAGATCTCAAGCATGTTATCCAAGCTTGATGAATCCGAACCAGTACGGTTCACAATTGGATTTAACTCAGTTAAACCTGGTAGTAATGGGTTTTCAAATTTTGGTGTACGTGCCAATGCCCAGTTACGGTTTGCAGTAATGGTGTTGATTTCACCATTGTGCGCCAAATAACGGAAAGGCTGTGCCAATGGCCAACGTGGTAAGGTATTGGTCGAGAAACGTTGGTGGAATACCACAATATGTGATTTTAATCGCTCATCCGCCAAGTCAGTATAGAAGTCAGCAATGGCCGCTGGCATCATCAGCCCTTTATAGGTGATAACAGTCGTTGCTAAAGTCGTTACATAGAAAAGTGGATCATTTTGTAATTGTTGTTCTGCACGACGACGAGCCAAGAAGAGCTTACGATTAAACTCAACTTCAGTTAAACCCATCGGGCAGTTCACGAGGATTTGTTCAAATGCAGGTAAGGATTGTAGTGCAATCTCACCCAAAGCATCATTATTGGTAGGTACAACACGCCATGCTGCAACAGTTAAACCTTCAGCAGCAATTTCTTTATTCAAAATATTTTTGGCATTTTGTGCTAAAGCAGGATCAATATTTAGGAATACCGTACCAGCAGCAAAAATCTCAGTCAGGTTACTGCCTAATTTCTGTGCTTCTTCACGGAAAAATTGTTTTGGCATCGCCAATAACAATCCGCAACCATCTCCTGTCTTACCATCCGCGGCAATACCACCACGGTGCGTCATGCAACTTAAACTGTGAATCGCAGTTTCGACCAGATGATGGCTTGAGTCACCCTTCATATGGGCAATCAGACCAAAACCACAGTTATCCTTAAACTCATCAGGCTGATATAAACCTTGAGCGGGAGCTACAGTATTAGGCGATGGCATGTGCATAGCGTACCCTTCTTTCAACATGGCTCTTTCGAGCAACAAACAATCAATTCATTTTCTGCGATATTGCCGATTAACTCATACAAAGTTCAATGCTTCGCGAAAACATTTTTCATGGCGAATTTGCAATATACGTCTTTCCTTTACAAGATTGCACCCTATAAAGTGTTTTCAGTTATTACACCTTCACCTAGGTTTGTAAAGCACAAAAACTTTCCATTTCACCCAATTAATGAACTGTTTAGCACAAAACAGGGCAATGAGCAGACAAATTAGCACCACGAAAAAGCAAAAAACATGCCATATATGCATGTTTTTACTAAATCATTAAAAAAGTTAAAATAACATCAAGATACGCAGAAGAATGCACTCATTTTTGCGCACAAAAATGCACCAAAAACTTCCACGATGCTATAAAAAGAACCACAAACGCACAATTATGGTGCGGTACTAATTAAAAGGATCACTCACTTCACGCTTTGAAGCATCTGAATTTTCTTTTATTTTTTCAGCAGTTGCAGGTGGTTTTGGTGCCGATTGAGTCTGTTTTACATTGACTACATTACCCTGCGCATCACGCTGTGTAACTGTGGTCTTCACCGCCGATGGTTCCGTGCTACGTACAGCAGTTGTACTCTGAGACGCGCTGCTTCCCATCAGTAAACTCTCATCTACCCTAGGCAATGCCGCTGGTCTTAACTGAACTGCATAAAGTTGATTGGTTGCTGACTTCATTTCGTCAGCACCTAGATCGTTCACTAAGGCCGTATAACTTGAGAATTGATGAGCCGTTGGCTGAACAGATTCTGGTAGGGCTAGATTTAATTGTGCAAATTGGCGGCTTGCATCTTCAGCACTACCAAACACACCATACGCAAGCACATATTGCTCAACCTGATCTTCACCACTCAAACGAAAATACACGAACTTTCTGCGATCTTCACGGTTCAATAGAAAATTTTTAACAATCGCTTCGTCTGAACTACGGAAAATTTCCATGGTCCATCGCTGCTGATTTTCTTTAATAAATTTAGTGCCGCGAAATTCAGGTGCATGATCATTGGAAACAACGACACGCGTGGTTAAATCCAAGGGCTTAACTTCGTCCGAAAGAGCGCCTAAATGAGCTGTCGCAGCAACCTTTTCTGGCTGAATTTGGACTTGGGTTTCGGTTTGGGATGGCTGCTCTTCTTTGACCAACACCTGACTATCGGTAATACCCCAAAATATCAATGCAGCTATTAAACAAGCGACGGCAAAAACCAGCCAGCTATATTGTTGAATATTTTGCCAAATTGATCGTGATACAGCCATGCTTTTCCCAAATGATTAATTATGCAGATTGATTTGCAAGAATAGATTGTTTCATCAGCTCAACATCAAAATCTTTGGTAATCACTGCTTGCCCTAATTTCTTCAATAAAACCAAGCGCAATTGACCATTTAAGACTTTTTTATCGTGCGACATATAAGCCAAGAATTCATCTAATGGAATTTTCGGACATGATATCGGTAAATGAGCACGTTGAATGATATTTTTTGTACGTTGCACATCCTCCACAGAGATCCAACCTAAACGCTGCGACAAATCTGCAGCCATCACCATCCCTGTTGCTACCGCCTCACCATGTAACCAGGTACCATAACCTAGATAGGATTCAATTGCATGGCCGAAAGTATGCCCAAGATTGAGCAGCGCACGCTCACCCTGTTCTTTTTCATCATTGGCTACGATACGTGCTTTATGCGCACATGAACGAAAAACTGCTTCAGCCAATAGATTTGCATCACGAGCAACCAAAGCATCCATGTTTTGCTCTAACCAAACAAGAAAATCAGTATCGCCCAATAAAGCATATTTAATCACTTCAGCCAAACCCGCAGACAGTTCACGATCAGGCAAGGTATCCAGTTGCGCCATATCTGCTAGTACCACTTGTGGTTGCTGGAAAGCACCCAACATATTTTTACCTAAAGGGTGATTAATTCCCGTCTTACCACCGACACTAGAATCCACTTGTGATAATAACGTGGTGGGCACCTGAACAAAATTCACACCGCGTTGGAAGCAAGCCGAGGCAAAACCCGCCATATCACCAATCACGCCACCACCTAAAGCCAATACCGTACAATCACGGTTAAACCCCGCTTCGAGCAGAGCATCGAAAATTAAATTCAAGTGCTGGATATCTTTATATTTTTCACCATCAGGCAAAATGCATTGCGCCACTTGTTTATCCAACTGGGTTAATGCATTCACATAATGTTCGAGATATAACGGTGCAACAGTGGTATTGGACACTAACATGACTTGTCGGCCATGTAGATATGGCTCAAGTAAGCTTTTAGGGTCTAAATGACTACCAATAAAGATTGGATAACGGCGATCACCTAACTCAACATGTAACGTTTGCATAAACTTAAACCAACCAGAGACTACTTAACTTGTTTAGATAAAATGACGTGTAAAATACGTTGCGCTAAATCCCGTGCTGCACCTTGATTTGTTTCAATTATATAATGTGCAACCTCGCGATATAAAGGATCGCGGATCGTCAGTAGATCACGTAATTTTTGCTCTGGATTTTCGACTTGTAATAATGGGCGATTTTTATCGCGATAGGTTCGCTGTAGCTGTAGCTCTACAGGCGTATAAAGATAAACAACGATACCACGTTGTTTTAAAAATTCACGATTCTTCGCTTGAGTAACAACTCCACCACCGGTCGCCAACACTAATAATGGACGGGAAGTGAGATCATTTAAAACATTGGTTTCACGCAAACGAAATCCAGCTTCCCCTTCTTTTTCAAAAATCCATGGAATGGTCGCGCCTGTTTTGCGTTCGATCTCATGATCGCTATCAATAAAATCTCGGCCTAACAATTCTGCTAAATGTCGGCCAACTGTTGTTTTCCCTGCCCCCATCGGCCCTACCAAATAAACATTTGGTAGGGTTTCAAACGCTTTGCTTGGCAACGCGCCACCTATATTCATTGCAATTATTGAAAATATATTAATGATTTCTAGTCAAAGTGTCATTAACAATTCTCGGCGTCACAAAAATAAGCAGTTCACGTTTATTATCCGTTTTCATATCTCTACGGAATAATCGCCCGATATATGGTAAATCACCCAAGAAAGGCACTTTCACTTGAGAAGTGATATTTTCCTGTTCAAAAATACCGCCGAGAACCACCGTTTCACCATTATCGACCAATACATTGGTATCAATTTGATTTTTATTGATGGTAAGTTGCCCAGTCGGTGTTGGTGTACTTTGCGAGTCTTTGGTAATGTTCAACTTCATCATGACTTTACCCTCAGGCGTAATACTTGGGGTAACATCTAGACTTAAGGTTGCATCAATAAACTCGGTTTTCGGCACTGCATTGGCGCCACCACCCGTAGAAGAGGTATAAGGAATTTTCTTACCTGATTCGATTTTTGCAGGCTGCTTATCTGCAGTCATGACTTTAGGTGTTGAAATCACCTCACCATAACCATCCGCTTGAACAGCTGATAACTCCAGATCCAACATAAAATCAGATAAACTAATCAAACCAAAAGCAATACGACTTGCACCAGGTGTCACCGCACCTAAATCCACATTGAGGTTATCAGGACGCTCAATTTCATATTTCCACCCCCCCGTATTACTGTCCTTAGTCGGTTTTCTCAAATCCCATAATGTCTGATCACTACCACCAACCAAAAGATCATTATTATTTGTAATTCCTTGCGATAAAATCCCCCACTTCACCCCCATTTCTCGGGTAAAATCGGTACTAGCGCTGACAATCCGTGCTTCAATCATCACTTGCTTAACCGAGACATCAAGTAAATCCACCATTCTACGGATTTTATCAATATTCTGGGCAGTATCATTAATAATCAGGGTATTGGTTCGTGTATCAGCAACTGCACTGCCTCGTGAACTCAATAAACTTTCCAAAGCTAAAGCATCTGTATTTGCATTTGCCGCTCTACTCCCTGATGCACCCTTACCATCACGGGCATCCTCTATTAATTTCAATATATCAGCAGCTTTAGAATAACTTAGTTTAATGTACTCAGTCTGAATCGGTGCTAGTTTCACGCTTTGCGCAATCGCTTTAGCTTCTTCTTCTTCCGCCTTAATCAGTTCAGATACTGGTGCAATCCAGATTACATTACCATTACGGCGTTTATCCAGATTTTTAGTTTTGAGCACAATATCGAGGGCCTGATCCCATGGCACATCCTTAAGACGCAGTGTGATATTGCCTTGTACCGTATCTGCTGCCACCATATTAATACTGGTAAAATCAGCCAATAGTTGTAACACTCGACGTACTTCAATATCTTGAAAATCTAAAGAGATTTTATTCCCAGTATACGTTTGTGTCTTGGCTTTGGCTGGAGAATTATCTATAGGCCGTTTCAGACTAATAGTGAGCTTATTCTCTGCCTGATAAGCCATATACTCATAGCTACCCGCAGATTGAATGGTAATGACGCCATTGCCTTTATCATTATAAGCATCAATACTGGCCACAGGTGTTGCAAAATCATTGGTATTTAAACGACGGGCTAAATGTGTCGGAATTTTATTCCCTGCTGTACGCACGACAATTTTACTGCCTTGTTGTTGCACATCCACAGGAGTATTATTCCCCAGCAAATCAATCACAACCAAGCCTTCACCTTGGTTGCCTCTTTGGAAACCAATATTTGACACACCTTGCTGTACCTGGCGCGCAGCGGCAGCAGGTGTATTTATAGCAGCAGGTTTGGCTGAGTTAATTTTAAGAACAAAGGTATTGCCTTCAACACGTGTAGTAAATGCACCCGCATCTTTTAAATTCACAATCACACGTGAACGCTGATCATCCGATGCAACCTCAATCGAACTCGCTTCAGCGGTTGATACTGGAATCGAGTTTTGCTTTAGACCCTGTTGTGACTTATCAAAGTCCAGAATCAAACGAGCAGGTTGTTCAAGTTGATAAGCTTGCGGTTGTGGTGGAAGGCCATTAAACATCACACGAATTTCCGTGCCTTGATCACCCAAACTCATTGGTACGATATTGGTCATACTCACTTGCGCTGATGCCACTTGCATCACCGCAATCGCAATCGCACCCATAGAAAATTGACGGAATGCATGATTCATGGTCTTCGCTTCCCCAAATAAAGAATCTTTAAACTGTTTTTTCATTTTTATTCCCTTAATCTTACGGCGCTGGTCCAATTAAAACGAGTGTACGAGGTCTCTCGACATAGCCTTCTCGACCATCAGGTACAATCTCCACCAAATCGATTTGGGTTGGGCTAATTTTAATAATACGCCCTTGATTCATCCCCAAATAACTTCCGACCTGCACACGTTCAATTTGACCGTCTGGTGTCTGAATCAGGGCAATGGTATTGCTGGTTTTACCACGCAGACTACCCTTCATATTCAACGATTCCAGCGCATAACTTTCTAAAGGCTGTGGCTGGCGATTAAAATTCGGATAAACCCGTTTCCCCGCCATAATCTTCAATTCAGCAGCCAATGAGCTTGGCATAAATGGACTTTTAAGCTGATGGGCTGAGTAGTTAAACAGAGGCACAGGGGTAAAAACAGGTGCGGGCTCAATCGGCAAAGGCGGCTGATTACGAATGTCTGCCATCTTTTGATTCACTGCATCAATACGTGAATCACACCCAACCAAACTCGCTCCAATGAATAAACCCAGTAATAATTTATAATTTTTCACTACTATTTCCCTCCTTGTGCAGGTGGAGTAGTTGCTGCTTTAGCTGTACCAACAGTATTCTTTGTTTGCTCATCCGCCCCAACATAACGATATGTTTTTGCTTTAACGCTATAGTTCACCACAGGGATATCAGATTTCTTTTGGGTATCGGCTGTCGCAACAACCGTAAAATCATGCAAAGTTACAATTCGTGGCAATGCTGCAATACCCGTCACAAAGGCACCAAAAGCATGATAATCACCTGTGGCATCAATACTGATTGGCTGCTCAATAAAAAACTCTTGTTTGATTTCATTTTCTAAACGAATATTTTTAAATTTCAGTCCTGAATTCACACCGGTTAAGTTGATATCCTCAACCAAACTCGGAATTTCAGTTTCTTTCGGTAATTGCTCTAACTGTTGATTAAAGTTGGCTTCCATTTCTTGCAATTGGGCTTGATATTGTTGCAAATTACGTAACTTTGAATCTTTTTCTTTAAACTCATTCAACAAGCTCTGTTCTTTAGCCTGTTCATTGGTAATCGATTCAAGTTGTGACTTAATCACCACAAAATAACCCAATGCTGCAACCGCCAAGAAAACAAAAATCCAGCAGGTAATTTTGACCGATAATGGCCAACTGCCATAGTTATTCATATCCAGCGTATTAAATTGCTGGAAGAATTGGTCTACCGTCATTTTCTTTTTCTTCACAGCAACGGTGTCTTGATTTAAATCATCCGATTTATCTAACTTCATTTTGTCACCCCTACTGCCCCTGATGCTGCAACGTCTGACGTTGGTTCAGCCTCAGCAGTTGTCCCGATTTCACCTAAATCTACAGTGACAACAAAGCTTCCATAATTTTCCTCAACCCGAGGCACCAAAGAACTTGCTGTTTTGTCTTTATTTTTGTTTTCATCCACGGCAAGGAAGGAATTCATAAAGGCATTGCGATACCAAGGAGAAGCTTCTAGATTACGTAGAAGTTCAGCCACCGTATTTGGGCTTTCAGCTTTTCCTTCAATCGTGAATTTATCCCCTATACGACTAAACTTGGTTAAGTACATGGTTGGAGGAGTGACCCGTACCAACTCATCAACCAAACGTACCGTAACAGGACGTTGTCCTTGTAAACCTTGAATCAGTTTCATGCGTTCAATAATCGCATTACGTCGTTCTTGTAGGCCATCCAATGCTTTTAATTGAGTATCTAAATTCTGATTGGTACTCACAATCAGTTGATTGGCTTGTTCCTGATCATTCAATTTATGATCAAAATATATCCATCCCGAAAAAACTGATGCAACCCCTAATGCAGCAACCCCAACACAAAATGCGACAAACTGTTTCTTTCTTTGTTCTCTTAGCTCATCACGCCAAGGGAGTAAGTTAATCTTTGCCATTAATCAAAACTCCTCAATGCCAAACCACATGCAACCATCAAAGAGGAAGCATCGTTTTCAATTTTTTTAATATCAATTTGGGGAGAAAAACCCATTTGTAGGAATGGATTGGCAATGGTGACACGATAACCGAGTTTTTGTTGTAATAGCTTAGCTAGGCCTGGAATATTGGCATTCCCACCAGCCAGTAAAATATGATCAATTTCATTGAATTGAGAAGATGAAAAGAAGAATTGGAGTGAACGTGCGGCTTGTTGTACGACGGCGTCCAAGAAAGGTTCTAGGACTTCTGTGTCATAGTCATCGGGCAAGGTTCTTTCTTTTTTAGCACGACCAGCTTCTTCAAAAGAAAGGCCATAGCGACTTTGTACATCTTGGGTCAATTGGCGGCCACCAAACACTTGCTCACGTGTATAGATGATCTTGCCTTTTTGCATGACAGATAAGGTCGTCATAGTATGACCAATATCCAAAATGCCCACCGTATTTGCGCCCATTGGTAATGTATCTGCAAACACACTGAACGCACGTTCCATAGCATAGCTTTCAACTTCTGCAATTTTTGCAGTTAAACCCGCCAGTTCAAGCACTTCTACACGCGTGTCTACATTCTCGGTGCGCGTTGCAACCAAGAGCACATTTACCCGGTTTGGATTGGCCAAACGATCAGGTAAAACTTCAAAATCTAGGCTCACTTCATCTAATGGGAACGGAATGTATTGCTCAGCATCCATACGAATTTGAACTTCTCGTTCTTCATCCGTCATGTCAGCATCCATCTCGATGATCTTATTAATGACCATCGATGTTGGTACTGCAATCGCAACATTCATGGTGTGAGGATTTGCAAGGTTTACCACTCTCTCAAGCGCATCCCCTACCGCCTCTGGATTCAGTATGCTTTTTTCAACCACGCTGCTTTCAGGCAATGGCATCACTGCATAACTTTCAACCCAATATCTACCGTTCTTTACAGAGAGCTCCAATAATTTAACAGTTGTCGAACTAATATCGACACCCGTTAACCCCTTATTTGGTTTACGATATAACCTGAGCACAGTACTTTCCTATTTATTTTTTTATCCCCAAAAATACAACACACTAATTTGTTTTGGTCTTTAATTGCTACGGATACAATAACTCATCTAACAATCCGCATGTCTAAAGGATATACTGACCACAATTAGTTTGCCATTCGCTCTTATTAAAACTTACTTATTATGAAAAAGCTATCCAGTTCTGGTATTGTTCGCCCATTTTTTTTGATCATTATTATTATCTTAGTCTCACTTCCAATGGGATTTTATGGCATGTATCTCTATCTCGCACCTTCATTGCCAGATATGAGTTCACTTAAAAAAGCGCCTTTACTAAAACCATTGCAAGTTTACACGGCAGATAATCAGTTAATTGCAGAATATGGCGGAAAATTATCCATTCCAGTTAAGTATGAGCAGATTCCTCCAACCTTTATTCATGCTTTTTTAGCAGCGGAAGACTCATCCTTTTTTGAACATAATGGTATTAGTTTTAAAGGGCTTGGGCGAGCACTTACTGAATCTGTTACAGGGTCTGATGTCCAAACTGGGGGCTCAACCATTACCATGCAGGTGGCAAAGAACTATTATTTAAGCCCAGATCGAACACTTCGACGCAAACTAACTGAAGTATTTTTGGCACGAAAAATCGAGCAAAACTTAACAAAACAAGAAATTCTAGCTGCTTATGTGAATAAAATTTTCTTAGGTAAAAATGCCTATGGTATTGCTGCTGCAGCACGTGTCTATTACAACAAAAATATTGGCGAGCTGACCACAGCACAAATGGCAATGATTGCAGGTCTACCGAAGGCACCTTCAAAATACAATCCAGTGGTTAATCCTGAACGTGCACTTGAACGTCGCAACTGGATTTTAGGACGTATGCTACAACTGGGCTATATCAACCAAAATCAATACCAACAAGCTGTTGCAGAACCCATCAACTTAAATATGATTGATCGCTCGGTCAGCAATGTATTCCCCTATGTCGGTGAAATGGTTCGTTCAGAACTGGTCGAACATTTTGGTGAACAAGCAGTTGACTCAGGTTATAAGGTATACACGACTGTTGACAGCAACCGTCAACGTTATGCAGAGCAATCCATTCAAGATGGCTTAGAGGCTTATGATCGTCGTCATGGCTGGCGTGGTCCCGAAGCACATGACAAACCACTCAAACAATTTATTGCTTATGCAAACACTTATCCTGCCCAAGTAATCAAGGTCAATAACAATTCTTTTGATGCCTTGATGCAAGATGGCTCAACAGTAACGGTCAACTGGTCTGGGATGTCATGGGTTCGCCCATACCGCAATGCCAATAGTGTCGGTGGTGCACCATCCAATGCCTCACAAATTGTCAAAGTCAAAGATATTATCCGTCTACGTCCAAATGAAGGCAAAACGGTTTGGTCTTTGGTTCAAGTTCCAAAAGTCCAAGGACAGCTTATTGCAATTAATCCCAATGATGGTGCAATTGAAGCCGTTGTGGGTGGATATAACTTCTATCAATCTAAATTCAACCGCGCAATACAAGGTTGGAGACAACCTGGTTCTACCATTAAGCCTTTTGTCTACGCATTGGCTTTGGAACGCGGCATGACCCCATACAGCATGGTCAATGACAGCCCAATTACCATTGGTAAGTGGTCTCCAAGAAACTCTGATGGTCGCTATTTGGGTATGATCCCTTTACGTCGTGCGCTTTATTTATCCCGTAATACCGTTTCAGTGCGTTTATTACAAAACGTTGGGATTGAACGTACCCGTCAACTATTTATGGATTTTGGTTTACAAGAAGATCAGATTCCACGTAACTATACCATTGCGTTAGGTACACCGCAGGTACTGCCAATTCAAATGGCAACAGGTTATGCAACTTTTGCCAATGGTGGTTATCGTATTCAACCGCACTTTATTACACGTATCGAAGATGCGGCGGGTAAAGTGATTTATGAAGCAAAGCCTGAGTATGCGTGTATTCCATGTATCAGCAATCCAAATACGAATACCGAACAGCAAACAGTGAAAGCTGATGAATCTAAAGACAAGGTGACAGAAGTTAGCAACCAAACTTTAGATGAAGTCTCTGCTGCTTCTGAAGCACAAATAATGCCTGCTGATGCGGCACAAACAGCAAAAGCCAATAGTGATTATCGTCAAGCACAACGTATTTTAAAATCAAGCTCTGCTTACGATATGGCCAACATCTTACGGGATGTAATCCAACATGGTACTGGTCGAGCTGCACTTAAAATTGGTCGTGATGATCTCGGTGGTAAAACAGGAACAACCAATGATGCTAAAGATGCCTGGTTCGCAGGTTTTAATGGGAACTTAGTTGCAATTGCTTGGGTCGGTTTTGACCAACCGCGCACACTGGGTCGTCGTGAATATGGGGGTGTTGCTGCACTTCCAATCTGGACCAACTTTATGGGTAAATCTTTAAAAGACACCCCATCAGCTTGGGTGCGTTTGGATAAAGAAGCGAAAGATCCAATCTCTCGTGATAAGTTACAAATCCAGCAAAGCGAAGATAAAAAAGAGTATCGTGCCTCTCCACCATTGGCACGCCCACTTTATCGCCCTGCACCACCTGCACCAGTTCGCTCAACACAAAATGATTTCTCAGACCTCCCTGGAACAACGCCAGTGACTGATGAGCAGCCTATTGTCCCAGCGAAAAAACAACCGCCTGCAATGGGTTCAAATTCACAGAATCCACCACCAAAAGAAAAGGATGGGATTGAGCATTTGATCAATCAAATCCAGTAAAAAAGAAAGAAGCCATCACATTGATGGCTTCTTTCTTTTTTGGAATAGATAAATCTGAAAGGCGGCAGTCACTGCAAATTGCTGCACTTGCTCAAGTACTTTGCGTCGTTCAGGGTTTGCTTTATAAGCATAAGGCGTCATCGCAATTAAATTCTTTAATGCTTGTTGATCCAACTGTAGCAGTGCTTCAACAACCTGTGCCTGCTTTAACTCAAACTGAGCATCTAGCTGTTCTACAAATTTTTGTGGTTCATGCAAATTCACTTGCTCAAACAATGCCTCACGTAAATCATAAAGATGTTTAGGTGCAGGTGTTGCCACAATTAAATAACCATCATCACGCAAGACTCTGACGATTTCATCTTGTGGAATCGGACTAAATAGACTGGTACAAATGTCAATGGAATGATCTTGCACGGGTAAGGTTGCACCTGTTCCCACCACCCATATAACCTCTGCATTTAACTTTGCTGCGCGCTGGACAGCTGTTTTGGCAATATCCACACCGATACACTGTTGGGTATGTGCTTGCATAGCACTGGTGTAATACCCCTCACCACAACCAATATCTAAAATGGCTTGAGGTTTAAGTTGCTGTAGAATTTCAACTACAGCTTGCTGCAAGGGCTGATAAAAACCTGCTTGCAAAAATTCACGGCGTGCCAGCACTGACTCAGGGGTATCCCCTGGGCTTTTACTGTGTTTATGCTGCACCACATGTAAATTGACATAGCCTTGTTTGGCTACATCATAGTGATGTCCTTTTTCGCAACGCCAAGAATTCTCAACCAAATTCAAGGATTGGCGACAAACAGGACACATCAACAAACTCATCTATTTTCTCCAAACATAAAAAAAGCTGGTCAATACCAGCTTCTTTCTTGAATCTTGGTTTAACGTAATTTTAAGGTCATTAAGCCTAACACGACGAGGAAAATCGTGATAATCCAGAAACGAATCACAACCTGAGTCTCTTTCCAGCCTTGCTTTTCATAATGATGATGCAAAGGCGCCATCAAGAACACACGCTTATTCCGCATCCGTAATGAGCCGATTTGCAAGAATACAGAAATCGCCTCCATCACAAACACACCACCCATAATGGCAAATACGATTTCCTGACGAACCATCACCGCAATGGTACCAAGCATCGCACCAAGTGCCAAAGCACCGACATCGCCCATAAAGACTTGAGCCGGATGTGCATTGTACCAAAGGAAGGCCAAACCAGCACCAACCATGGCAGAACAGATCACCACCAGTTCAGAGGTATATTTTACATAAGGAATATGCAAATAATTGGCAAAACGAATATCACCAGATAAGTAAGCAAATACGCCTAAACCCGCTGCGACCATGACAATTGGCATAATCGCCAAACCGTCTAAGCCATCGGTAAGATTCACCGCATTGGATGCGCCATTGATCACCAGATAAGTAAATGCAATAAAGGCTAAACCTAACGGCACAGCTGAAAGCGGGATAGAAAGATTCTTAAAGAATGGAATCAACAAATCCAACATATTGGCTGTATGCTCGATGCTGTCCTGTTGTTTTGCAATCACATATAGTGCAATACCAGCTCCCAAAGAGGCAACTGAGGTCCAGAAGAATTTTTTGCGTGCAGGTAAACCCGCATTGTCCTTATAACGAACTTTAATCCAGTCATCCGCCCAACCAACAGCACCAAACACCACCATGACACCCAGTACAATCCAAACATATGGGTTAGATAAGTCAGCCCACAGCAAGGTACTAATCCCAATGGAGAGTAAAATAAGAATCCCGCCCATGGTTGGGGTTCCCATTTTTTTGGCATGGTTTTCAGGCGCAAAAGAACTCACAGCCTGACCATATTTTAATGCTTGTAATTTACGAATCATCACTGGTCCTAAAACCAGTCCGATCGTCAAGGCCGTCAGTAAGCTCAACAAAGAGCGCAATGTTAAATAACGAACAACCTGAAACGAACTGTTATAGTCCGCCAATTGCTCAAATAACCATAACAACATTTAAATTTTCTCCATCAAGTCAGCCATCAACGTTTCCATATGGGTATAACGAGACCCTTTGAATAGGAAACTCATTGACTGGGGTTGATGTGTTTGGACTAAATTAATTAAAAACGGTAATGCTTCTGCCTGTGTTGCAAAGGCATGTAACTTTTCTGAATGAGATGAACCTTGTTGCGCTGCTTCAGCGAATTCACCGACGACAACCAGATGCTCTAACGGTAACGATGCCAAGTCTCGGCCGAGATCATGATGCTCTTGCCAGCTACTGTCACCTAGCTCACCAATATCTCCCATCACCATGACTTTTAAGCCTTGCTGCTGCAAGAGCACCTGTGCTGCTGCACGCATGGAGGTTGGGTTGGCATTATAGGTATCATCAATAAACAGGTGATTCTGCTGCTGAATAAAGTTCAAACGACCTTTGGCACCTTGTGCCTGCTCTAAGCCTTGCACAATATCATCCAATGCAATACCAATCGCTAAAGCAAATGCGGTCGCTGCTGCTGCATTCTGTACATTATGCGCACCCGCGAATGGTAAATTTACCGAACGTTTGCCTTGTGGAGTATGCAAATGAAATTGTGCCGATTGAGGATGAAGCTGAATATCGGTCGCAAAGACATCACCACCTTCACCAAAGCTCAGAATCGAGTGTGCCTGTGCATTTGCACGAATAGTGGCTGCAAAATCATCTTGTGCAGGCACGATCGCAGTGCCTTGAGGCAAAATATGCGCATAGATTTCTGATTTAGCGCGGCAAATACCTTCACGTCCGCCAAACTCACCCAAGTGCGCTGTACCAATATTTAAAATCCCTGCCACATGTGGCTGAACCAGATTGGAGGTGTAATCAATTTCACCTTGATGGCTAGCACCCAGTTCCATTACGGCATACTGATGTTCAGGACGCAGCTCAAGTAACATCATCGGGACACCGAGATCATTATTCAGGTTGCCACGGGTAATTAAGGTCGGCGCCAAGCGAGATAAAATACTACCCAACATTTCTTTGGTGGTAGTTTTGCCACTACTGCCTGTTAACGCAATCACTTTCAATTGAGGATTATGTTGGCGACGATAAGCACCCAACTGCCCCAAAGCCAAACGCGTATCTTTTACGATCAACTGTGCAATATCCGCATCGACAGGATGATCAACAATCACAATTTGGCACCCTTGTTCAGCGACTTGTGCGACAAAATTATGCGCATCAAAACGTTCACCCTTTAATGCAAGGAAAGCATCGCCAGCTTCTGCATGACGCGAGTCCGTTAAAATACGTTTAATTTCACCTTGTGGAATATTCTGTTGAAACCACTCGCCTTGGGTCGCTTGCTGTAATTGTTCTGCGGTCCAAGGTTGTAATGGAACAGTACTGGTCGTTGAAGTATGCATACGCTTTATTTACCTTTTAACCTTATTGCGCAGGATAGGCTGAATCGACAGGATGTGGCTGTGCATCAATCGCAGACTGCACTTCAACCACATCATCAAACCAATGGCGAACCCCATCAATTTCCTGATAGTTTTCATGTCCTTTGCCCGCGATCACCACAATATCACCTGCTTGGGCTTGCGCCACCACAAATTTAATCGCTTCACGACGATCATGAATTTCATGCATCTCATGTTCTGCGAAATTGATGCTTTGCTTCATATCCGCAAAAATCTGTTCAGGATTTTCAGTGCGCGGATTATCCGAAGTAAGCACAACGGGATTGGCATGATCAAGTGCAGCTTGCGTCATGAGTGGACGTTTGCCACGATCACGATCGCCACCGCAACCAAATACCGCCCATAATTGTCCAGTCACATGACGTTTTAAGGTCGTCAGTACTTGGATCAAAGCATCAGGTGTATGCGCATAATCAACCACAAATAGACGCTCAGCATCTTGAATGACTTGCATACGACCTGGTGCACCTTGGAGCTGCGGTACAAACTGGACTAAGTCAGCAAGCGTAAAACCTGCATATTCAGCAGCAATCAGGCTGGCCAATAAGTTCTCAACATTGAACTGTCCGAGTAATGGACTTTGAACCACATAGTGACCCGTAGGAGCGATTAATGTAAAACTTGCTCCACTCAAGCGATATTGCAAATCCACAATATGATAATCTGCTGTCGTCTGAGTCAAAGAATACGTCAGAATTTTAGGTTGTGCCGGATTCGCCTTTGCAGCATTCAACATGAGATGTGCATGTGCATCATCCAAGTTGATCACTACAGCTTTTAATGTCTTGAATTTAAATAATAAAGCTTTGGCTTCAGCATAAGCTTCCAAAGTACCGTGATAATCCAGATGGTCACGACTTAAATTACTGTACACCGCAATTTCAAGCTCACAACCATTAAGACGCCCTTGCTCCAAACCATGTGAACTGGCTTCCAGTGCGACAAAGCTCGCGCCTTGTTTGGCATAGTCATGTAACGCATGCTGTAGTTGCAGTGCATCCAAAGTGGTATGTGTGGATGGGGTTAAATTTGGCAGAATACCGTTACCTGTCGTCCCCATTACTGCACAGCCTTTACCTTGTGAACTAATCAGCTCCGCAATGAGGCGTGAAATCGTGGTTTTGCCATTGGTTCCTGTCACCGCAATACCACGTAAAGGCTGAACAGGATCAGTCGCTTGTAAATACTGCTTCTGCCATTCGCCCATTTGATAACGGACATCAGCACAAACCCATTCGTTTGCGAGACCCAATGGTGCCTCACTGATTACGGCCAATGCACCTGCATCCAAAGCATTTTGTGCAAACTGGCGTGTTTTTTCAGGTTGGCTATAGCTATTTAAAGCAATAAAAATTTGCCCTTTCTCAACCTTGCGGCTATCCAAAGAAAAACCCTGAAAAGGTTGGGTATACCAAGCCGCATCTATGCTGATCGGGTGTATCTGTTGAAAACGAATCGACATAATTTACCTACGGATTGGATTTTATAGAAGTATCAAGTGGTTTATCTAAAGGCACATTCAAAAGGCGTAAAGACTCTTGCATGATACGCGCAAATACAGGTGCCGCTACCAAGCCGCCGTAATAACGACCTTGTGGGTTTTCAACCACGACAATCATGGCTAAACGCGGATCACTGATTGGCGCAACCCCTGCAAATAAAGCACGATACTCACTGTTTGAGTAACCTTTACGGTCTGCACGTAATTTATGGGCTGTTCCTGTCTTACCCCCAACGCGATAGCCAGGAATTACCGCTTGTTTCGCTGTACCACCAGGCATGGTCACTTGTTCAAGCATGGTCAGTACTTGATCGGCAATTTTAGGACTCAATACCTGTGTGCCTTCTGGGGCCTTATCCAATTTCCGCAAACTCAATGGCATTTGTACGCCATGATTTGCCAACATGGCATAGCCTTGTGCCACCTGCAAAATTGTTGCGTTTAGACCATAACCATATGCCATCGTTCCCAACTGCGATGGATTGAGTTTATCGCCAGAATAAAGCAAACCAGAACTTTCACCTGGAAATTTCACCGCTGAACGATGGCCGAAACCTGCACGTCTAAAGAAAGATGGAACGGTATCTTTTGGTAAAGACAGGGCAATTTTTGCCGAACCGACGTTCGAAGATTTAATAATGACGCCTGAAACGGTTAAAGCACCATAGTTATGTGTATCACGAATGGTATGCCAACCTAGGCGCATCGATCCCGGTGAAGTATTAACAATCGTATTTGGCGTGTATTTACCGCTTTCCAAGGCAGCAGCCACTGTAAATGGCTTCATGGTTGAACCTGGTTCAAACATATCAATCGCGCCACGGTTACGCATCGCATCTTTATTGCTGAGACCATTCTTATCGTTCGGGTTATATGACGGCCAACTGGTCATCGCCAAAATTTCACCCGTTTTGACATCAACCGCAATTGCTGTTGCAGAGCGAGCGTTATTGGCCACACCCGCAGCAGTCAGTTCACGATACATAATATATTGCAAACGTGAGTCGATACTCAGGGTGACATTTTCACCTGATTCAACTTCTTTAATGACTTCAGAAACTTTCAGACGATTACCCTTTTTATCGCGGATAATTTTCTGCTCGCCATCCATGCCTGACAACTGTTTATTCAGTTGCATTTCCAAACCTTCAATCCCCACCCCTTCACTATTGGTCAAACCAATAATCTGTGCATTCGGCTGCGGTTGTGGGTAGTAGCGTTTATAACTTTTCTCTGCATAAACGCCTTGGAAATTACGCTTGGTAATCAAGTCAGCTTGTTGTGGTGGAATTTCTTTTTGCAAAACTAAATAACGTGAACGTGGACGTGCCTGCATTTGTTTCTTTAAATCTGCACGATCTACACCCACTGCATCTGCCAATTCATCTAGGTTCAAGTTTTTATCAGGCAATTGACGTTTTAATTTACGATTATTCGGGTCTTTTTTGAGTTCTGCCGTGATGTCATCAAATTGCTGTTTGGTTTCCCAATAATCCCTTGGGTCCATCACAATTTTCATGATCGGGGTACTAATCGCCAAAGGTACGCCATGGCGATCACTAATCACACCACGCATCGCCTCTAAACGCTCAGTCCTTAAAATATTGGCATTGGCCTTATTTTGCAAAAAGTCTTTATTGACCACTTGCACATAGAACGCACGCGCAATCAACACAACAAAACAAAGGAGTACCGTTCCCCAAAGCAGATAAAATCGCCACATATCCAAAGCAAGGGTCGGTCTTTCAGAAATAGACTGCTGTTTTTTTCGTATTGGTTTACTTCGCTTATCTGCCATACAGCATGCCTTATTTATCTTGCTTTGAAGTCATAGGTAAAGAAATCACAACCGTCTGCGTGGCTGGAGGTGAGAACATACGTAGTTGTGTGACTGCGCGAGAACCAATCTGTGCGGTTGCACCAAAGGTTTGCTGTTCAATCAATAAACGCCCCCATTCAGCGTTTAAATCATCTCTTTCACGCATATATGCACTCAAGTCGCGATAATCATGACGGTATTCAAATACTTGGAACACCACCATCATCGCACTTGTAAACACCAATGCAACGAGTACAGCATACACAACGACCTTTTTCAGTCCTTTTCTGCTGCTTGGTTTAACGTCGTCATCATTCTTGTTGTTCATTCTCAGCCTTTTTGCTCTAAACGCTCAGCCACACGCAGCCATGCACTACGCGAACGAGGATTTGCTTTTACTTCTGCTTCACTCGCACGAATACGAGAAACTTTCTTTAAACGTCGAGTATCGACCTGTGCTTGAGGCATCCCCCAGCCAGTGTCTTCAGCCAAACTCGATTCTTTTTGAATAAACTGCTTGATTAAACGATCTTCCAAAGAATGAAAGCTAATCACTGCCAGCTGTGCAGTTGGTTTTAATAATGTGACAGCTTGCGGTAAAAATGTCTCGATATCATCGAGTTCTTTGTTAATAGCAATACGAATCGCCTGAAAAGTACGCGTTGCAGGATGCTTATGCTTTTCCCATTTTGGATGTGCGGTTTTAACCACTTCTGCCAGTTGGGCAGTCGTTGTCATTTCACCTGCCAGTTTAATGGCTTTGGCAATCCGACGGCTATAACGTTCTTCACCGTATTGGTAAATAATATTTGCGAGTTTTTCTTCTTCAATTTCAAGCAACCACTCAGCTGCTGTTAGACCTTGCGAATTATCCATTCGCATATCCAGCGGCCCATTTTGCATGAAGCTAAAACCACGTTCAGCTTGGTCCAGTTGTGGTGATGAAACCCCTAAGTCAGCCATAATGCCATCAACTTCAGTCAGACCAATTTGAGCTAACTCGGATTGAATATCTGCAAAACTGGCATGAATAATTTTAAAACGTGAATCTTCTTGTTCTAATTGTGCTGCAACTTCAAGGGCTTGCGGGTCTTTATCGAAGGCGTAAACACGTGCATTTTGGTCTAATTTTGAAAGTAACAACTTGGTATGCCCACCACGACCAAAGGTCGCGTCGACAAAAATACCAGTATCGCGACCTGCCAATACGCCATCAACGGTTTCATGAAGTAAGACAGAAATATGCGACATAAGAAATGAATCAACAGCTGAAAATGTAACTGCACATTATCACCTTGTTTTATGCCAGCACCAAACGACTTTTTGTAGAGAATTCTTAACTTTTCATAGATAAAACCGTTTTCTTATCATTTTTCACTCAATAAAAAAGCAAACACCTTCGGTATTTGCTTTTCGATCGTTCTCTTTAATCTCAGTAACAACTAGATTTATGGTTTTTCCGCATAAATCTGGTCAAAAATCGCACCATTCACAAAATGTGTTTTTTGTGCTTTTGCCCAACCACCAAACACATCATCAATCTTGAATAGTTTAATCTTTGGAAATTGTTGCGCATATTTAGCAGCAACCTGTGGATTACGTGGACGGAAATAATATTTCGCAGCCAGCTCTTGCCCTAAAGGCGAATAAAGGAAATTTAAGTAACCACGCGCCAATTGACGGTTGCCATTTTTATCTACGGTTTTATCAACGATTGCCACAGAAGGTTCAGCCAAAATCGAAATTGAAGGATACACAATTTCAAATTTATCTTTCCCTAAGCCTTGAGTTGCCAATAATGCTTCATTTTCCCAAGACAACAACACATCACCAATGCCGCGTTCAGCAAAAGTGGTGAGTGAACCACGTGCACCTGAATCCAAGACTTTGACATTTTGATAAAGCTTTTTCACCAATTCACGCGCCTTGGCATCATTACCACCCGGCTGTTTCAATGCATAACCCCAAGCCGATAAATAAATCCAACGTGGTGCACCACCGGTTTTTGGATTTGGAGTGATAATTTCCACACCTGACTTGGTCAAATCATTCCAGTCACGAATATTCTTTGGGTTGCCTTTACGCACCAAGAACACCACCGTTGAAGTGTAGGGTGCCGAATTGTCTTTAAATTGTTTTTGCCAGTCTTTACGAATTAAACCGGCATTGGCAATTTCATCAATATCATTGGCCAATGCGAGCGTTACGACGTCTGCCTGTAAACCATCGATGACTGAGCGCGCCTGTTTACCCGAGCCACCATGCGACTGCTTGAAGTCAACATCTTGCCCTGTTCTCTTTTTCCAGTACTGACCAAATGCTTGATTGTATTCTTGATAAAACTCACGTGTTGGATCATATGACACGTTTAAAAAAGTAGTTGCCGCTTGTGCTACACCATTTAAGCCCAACGCCAACAATGCTGCTGCGATGACAGTTTTCATTTATTGTTTACTCATTTCGCCCCGTTTGTCACCACTATATTTCTTTAAAAATAATTTACAATCATATAGTTATATCAATAAATTTATTACTATTCTATTTTTAAGATATAGTACTAGCGCGTATTTTTTGTATTAAAACAATACTCAGCCTTTTATTTTATGGCAAAATGAGAAAAATTATCATTCTCCACTTTTTCTACACATTTGCTTGCTAAATTCAACTTGCACACAAAGTAGCCATTTTGCTATAAATACATGTCAAGATGTGTCAAATTTTAAGATTTTTGTAAAAAGTGTGACGTAGTTATACTTTTTTATTAAGATTTATGTTTAAATCGTATTATTAAAGCAATACTATAGTTGTTTGGTTAGTCTTGTAGACTCAGAATCATGAAGGGGATGTGAGCAATGCGAGCATTAAAATTGAAAAAAGCACTATGCTTAAGCTTATTTTTAGCAGCTTCTGTTCAAATGGGGCATGCGGCAGCAATTAAAGAAAGCAATAACATAAAAACAATTGATAAATCATCTTCAAGCTTAATTGTTAAAGCGCTTGACCAGCAAAAACGTAATACCGGTTTATTACCATCGTCAGACGATGAGTTAAAAATGTTGAATACGATTCGTACCACACCAACGCAAACGTTCTTTGCCAGTCAACATGAACGTTTTTCACGTTTCGTTCAAACCATATTCCAGCCACATACTTCTTAAATTTTAAATATGTGCCCCTTCACATGTTTAAATCAAGCCTAGTCATGCTGTGACTAGGCTTTTTCGTTATAATAGTTTCAATTTAAATTTAAGCTCCGATCATTTATGAAAGTTCGTACCCGTATTGCGCCGTCTCCTACAGGTTTTCCACATGTAGGCACAGCTTATATTGCGTTATTTAATCTATGTTTTGCCAAACAGCATGGCGGTGAGTTTATTTTACGTATTGAAGATACGGATCAACTTCGCTCAACGCCTGAATCTGAAAAGATGATTTTAGATTCTTTGCGTTGGTTAGGTCTGAACTGGTCAGAAGGTCCAGATGTGGGTGGCCCACATGCCCCTTATCGCCAATCAGAGCGTATGGGTATTTATAAGCAATACGCGCTTGATTTGGTTGAAAAAGGTCACGCTTTCTATTGTTTTGCAACCGCAGAAGAACTTGATCAAATGCGTGCAGAACAACAAGCGCGTGGCGAAACACCTAAATATGATGGCCGCGGCTTAAAATTATCACAAGAAGAAGTACAACGTCGTCTTGCTGCTGGTGAGCCACATGTCATCCGTATGAAAGTACCAGAGGAAGGCATTTGTAAAATTAATGACTTACTCCGTGGTGAAGTTGAGATTCCATGGGCACAAGTTGACATGCAGGTGCTGCTCAAAACGGATGGTTTACCAACCTACCACCTTGCCAATGTTGTGGATGACCACTTAATGGAAATCACTCACGTGTTACGTGGTGAGGAGTGGTTACCATCTGCACCCAAGCATCAATTGCTGTATCAATATTTCGGTTGGGACATGCCAACATTGTGTCACATGCCATTATTGCGTAACCCAGACAAATCAAAACTGTCTAAACGTAAAAACCCAACCTCAATCAACTACTATCGTGATATCGGTGTTTTACCAGAGGCATTATTAAATTATTTAGGTCGTATGGGCTGGTCAATGCCTGATGAACGTGAAGTATTCACCCTAGAAGACATGATTCAAAACTTTGATGTACAGCGTGTTTCGCTGGGTGGACCAATCTTTGATGTTGAAAAACTCAACTGGCTCAATGGTCAGTGGATCAAAGGATTGACGCCAGGACAGCTTTTAGATCGTTTATTGGCATGGAAAAGTGATCGTCAAACCCTTGAAGATATCGCTGCTGCGATTCAACCGCGTATCAACTTGCTCTCTGAAGCCGTGAATTGGGCTGGTTTTTACTTCAACCATATGCCACAAATCAGCAAAGAGCAGTTTGAAAGCAAAAAATTGACCGAAGAACAAGTTCGTCAGAGCCTACAATTTGCAATTTGGCGTTTAGAAAGTCAGTTTACTTGGAATAACGACACTGTCAGCCAAACCTTGATGGACTTGGCGAATCAGATGGAAATCAAATTACGTGATTTCATGCCAGCCTTCTTTATTGCGATTGCAGGTTCGACCAGTTCAACACCTGTCATGCAAGCGATGGTTACTCTCGGCCCTGATTTGACTTTTGCACGTTTACGTCACGCCCTAGAACTTGTCGGTGGACCAAGCAAGAAAGAGCTAAAAGTTTGGGAAAAGCTAAATGAATCACTAAAATTGCCGAAAAATGATGCAAATAGTGAGACTTAATTCAGTTTAATGATTGACGTGTGAGCGCATTCCCCCTAATATTGCGCTCACACATTCTGGGGTCATAGCTCAGTTGGTAGAGCGCTACAATGGCATTGTAGAGGTCAGCAGTTCGATCCTGCTTGGCTCCACCAGATTCTCGAAATCGCAATGCTTTTCCGAGATGAAGTTAGGCTTTCAGTCATGTATGTGTTGCCTCATCTGTCCCTATCGTCTAGAGGCCTAGGACATCGCCCTTTCACGGCGGTAACCGGGGTTCGAATCCCCGTAGGGACGCCATATTCTCGAATATAATAATTATATTTTTCTAATAATCTTTCTCAAGCAGATTGCACATTTTCGAATTTTCCATAAAATAGCCGCTTCTCTATGCTTGGACAAATTGTCGTATGCAATCTTCCAACTCAAATGCGAATTCAGAACCAACAACGCTAAAGCGTGCCATGAGCACTCGCCATTTAGTCATGCTTTCTTTAGGTGGCGCGATTGGTACAGGTCTGTTTTTAGGTTCTGGCGAAGTTATCGCTCAAACCGGCCCTGTGGGTGCAATTATTGCCTATGTTTTAGGTGGCTTAATTGCTTATATGGTCATGCTCTGCTTAGGTGAGCTTGCAGTACACATGCCTGTTGCTGGATCTTTTGGTGCATACGCTCAAAAATATATTGGTCCAGGCACAGGTTATATGATTTCTTGGGTCTACTGGCTCACATGGACCGCAACTTTAGGTACAGAATTTACCGCTGCGGCCTTGCTGATGCAGGAATGGTTTCCACACATTTCCATGTGGATCTGGACCATTATCTTTGCAGTCACCATTTTGGGATTAAATCTCACCTCAACCCGAATGTTCGCCGAATCCGAATTCTGGTTAGCCTTAGTTAAAGTAGTCACCGTCATTGCCTTTATCATTCTAGGCTTGATGGCTATTTTTGGTTTCATTCCATTCCAAGGCTATGAATCAGCACCACTATTTCACAATTTGACCGCACACGGTTGGTTCCCGCAAGGGCTTATTCCAATCTTTACCACCATGTTGATTGTGAATTTTGCCTTTTCTGGCACAGAATTGATTGGTGTTGCTGCAGGTGAAACCAAAGACCCTGCTGAGAATGTTCCAAAGGCAATCAATGCCGCGATCTGGCGTTTATTGATTTTCTTTGTCGGCACAATCGTGGTGATCAGTGCTTTACTTCCATTCCAAGTCGCCGGCCTAGGTGGTGAAGGGGTGAGTAGCAGTCCTTTCGTAACGGTATTTAACTATATTGGTATTCCTTATGCCGACGACATTATCCGTTTCGTGATTATTACCGCACTCCTTTCTGCTGCAAACTCAGGTCTTTATGCTGCATCACGTATGATGTGGTCTTTATCAGATCAGCGTCAGTTACCAAGTGTATTCTCGCGCTTATCAAAAAGTGGCACCCCGATTATTGCATTGGTCGTGACCATGTTTGGTGCGATTCCTGGTCTGTTATCAGAGCACTTTGCCCCTGAAACGATTTTTAAGAATTTATTAGGTGTTGCAGCATTCACCATGGTCATTGTCTGGATGAGTATTTGCTGGAGTCAATTTAACTTTAGACGCCAATGGTACAAAGCGGGCCATACCGCAAAAGACTTAAAATTTGCTGCACCGCTTTATCCTATCGTACCCATCTTAGGTTTTATCTTCTGCTTTATTACTGGCTTAAGTATGGCGGCAGATCCTGAGATGCAAGCAGGCTTTATCGGTTGTTTACTGTTTATTGCTGCATGTTATCTAAGTCATTATGTTTTCTATCGAAACCGTAAATAATCAGATCTCAGAAAAAATGCAGCTTAAGCTGCATTTTTTATATCTACCAATAAACCATTTGTTTGATGATTTTTTCGCTTAACTGCTTATTTTTGATTATTTATTCTGCAATATGTTTTATTTTTAGACACTTATTCACTTTTTTTAAATTTTATTCAGAAAAGTGTTTGACACCCTATCTAATTCACCCTAATATACGCCCACCTCTGAAACGTCCCTATCGTCTAGAGGCCTAGGACATCGCCCTTTCACGGCGGTAACCGGGGTTCGAATCCCCGTAGGGACGCCACTAAATTCGAGGAAAAGCAAAGATAAAATCTTTGCCGAGAATTTAGGCCTAGCGATCAATATGTTTTACATACGACGCTCAGGTAAATTTCCTCAGATATGTCCCTATCGTCTAGAGGCCTAGGACATCGCCCTTTCACGGCGGTAACCGGGGTTCGAATCCCCGTAGGGACGCCAAATTCTGAAAAAGCCACTGCATTGACAGTGGCTTTTTTATTGCCTATTCACTGCCAATACCGACCTGAACTTCTAGACGTCCAGACTGCACACGTAGGCCACGGATCTCGAATTGATCAACCAGTTGTTGTACCAACTCACGACTTTCCTGCAAGATATTTAAACCTGGTAAAATACTAAAATCGGTCAGGTTCAATAACTTATCCACCATCCACGAACGGTTATTAATGAAATCAATAAAACCCGCTTCTTCCAGATCGATATACCACAAGCGATGCCCTTCTTTTTGAATCCCTGGGACATCACGAATCAGATGATTGATCAAGAATGGAATCGGCAAAGAATTAATTAATTCAAAACTGACATTGCCCACTCGACGTGCAGCCCAATTGGTTAAGGTGCCGCCATGGCGAATTTGTAGATCAAGATGCTCATCGACTTGACGCAGACGCAAATACTTTTCCTGCCCAATACGACACTCTAAGACATTAAATTCGAGCGAAAGTCGATACAGAAAACGATGATAGTGTCCATCGAGTTCAATATGGAACCGATCATTACCACATTCAATTTTAATATCATCAATTTCGCTGCGATCCATTCTTTTACGAATTTGATTATTCAACAGCATTTCTGGTAAATATAAGGTGAGACTGCTTTTCCCCAATGATGTTCTTGCCATCGCCAAAGCAACCTGACGTGCGACCTCGCTCGTTTCTGACACCATATCGCGTACCGTATTACGCACTCCTTCAACACCGCGCTTGGTCTGGTGTGTGACATGATCTAAGGCATCTAGTGCAGCATCTGCCACACCTGCAATGTTACGAGAAGTATCGCTGGCAAATTCCACCGCATCTTGTGCATGTTGCAATGTTTTATTAATTAGTCGACGTGATAATGATGGTTTATCATCAGATGAAGATACATCTGCTGGCATAATATCGAACATCGCCTTTTTATCATCTTGTCGATTCAAGATGCTCTCCCTCTTCCCTTTGCTACTGGCTCATTTTTCTTATGAGCGTCGATCTGCTTTCTGAACTTATTAGACGTTTTTCTGTAGATTAGCATGCTCTGCACAGCAATTTGCTTATTTTTGTTGCACAGCTTCAAATTATTTATTCTTCCAATTCATTTCATCTTTTTCAGAAAACGCTACCACTCATCAACTTGCTTCAGTTGTTGTTCATTCTCAATTGCTGTAACGAGAATCTGACTCGAACGCAACGTTTTATACTGCTCTAATGTGGACTCAAGTCGCTGCACTTTCTCCTGCCCACCACCAAAATTCGAGCATTCACGTAACGCCACCCAAGCCGCTTGCATTTGATCAAATTCATTCCCTTTTACCAGTTTTAGCGTCATCCAATCAGCGAGATCCTGCACACGTTTTTGTATTTCAAACTGCAAGGCAAATAATCCACTACTTAAAGCCGATCCATCCAATAATCTCAATCCGTTTCGTACTTGCTCAAACTGCTGGCTTTGTTGTTGCAGATATGGAGCTAAAACCTCCTGATTGAACCAGACGGCAAAAGTAATCATCTCCTGAACAACCACATCACGTTGCGCATAGAGTGCATTGCGCTCAGGATGTTGTTTATTCAAACGGATGTCTCCTAAATACGCCATCAGCCCTTGTTCCAGAATCATCTGAATATGCCCCAGATCAAAAGCAGGCTTTGGCTTCGATTCAATTGGAGTCAATTGAGCAAGCAATTCCTCATGGTGAACAGGTTGCTGTAATAGACACAAAATCTCTGCATTCTGCTGCATGGCTTGCCATAAATAAGTCAGCGGTAGATCAGCTAGCCCTGTATTGGCCGTACCTTGCTCCAGAAGATGCTGCCAGGCGACTTGCATCGTGTTTTGCTGAACTAAGCTTGAGAGCACACACTGTACTGTTAAAAGCTGCGGTGCGGTTGCAATCACCTCCTGACTAAAAGGAATATGCGATGGCTTAGCCCCAAAAATGCTATTTAAGGATTTCCCTAGTGAATTTAGGCCACGTCCCATATCTGCCAATAGATTGCTATTTGAAGCTCGTGTCCGCAGTATCGACTCAGGTAATAACAAACTGACCGCACGCTGTAATCGTTGAGTCTGGTTGTTCTGGTCAATCGGTTTCAGATGATGGAGTAACAAATGCAGCGCATATTCAACATCACTCAACTGTGGCTGATATTCAGGCTGATTACGACTCAACAGACAATCAATATAAGCATAAAAGGCAGTTTCATTACGCTGTTGCGATTGTTGTGCCGCCCATTCATAGTATTCAATTGCTTGACTGTATTGTGCTGCCCCTGCGTAGGCTTTGGCTAGCGCAATCGCATGTTGCGCACTTGGATAATGCTGTTGAAAGTAATGCAAAAGATCAATTTTCGGTTGTTGATCCAGACAGCGATCCAACTGACGTAGATAGCCATTGATATGTTGCTGATTCGGCTGAGTCTCAATGAAATTCAGACGATAGACCAAACATTGCTCATACCATGCATACTTACGCGCATGCGACTCATAAGCACTCAGCAGCTCATCTTCAATCAACTGAATCAATTGGCTGGCATAGAGAATGTCTTCATCATCCTCATGCCTGAATTTCCATTGCTTGGGTAAAGTCACCTTAAATAAACGTAGTAGGAAGTGCGCACTGAGATCAGGGCTTTGCATCGTCACCAACATCAACTTATCTTGGCTGGATAAATGTTCTTTGCCCTTCTGAATGCGAGATAAACGCAACTTTAGAATCTTGGTGCTTAACATGCGTTTCCTTTCGCATTATTCAACCCACTCATCTTGCAACTTAGCAGACTGCCCTGACTTTTGCGAATGGCTTTAGACGAGCTGTAGCAAGCTTTTCAAGCAAATGTAAAAATCGACTTTGTGGCATCACAAACAACAAAATAAGTAAATTTATGTATTTGAAAGGCTCAAGATTTTTGCTTTTGCATAATTTTCGCTAAAATGGACAAAACAGAATAGGAATCCTCTATGCAATACCGTTGCCCTAAATGTCAAAGCGTGAAAATTATGCCTGCCAGTCAGGGTGCCAACAGCCCTCGCCCTAACGTACCCAAAAGTTTGGTGCTTCTGGTTCCTGCCATTTTTATTTTATTAATTTTGGTCTTGATTAGCGTTGCGATGTGGATTTTTGGCAATGGTGCAGGCCAAGGTCTGCAAATTGCGACCGTCGTGGTGTTTGCGATCTGTGTGATTGCAGGGGTTTTATTCTGGCGTGATCTACCTGATTTTAAAATTTCAATGCAAGCGTTTATGCAGGCACAAAAACATTGGAAATGCCGTGACTGCAACAACGAATGGCAGAATTAATCATTATTCCAAAACAAATCTTCACATCAGCTTAATGCTGATGTGAAGGATCATGTTCAGCTTTCTCATCGTGTTGATGGGTATGCTGACAATTCATTTCTTCATCATCTTCAATTTGCAAGGTCACTTCAGCAATGCCATGCTCATGCGATAACATCTCAATCGCAGCACGGTGCAATTGATTACGATCAGCTCTCGGTGCAAACAGATGCACAATCAAATGAATATTCTTCGAGGTAATCGCCCAGACCTTTAACTGATGGATACTCTCAACCCCATCCAATCCCAGTAGATCATTGCGCAGCTTTTCAATATCGACCTCTTCTGGCACACCTTCCAACAAGATATTGATACTCTGCTTGAGCAGAATCCATGTTCTCGGCAATACCCAAAAACCAATCGCAACTGCAAGAATGGTATCGACCCAGTACCAATTGGTGAAATAGATCACCACAGCACCCACAATGACAGCCACTGAACCTAATGCATCACTCAGCACTTCTAAATATGCACCTTTCATATTCAGGCTTTCAGCCGCACTAGACATTAACAATTTCATGGAAATTAAATTAATAATCAGGCCCAAACTCGCCACAATCAACATACCGACACTTTGAATTTCAGGCGGTTGCGTAAAGCGCTGGTAAGCTTCGTACAGAATGTACATTGCCACAAAAAACAGCATCGAGGCATTAAATAAGGCTGCCAAAATCTCAAAACGCTGATAACCAAAAGTACGTTTGTTATCTGCTGGACGTTTGGCAATTTTAATTGCCACTAAAGCAATCGCTAATGCAGCGGCATCGGTAAACATATGTGCTGCATCGGACAGTAACGCCAAACTCTGGGTGATTAAACCCGCAACCACTTCAACCACTAAGAAAGTTGAAGTCAGTATCAACGCAATGGTGAGTTTTTTGATATTACCTTCAGTGACCGCTGCATGACTATGGTCATGCCCTTGATGTCCACCCATGTTGGACTCCTTATCATAATTGAATAAGACCTGTTGCAGTCTTAAAGTCAGCCAAGGCGAAAATCGCTTTGGCTGGTTCAGATTCTTCTTAATAAAGTGCTTCATTAAGAAGATAGCATAAACAGATTAAATTGCACTTTCCTGACGTTTGCTCTGTTTGGCTTCATTCATCCAACGATACACCACGGGCAAAATCAGCAGGGTCAGCAAGGTGGATGAAATAATCCCGCCAATCACCACGGTTGCCAGTGGGCGCTGAACTTCTGCACCCGTACCTGTGGCAATTGCCATCGGGATAAAGCCAAGCGATGCGACAAAAGCAGTCATCAAGACAGGGCGTAAGCGTAATACCGCACCATGCCAAGTAGCGTAATGAACATCATATTGCTCTCGTAACTCTTTAATAAAGCTCAGCATCACCAGACCATTCAGCACGGCGACACCAGAGAGCGCAATAAAACCGACACCTGCCGACATCGACAAGGGAATATCGCGTAGCCACAGCGCCACCAAACCGCCCGATAGGGCAAATGGTACGCCACTAAACACCAGCAAGCTTTCTTTAAAGTTATTAAACACCGCCATCAACAGAACAAAGATCATCAGCAACGCCAATGGCACCACAATCTGCATTCTGGCTTTTGCCGAGGCCAGATTTTCAAACTGACCGCCATAACCAAGCCAATAACCGCTTGGTAATTTTTGCTGAGATAATTTTTGCTGCATCTCACCCACAAATGAACCCAAATCACGATCGCGTACGTTGGTGGTGACCACAACACGGCGCTTGCCATTTTCACGGCTGACTTGTGCCAAGCCTAAAATGTTCTCCACTTTTGCCACGTCTTGCAGTTTGATCAAACCACCATTCGGCAGTTGAATCGGTAACATCGCCAATTGCTGCGGCGTACGCATCCCATCATCCAAACGCACCACGAAATCAAAACGACGGTCACCCTGTAATATCTGCCCAACACTTTGCCCACCAATACTTGCAGCAACCAAATCCTGAATGGATTTCACTGATAAACCGTATTGCGCAGCCAATGCATGGTCGATATCAACATTAAGTAAAGGTAAACCATCAGTTTGCTCAACCTTCACTTCACTCGAACCTGTGATGGTTCTCAAGGTTTGAGCAACTTTTTCTGCTTCTTGGTTCAATACCTGCATATCATCACCAAAAATTTTCACCCCAATATCACTACGTACACCTGAAATCAGTTCGTTGAAACGTAATTCAATTGGCTGAGAAAACTCACTGTTGTTACCTGGAATTTTCTCCACATAGGCCAACATTTTGGTCCGAAGCTCGTCGATGGTTTCCGATTTATCGGGCCATTGATCACGCGGCTTTAACAAAACGATTGCATCAGAAATATTAGGCGGCATCACATCCGTTGCCACTTCGGCTGTACCCGTACGTGCAAAGATTGCTTTGATCTCAGGAAACTCTGCGAGTAATTGCTTCTCAACACTTTCCTGAATCTTCAGTGACTCTTCAATTCCGGTACTTGGTGCACGCATCAACTGTAACGCAAAGTCACCTTCACTCAGTTGTGGCGCAAACTCACTACCGACACGCGAACCAATCGCAGCTGTGAGTATCAAAATAGTCACTGCACCCGCCACCACCACATAGCGGAAAGCATAGGCTTTATCCAGCAAGGATTTATAACCGCTTTTTAATGCCGCCATCCAACGGCTTTCTTTTTCTTTTACCTCACCCGTGACAAATAAAGCCACCGCAGCAGGAACAAAAGTCACTGATAAAATAATGGCGCCGATCAATGCCAAGACCACGGTCATTGCCATTGGATGGAACATTTTCGCTTCTACACCTGCCAGTGCAAAGATTGGCAAATACACCACCATAATGATGATTTGTCCAAAAATCAGCGGACGTCTTGCCTGTTTTGCCGCCAAGAAGACTTCGGTAAAACGTTCAGAACGGGTCAGGAGTCGACCTTTATGGTGTTGAGCCTCTGCCAGCCGTCGGATACAGTTTTCGACAATCACCACCGCACCATCGACGATAATCCCGAAGTCCAATGCGCCTAAACTCATCAGGTTGGCACTGATTTTTTGCTCCGCCATCCCTGTCAGGGTAAACAGCATGGATAAGGGAATAATACAGGCAGTAATCAATGCCGCACGGAAGTTACCTAAGAACACAAACAGGATCACAATCACCAAGATTGCACCTTCGATCAGGTTTTTCGCCACCGTCTTAATGGCTTTATCAACCAAGTTACTGCGGTTATATACCGTTTCGACCACCACCCCTTCAGGTAATGAACGTTTGATTTCCTGCATTTTGCTGTCGAGTGCTTGAGCGATGGATTTACTGTTCTCACCCATCATCATCATCGCGATACCCAGTACGGTTTCTTCACCGTTATAGGTGGCACCCCCTGTTCTCAGATCATGTCCAATCGAAACTGTTGCAACATCGGCAACACGGATCGGCAAACCATTCTTGGTGCTGACCGTGACATTCTCAATGTCTTGTACGGTTTTCAACATCCCCGGAATACGTACCGTCAGCTGTTGTCCATTTTCTTCAATAAAACCCGCACCGCGGTTTTCATTATTTTCAGTGAGTACAGTTTGCAAATCGGTTAAGGGAATTTGCAGTTGTTGCAAACGTTTCAGGTCTGGAGAAACCACATAGGTCTTGTTATATCCCCCAATGGTATTGATTTCAGCAACACCCGGCACACGTTGTAATTGAGGACGAACAATCCAGTCCTGAATTTCACGCAGGTCCATGGCCTGATAAGGCGTACCATCGGCCTTTTTGGCATTCGGTTCAGCTTTGATCACCCATTGATAGATCTCGCCTAGACCAGTTGAAATCGGTGACATTTGTGGATCAATATCATCAGGCAAAGCACTCTTGGCTTCCTGTAAGCGCTGGTTAATCAGCTGACGCGCCCAATAGATATCGGTACCATCTTTAAAGATCACCGTGACTTGGGACAAGCCGTAACGGGAGATGGAACGGGTTTGTTCCAAGTTCGGAATACCCGACATGGCATTTTCAATCGGATAAGTAATCCGTTGTTCAACCTCAGGGGCAGTGAATCCTCCCGCCTGACTGTTAATCTGCACCTGCACGTTGGTAATGTCAGGTACGGCATCAATCGACAGTTTTTGGTAGCTATAAATACCGACCCCGATCCATGCCACCACAAACAGCATGACCCAAATCGCATTGCGGATTGAAAACTGAATAATCCGATCAAACAGGCCTTCCGCGGGAGGAAGCTGCAACTTATCTTTAGTGTCCATGCTCAGCCTCTCCCTTCTCGATCTCAGATTTCAAAAGGAAACTGCCTTGACTGACATATTGTTGCTTTTCAGTCAGACCCGATTGGATTTCCACCCACTGCCCATCACTTGAGTAATTACCTAGTTGTACAGGTGTTGGAGTGAAATGCATTTGGTCTTTCTCTTGCTTAGCGACAAAAACCGTGGCTTTACCCTCGATCTGCTGAATCGCCCCTTTGGCAACACGAAGCACAGGCTTCTTGTCCGTGCCATCTAATAACACGTTTACCATCAAATTAGGTCGAAGTTCTTTGGCTGGAGTTAACACTTTAGCACGCACCTGCAAACGACCTGTCTGCGTATCTGCTGCTGTGGTCAAAGTCTGGATTTGTGCTTTAAAGCTATTATTGGTTTGCAGCGACTTAAACTCAATCTGCTGATCCGGTTGGACATTGATGTTATTGACGCTTGGTAAAATAAACTCAATCCAGAGTTGATCCAGCTGATCAATCACAAATAACTGCTTATCTGCGGTAATTTGCTCTCCCACCACAATATCTTTCAGACTCACCACACCGCTTAAAGGTGCAGTCAAGACATAGCGACCCTGACTACCACTAGATGCACCCAAGGCAGATAACCGGCTACGTGCAGCTTGTACCTGAATCTGTGCCTGACGATAGGCATTGTAGGCACGTTGATAATCCTGACGTGCAGAAACCCCTTGTTCCCAAAGTTGTTTTTCACGTTGATAATCTTGCTGTGCAAGCGTTAAAGCTTCTTGTGCAATACTTAAATTAGCCTGCTGATCTACCAGATCAGGGATAAATAGAGTGGCTAAAACTTGCCCTTTCTTGACTTGTTGGCCAAGTACCGCATTAACACTTTCCACACGTCCGGCAAAGGTTGCTGAAACATGCGCTTGCTGATCGGTATTGGTCACCAGTTTTGCTGGGTAAGCAAATTGCTGTCCGACTTCACCCACACCAACCTGAGCCAGCTTAACCCCATATTCAGTCATCTGTTTTGGGCTGAGATTTAAGCTACCTTCCTCACTTTCAGCCTGCCCAGCCTCACCTTCTGTATGTCCTTCCTCACCTTCGCCATGACTATCAGCTGCTGCATCACCGCTGGCTTTGTTCTTGCCAGTGAAAAATAATAACGCGCTCAGGACTAAGCCAACGGCGATAACCAGAATGACCCAAAACCACTGCTTTTTAGATTTATTTGTCGACATTATTCTGCTCCTACTACAGCGGGAAGGTTATTGGTATCTTTCCAGAGGGTTTGATTAATCTGATTTAAGGCATCACTTGAACTCACCATACTCGGCTCAATTCCCAGTGCTAAACTTTCTGCATCAATTTGCTTTTGCCATGCACTCTTAAGTAACTGCACTTTATTTAAACGTTGATCCTGCAATTGCATGGTGGCTTGCTGCACATCGGTAATGGCATATTTACCGACTTTGAAACCGAGCAACATTTTCTCTTGTACCGTTTCAGACAATGGAATTTGTCGTTGATTGACGAGATCGAACTGTTGTTTCAATCCCGCCAACTCTGCTGTTAAGGTCTGAATCGCATTCAAGTTTTGCTGTTTGTAAAACTGTTGCTGTTTGACCAGTAAATCTTGTTTGGCATTGGCAATTCGCAATGAATACTGTTGACGATTGAAAATATTCAACGGGATATCGATGCCCACTCGGAACTTGTTATCGGTCGAATTGGTTTCTGCGCTTTTACTTTGCACCATGCCTAAATTGACGGTTGGATTTGGTCGGTTGGATACTTTTAAATAATCGATATTGGCTTTTTGACGCACGATATCGAGTTGAATAGCACGCTCAAATAAATTGTTCTGCAAATAATCTTGCAAATCATTTTGTTGTGGCCAGACATTGCTTGCCTGAGTAGAGAAGCGGTTATCGGTACTGCCCCACAGATTTGCCAATTGACGCTTTGCAGTGGCTAAAGAGAGCTCGGTTTGTTGAAACAACCGTTGATTTTCAATATGCGCCATCAATGTACGATCTAAATCGACCTGCGCAATGCTGCCCGCTTTGAGTCTTAAGCGCGTTGCATCCAAAGTGTCCTGACTGGTTTTTAACTGTGCCTGAACCACATCATGTTCCAGCTCTAGCACCACGACTTGCGACCACAGATATTTAACTGCTAACTCAAGTTGCGCATTGTAGAGTTCCTGATTAAGGCCCACTTGAGATGCTTGTACATCGGCAAGCTTAACCGCAGCACGACGTTGACCAAAAATGTCTAATTTTTGTGAAACACCAAATTCCAACTCTTTGTCTTTGCCTGACCTAAAGTCGGTTTGCTGAATAGAAATACTTGGATTCGACCATAACCCCGCTTGTTTCACATTGGCCTCAGCGATTCCTTGCTGCGTTTGCCACACCCCTGTGCCTGCCTGATATTGTTTCACATCCTGCAAGATTTGCTCAAAATTCAGATTACGTTGTGCAGCCTTGGTTGCAGGCTGATTTGCATCAAGTAAAGATTCTGCGGCAATGGATGGACTCAAAATAGCAGTGCTTAAGGCTAGTGCCAACACTGACCACTTCAATGACAATTGAGTACGATTTTTTCGCGTATGCTGCTCAACTGCATGAATACGCTGATTTAAACTAGAAGACATATAAAGCCCCGCAAAGTAATAAGAATGCGGTGGGCTATTTTTCGGCTACCCCACCTATAGCGGGGTTGATAAAGGCGGCGGATTTAGCCCTGAAAGATGTGGAGACTGATAGAAGTTGGACCAGTAATATTTTTGTTCTACGTCCTGACTGTGCAACATCGGTTCATTTACACGTTGCTGAACTTCAGCCACCACCACATGAAAACAAGATGGCAGATGGTCATGATGATCTTGCAAGCTTAAAGGCATCGGTAAATCTGCTGCGACTTTATCAAAGACAGCACCTTGTTCAGAACTGTGTGTCTTTTCAGCAACATGATGCCCAAAATGATTCAATGTACTGTATTCACTGACCCTCTCATGCGCGCAAAATGCTGCCGCCACATTCCAGAAACTTTGGAACATGAACAAACTCAGCAAGACGGTCACGAAAACAGTTGAGCGTTGCAACAGCACACCCTTACAGTAAATTGCATAAAGGCACTATAGCAGGCTATGCCAATGTAATAAAATTACAAAACAATTTTCAGTCAATTTCTCACTGATTTAAAACGTTTTTTGATTCTCATTCATGATAATAATGTTCTCTGTTACGGGTATTTTATGTATAAAATCTTCTCTCTTTGGATCTTAGCCATGGCATTAAGCGGATGCGCAACCAGCCTACTTTCCACAGCCTTACCCAATGAAAGCTCACAGGTTCAAACCACCACACTGAAAACCGATCAGATTCTGGCGCTTGGACAAGCCATTCAAAATGAAAAAAGCCAAGGCCTGATCTTTATTGGAAAAGATTTCAATTACTTAATGACCGATGGTAGTACTGAACTCCTAAAGCTTTTGCATGCCATTCCAGCCGAGCAACGCAGCTTTAGTCATTCTAGCCCACTGGTACTGACCATGGATGACCCGAATCATTTTCGTGGCGTATTACAAATTCGCTATCACACCCGTATGGTGGATCTCAATCCAAAGCAAAAAGAATTATTGAAATCCTTGGGTTTTAGGCAAAATTTTGACTTGATTCAAAATCAAGAAACTGCGCCTTATCCTTATATCAATGTGTTTTTTAAAGGGCAGCTGTATCAAGCACTCGATCAGCAAAAAATCCAACAAAAATTGGCACAGCCCTATCCAATTACCTTACAACAAGAGACCACCATCACCACCAAACATCCAGTCAAACGCGCAACCCGTATGGTGCTCTATCCTTTGGCAATGGTCTTCGATGTGATCACTGTTACACCACTGCTGATGTGGTCTGATCTACGAGGTGATTTTAATAAATAGACACAAATAAATGGGTACACCTCAATAAGCCAATGACCTAAACAATCAGGTATTGGCTTATTTTTTATAGCATTTCTCCCTGCTATGGAATACACAAATAGAACAATAGCTGCAAAGAAAAAACATATATTAAAAACATAATAATGAAAAACTTAGCTCAAGGAGTTGCATGATGAATATTGCAAGTATCAAACAGCGGTTGCATTCCTATTGTTCTGGTTTGGTTCAACAGAACATCATCTCTGAGTCTGAACGAGAAATTCATAAAGCCGAGTTTTTTCAAACATTGGCACACCTTGAACACGAACAAGATAGCCACCTCTTTATTTCAGCCAATGACCGTAATGCGGTTTGGTATTTCCTGCGTGCGGCCCTGCGTGGTAATGCAGATGCGGCTTTTAAACTAGGTGAAAGCTATTTGCATGGAGAACTCGGTTTAGATAAAAATTACAGCAAAGCACAATATTGGCTAGAACGTGCGGCCAACTTAGGACATCCTGAAGCGAAAGCCTATTTATATACAGCATTCAGCGAATTGGCTTTTTCTTAAGCATAAAAAAACCAGCTCGAAAGCTGGTTTTTTGATTTACAGGAATTAACCTGTAATCTTTTTATATTTAGAACGTTTTGTTGCTGCCGCATCACCTAAACGTGACTGACGGTATGCTTCATATTCAGCATAGTTACCTTCGTAGAACTCAGGCTGTTCATTTTCAAATGACAAGATATGCGTTGCAATACGGTCAAGGAACCAACGGTCATGCGATACCACCATAACTGTACCTGGGAATACAAGAATTGCATCCTCAAGTGCACGTAAAGTTTCGATATCCAAGTCGTTTGATGGCTCATCCAGTAAGATAACGTTTGCACCCAACTGTAAGATTTTCGCAAGTTGTAAACGGTTACGCTCACCACCTGATAATTCGCCTACACGTTTTTGCTGATCTTGGCCTTTAAAGTTAAAGCGACCAATATAAGCACGCGATGCAATTTCGTATTCGCCGATTCTCAGGATATCCAAACCGCCAGAAACTTCTTCCCAAACGGTTTTATTATTATCCAAAGTATCACGGATCTGACCCACGTAAGCCACTTTAACTGACTCACCTAAAGTCACAGTACCCGTATCTGGTTGCTGTTCGCCAGTCATCATACGGAATAGCGTGGTTTTACCCGCACCGTTCGGACCGACAATACCAACAATCGCAGTTGGTGGTATTGTAAAGGTTAAGTCTTTATAAAGCAGACGACCATCAAATGATTTGCTGATCCCTTCAACTTCTACAACTTTATTTCCTAGGCGCGGACCAGGTGGAATATAAATTTCAGAAGTTTCGTTACGTTGTTGGAACTCACGTGAGTTAAGTTCTTCAAAACGCTCCATACGCGCTTTGTTTTTCTTTTGCTGACCTTTGGCATTTGAACGAACCCATTCCAGTTCTTTTTTCAATGCCTTGGCAAAAGATTCTTCTTGCTTGTTTTCTTGCTCTAAACGCGCATTCTTTTGTTCTAACCAAGAAGAATAGTTACCTTGATAAGGAATACCCATGCCACGGTCAAGTTCAAGAATCCACTCAGCGACGTTATCTAAGAAATAACGGTCATGCGTAATCGCAACGATTGTGCCTGGGAAGTCTTTCAAGAAACGCTCTAACCAAGATACTGATTCAGCATCTAAATGGTTCGTCGGTTCGTCAAGAAGCAACATATCTGGCTTAGAAAGCAATAAACGACATAATGCAACACGACGGCGCTCACCACCTGAAAGCAATGATACATCTGCATCCCAAGCTGGAAGATTCAATGCATCAGCAGCAATTTCAAGCTGGTTATTCAGGTTATGCGCATCCCAAGCATGGATGATTGATTCTAATTTTTCCTGCTCTTTTGCAAGCGCATCAAAATCTGCATCAGGCTCAGCATATTCAGCGAAAACTTGATCAAGACGAGCTAAAGCATCAAGTGCTTCACGTACGCCATCTTCAACGTTACCACGAACGTCTTTGGTTGGATCGAGTGGCGGTTCTTGTTCTAAGTAGCCGATCTTGATTCCTGGTTGTGCACGAGCTTCACCTGAGAAATCTTTATCTACGCCAGCCATAATACGGAGTAAGGTTGACTTACCAGCACCGTTCAAACCAAGCACACCAATTTTTGCGCCTGGGAAAAATGATAAAGAGATGTCTTTTAAGATTTCGCGCTTCGGCGGAACCATTTTCGACACTCGATTCATCGTATAAATATATTGGGCCACGCAGGACTCCTCAAGAAAAACGAATACATCGCAAAATAGCGAATAAAATAATCGGCGTATTATACGCTGAAAATCCAATTGACTTGAAGTTAAGATGACATTTGTTTGTCTGGATCAAAGAATTTTCTTTTGCAAGACATTACAGGTTTGAATTATTTCGTCATTTTCAAAAACAATTACGACCGATAAAGACTCGCTATATCATTAAAATCACTATCAAGCGCAAAAATTATGCACCATTTTGGATAAAATATACGCTAGACTCGATCAATATTTAACACACGTAGATGATGTAATTATGACTTATAAAGATGAAACTTTAGCCATTCATGCGGGGTATTCACCAGAAGCAACCACCAAAGCAGTGGCGGTGCCGATTTATCAAACCACCTCATATGCCTTTGATAATACGCAACATGGGGCAGATTTATTTGATCTTAAAGTTCAAGGAAATATCTATACCCGTATTATGAATCCAACCACGGCCGTACTTGAACAGCGTATAGCTGCTCTCGAAGGTGGTATTGGGGCATTGGCTTTAGCTTCTGGTATGGCTGCAATCACTTACGCGATTCAAACCATTGCCGAAGCAGGTGACAATATCGCGTCAGTGTCTACCTTATATGGTGGGACTTATAATTTATTTGCTCACACACTGCCAAAGCAAGGCATTGAAGTCCGCTTCTTCGATTATCAAAATCCTGAAGCATTGCGTCAGATTATTGATGAAAAGACTAAACTGGTCTTTGTTGAATCGATTGGTAATCCCCTTGGCAATATTATCGACCTTGAAGCGATTGCCAAGATTGCCCATGAGTATGGCGTGCCTGTTATTGTTGATAATACCGTAGCGACACCTGCCTTATTAAAGCCATTTGAATTTGGTGCGGATATTGTTGTGCATTCTCTGACCAAATATATCGGCGGACACGGTAACAGTATTGGTGGCGTGATTGTCGATAGCGGCAAGTTTCCTTGGGGCAAATATCCTGAACGCTTTAAAGCTTTAAATACACCTGACCCAAGCTATCATGGCGTGAATTATGTCGAAGTATTGGGTGAAGCCGCTTTTATTGCGCGTGCGCGCGTGGTGCCATTACGTAATACCGGTGCGGCAATTAGTCCATTAAGCGTATTCTTAATCCTACAAGGTCTGGAAACCTTAAATCTGCGGATGGAACGTCATACCGAAAATGCCATCAAAATTGCCGAATATTTAAAACAACATGCAAAAGTGAAGTGGGTAAATTATGCTGGTCTAAAAGACCATCCACAGCACCATTTGGCACAAAAGTATGTGAAAGGTAAACCTTCCGCAATCCTTTCTTTCGGTGTTCAGGATGGTCTGGCAGGCGGCACCCGCTTTATTGATGCATTACAGCTGTTTACCCGTCTGGTAAATATCGGAGATGCCAAAAGTCTAGCTTGCCATCCAGCGACGACAACCCACCGCCAACTCAATGCAGAAGAGCTCAAATCAGCAGGCGTCAGTGAAGACTTAGTGCGTTTATCTATAGGGATTGAGCATGTCGATGACCTGATTGCCGACCTCGAACAGGCCCTTGCACAAGTTTAATTTGAATGAAATCAATAAGCCCCTGAATAGGGGCTTATTTTTTGTGCGAAATCACAAAATTTTTATTGCTTTTTCAACTATTACAAGACCTTGTTTTAGAGCTTTTACTCTAAAAAAGACATTATTTTTCAAATATTTACACTAGACAAACAAAAAATATCGGTTAATATTACACCAAAATAAAGTGCAGTGTTTAATCGTAATAAGAAGGCATTGCAAACAACAGCGTGATTAATGTAGGTAACTTACATGAATGCAAAACTCAAAAAACTTTTTCAGCAAAAAGTCGACGGTAAAACAATCATTGTCACTGGAGCATCAAGTGGTATTGGTTTAACGGTTTCAAAATACCTTGCTCAAGCAGGTGCCCATGTCTTATTGCTCGCTCGTACCAAAGAGAAGTTAGATGAGGTCAAAGCTGAGATCGAGGCTGAAGGTGGAAAAGCGACCGTATTTCCATGTGATCTCAATGATATGGAATCTATTGATGCAGTTTCAAAAGAAATCTTAGCAGCAGTGGATCACATTGATATTCTTGTGAATAACGCAGGACGTTCAATCCGTCGTGCAGTACATGAATCCGTGGATCGTTTTCATGACTTTGAACGTACCATGCAGTTAAATTACTTCGGTGCAGTACGTTTAGTCCTGAATATTTTACCGCACATGATGCAACGTAAAGATGGCCAGATCATCAACATCAGCTCGATTGGTGTACTTGCCAATGCAACACGCTTCTCAGCTTATGTGGCATCTAAAGCTGCGTTGGGTGCATTTAGCCGTTGTTTGTCTGCCGAAGTGCATTCACACAAGATTGCGATTACCTCTATCTATATGCCTTTGGTGCGTACACCAATGATCGCACCGACCAAGATCTATAAATATGTACCAACACTTTCACCTGAAGAAGCAGCTGATTTAATTGCTTATGCAATCGTGAAGCGTCCAAAAAAGATCGCGACCAATTTAGGTCGCCTTGCTTCGATTACTTATGCCATTGCACCAGACATTAACAACATTTTAATGTCGATTGGTTTCAACTTGTTCCCAAGCTCTACCGCGTCTGTCGGTGAGCAAGAGAAGTTAAATCTGATTCAACGTGCTTATGCGCGCTTGTTCCCAGGCGAACACTGGTAATCTTTTTAGCTAAATTCAGAAAAACAGCCAATCTTTTGATTGGCTGTTTTTTATTTGAAGGAAGCTCTAACTAGCTTGATTGATCCAGTCGGTAGTTTTACGGATCGCTGCTTCTAAATTTCCCGTCGAAATCTGCCAACGCTGTTGAAACTGCGTCAATCGTTCTCGATCCAGCTGTTCTGTTCTTAGAAAACTCAGCATTTCCGTAGACATCTCTAATTTATTTGCCAACCATTGCCACTTTAAAATAAGCCTTAGCAGTCCAACTGGTACATGTCTAGTTGGTGCACTTACCTGTAGTTGATCTGCAATCATTTGAGTGAGTTGATGCAAAGCCAGATTGTTTTCACTCACAGCCAACATCACTTGATTCGACAAAGCCATATCCACAGAAGCACTGACCATTATCCGACATAGGTCATCGACACGGATTAAAGGTAGATAATGCTGAGCTGTTGCAGGGATGGCACTCATTTTTCTCCGTTTGAGCAAATCAATCATTTGTGCGATTGGCTGATTCGTGGGAATTTCACCAGATACATCATCGCCAACAACTGTTGCAGGATGAATGATGATCCAATCTACGGATAGCTGCTGTGCACGTCGTATCCATGCAAAATGCGCTTCTATCTTCGATGCTTCATAAGCCCCCAGATGCTGATACACAGATTGCCATTGGGTACGCTCAGGTTGTTCAAGACAAATCCCAGCCTGCTCTAAATGACTCGTGATCGTCAACATATAACCCGAAACATGTACTGCGCGCTTCAAAGCACAATGTTGCTGAACACAAGTCAATAAATTCAATGCACCCTCAACATTTACGGCCCGCGCTTGTTGCATACTCAGGTTCCACGCAAACAACGCACTACTATTATATAAAGTATCCACTGCGCTTAGTTTTTTCCAATCTTGCTCGCTGATGGCAAGCTTAGCCTGTGTCACATCACCTTGAATAAAGCTCAATTGATTCAAGGACACACCTTTTTGACTGAGCCAATTTGTGAGTACGGGTTGTTGTTTAGCTTGATTCCGGACTATGGCAAAAACCCTATGTCCTTGTTTTAATAATTCTAAAATTAAATAACGGCCAATAAATCCTGTCGCACCTGCGACCAATGCGACTTGTTGATCTTGCTGAGTTTTTAAGTTGTTATGCGCCATCTCATATGCTCTTTTGATTGAATGTAGGCATAAGCTAAAGGATGGAGTACACTCAATGGTCAAGTCATTTTTTAGACATCTTCAAGAATAATAAGGATGATCGCCATGTTAATTGGACAATTGGCAAAACAGACGGATTTAAGTCGGGATACCATTCGCTTTTATGAAAAAATGCAGTTGATCCAGTCCATCACCTGTAATAATGGCTATAAAGATTATTCAGAACAAACCCTACAACAGTTACAACTGATTCGTACCGCAAAAAATCTTGGATTCTCACTCAATGAAATTAAGCAGATTTTAGCGATGACAGCCCAAGATGAAATCCCTGCCCCACAAGTACAAAGCATTTTCCAAGACAAGTTAGATTTGATAGATGAGAAGATTGCACAGCTTCATCAAATCAGAACGATGTTAAGTCGATTTACTCAAGGTGAAGCGTGTCCATTGAGAAAAGATTGTCCGATTCCAGACCTCAACCAATTGCTTTAAAAACTTTCTAGAATGACCGCAACCGCCCATGTGTATAAACTAAAACTTATCCACAGCCTTGCTGCATTAATCATCAGTAACGTCTATTAATTTTGTTTCTAGCATATTTTCTGAATCACTTATTTCCAATGCGATTGCCACGCTCACCTTTTAAGACAAGCACTCCATGTCTTGAATTGAAAATAAAAAGATGAAAATCCTAAAATGCCTTCATTACAATCCATTTACATAAAATTAGCCTGTTCTTGTTCCTAGATTGTCTCCTGATACAGCTCAATTAATTGCTTTTAAAAACATTAAATTTTCAATATTGACCATTCTGACATTCTTTATCTGTCAATGATTTAGCTAAAAAACCAGCCTTATTCTCCCTATCTAAAAATACATTCATAAAAAGCATACAAAATAGTGTCATTTTCATGCTTCTTTAGCGGTATATAACATTCTGTAAAGATTCAGTTACAGAATCTTGCTTGGTTGAAAAGGAACATATATGAGTCAGACATATAGCAAGGAAGAAAAAAGAAGTCGTATCAAAGGTATCGTCGGTGCGGCATCAGGGAATTTAGTTGAGTGGTTCGATTTCTATATTTATGCCGTTTTTGCTGCCTATTTTACCCATGCATTGACCGCTCCAGATATGGATCCAACCACCAAAGCCATTTATGTTTGGGGGGTGTTTGGCGCCAGCTTTTTCATGCGCCCAATCGGCAGTTGGCTATTCGGACGTATTGCTGACCGCCAAGGCCGCAAACAATCAATGGTCATTTCAATTTGCTTAATGGCACTCAGTTCATTCCTGTTCGCAGCCTTACCGACTTATGATCAAGTCGGGATGTGGGCACCCTTTTTACTGCTCATGGTACGTTTACTGCAAGGCCTCTCCGTCGGTGGCGAGTATGGTGCTGTTGCAACCTATATGAGTGAACTCGGCTTAAAAGGGCAACGAGGCTTCTTTGCATCATTCCAGTACGTCACGCTTTCAGGTGGTCAGTTACTTGCCAGTTTACTCGGGGTGATCTTGCTCGGGTTTATGACTGAACAGCAATTGAATGATGGTGGCTGGCGTATTCCTTTCGTCATCGGCGGTATTGCTGCATTATTATCTTTGTTCGCCCGTAGTCGTTTAGAAGAAACCTTGTCACATGAAGATGCTGAACGTGAAGAATCGGGTAGCTTAATCGCCTTGCTTAAACAGCATTGGAAAACGTTCTTACTGGTTGTCGGCTATACCTCTGCGGGTTCACTGACCTTTTATGTAGTGACGGTTTATTCAAAAACCTACCTCACCAATATTGGTATGGATGGCAAAACCGTTGGCTTTATCATGACCACGGCGCTATTTGTCTTTATGTTGGCGCAACCTTTATTTGGTATGTTGTCAGATCGCATTGGCCGTCGTGCTTCCATGTTGGCATTCAGTTTACTCAGCGCCATCTTTATTTATCCGGTCATGGTCACCGGTATGCGCAGCTTTGCTGACTCCCCTGTCATCATCACCCTGTTACTGATTTTCTTGATGATGTTGCTGAGTTTCTATACCTCGATCAGTGGTTTGGTCAAAGCTGAAATGTTCCCGCCGCATGTCCGTGCATTAGGTGTAGGTTTCTCTTATGCAGTGGGTAATGCCTTATTTGGGGGTTCTGCACCTTCAGTGGCGTTATTATTTAAAGATGCAGGCATTGAAAATACCTTCTTTGTCTATGTCATTATCATGCTATTAATCTGTTTCATGTGTAGTTGGGCCTTACCGAAAAAGCCTGAATATCTGGAACATGATCACTAAATAAATTGTGCCCGAAATCTAAACCACTTTTGTAAAAGCAAAGGTGGTTTTTTTATTTTGAGCGTTATTGCACATAAGGATTGAAATTCACAAGCTGCTTAAAGCCACTCTGCACTAGCATGGCAGTACGAGATCGAGGACGTTGCTGTGCTTCCTGTTGGGTAAATTTAATCATGATCTGATTAAAATCAAGACGAGGGTATCTTTGCTGTAATTGCTGTCTAAACTGTTCTGAAAACTCAAAACCACGGCTGCCGATGACGTCACAACTGGCCGCTTGCTGCAGCAAATGCGCTTCTATCCCCTCATCGCGTCCAACATAAGGATTCATATGCATACTGATCACATCAAACAGTTGATCTGCACGAGGGACTAGCCAACCTTGTTCGAGCGACCAATCTCTTGCAGCATAAGCGCCCTGTCCTGCAAAACAACGACAATGTTGATGATGCTGATAATGTTGTTCAGTCATCCCTAAATCATGCAATAAGCAGGCAACTGCTAATAATTCATCATCACGTTGCATGTTTTGCATCTTGGCAAAAGCAATGGCATAACACCATGTACGAAGACAATGATTTTGCAGAGACGTTGAGCTACAGGACTGCATCTCCTCTAAAGCCCGTTGCACATCTACGCTATCAGGCAAGATAAGATCATCCAGACACAATTCATGTTGAACAGTCGGTCTGTTGTGATTCGCCAAACTGTACATTTTTATACTCTGTTTTAACACAGGAAAAAGGCTATGGTGCAACAGCAGCATACGATCTTTTAAGGATAAATCCCCTGAAGTCTGCGCCATCCAAGCGTGTCGACCAATTTGCATTTTCACCTCTTTTTTAAAAATTAGAGTAATTGCTCTAATTTATGTTGTACTGCAAAAAACGACCGAAGTCAAAATCAAGTCATTTCATTTTGATTGTTCTCAGCACAGTATTTTTTAGAACGTTGGTGATTAAATCTACCGCTGCCATCTTCTGTTATCGCTCTAAATTTGGCTACTTTTCATTAAAACCATCATTTTTCTATGACAAATTTTCCAGAAAAATTAAACAAAATGCTCGTTTCTCGGCCTGTTTGTTTAGTTTTTATCCTTAATCTTAAGAACCAATTAAGTTTTTATGCATAATGGTCGGCGCTTTAATTTTTATTTTTGGTGTATTTTTAACACTTTTTTATGTCAAGAGGTTACAACTTTAGGGAGTAAATAATGCTGACGCTGATAGGTATTCTAATTATTGTGACAATTGTTGCGCTACTGATGTCTGGTAAAACCAGTCCAATTGTTGCGATGTCGATTGTTCCTCTTATTGGCGCGCTCATTGCTGGTTTTTCGATTAGCGAGATTTCTGGTTTCTTTGAAGCCGGTCTAGCCAAAGTGACCAAAGTGGCGACCATGTTTTTATTCGCCATTTTGTTTTTTAGCATTTTAAAAGAATTACATGTCTTTGACCCCATGATTAAACGCATGGTGCAAATGACCCGTGGCAATGTCGTGATCGTTGCTGTGATGACCACCCTGATTGCTGCGATTGTGCATTTAGATGGTTCAGGCGCTGCCACTTTTTTAATTATTATTCCAGCCTTATTACCACTTTACCGTAAATTGGGCATGAGTCCCTATCTGATGCTATTACTCATGGCAGGCAGTATGGGCGTAATGAATATGGTGCCATGGGGCGGACCTTTGGGACGTGCTTCAGCTGCGACAGGTTTAGATGCTGCCACACTCTGGCATAGTCTGATTCCCGTTCAAGTGGTGGGTGTTGCAGGGATGATGGTGTTTGCCGTATTTATGGGTTTACGTGAGAAAAAACGTATTCTCGCAGCACAAGCTCTCGGTACCACGCCTTTTGAACAAGACTGCATGGCCAAAGACCTGGCCGAAGATGTTCAGGAAGATGCCAAACCAAAGAATCTATGGTTTAACCTCGGTCTGATCGTTGCTGCCATTATTTGTTTAGCTTTTGGTCTGTTCTCTGCACCTTATGTGTTTATGATTGCCCTTGCCTTGGTCTTGATCGTCAACTTCCCGCAGCCGAAAACACAAATTGAAGTCATTGGCCGTCATGCACCACAAGCTCTAAGCATGGTTGCCATTATTTTTGCGGCAGGTGCCTTCCTCGGAATCTTGTCTGAGTCAGGTATGTTGCAATCGATTGCCCTAGATCTCATTAAAATCCTACCAAGTACATGGATCGGGAGTTTGCATATTCTGGTGGGAATTTTGGGTGTACCAATGGACATCTTTACCAGTACCGATGCCTATTACTTTGCGCTATTACCGATTGTGCAAGAAGTTACCGCTACCGCTGGGGTGAATGCTGATTCGGTCGTGTACGCCATGGCGATTGGCAACAATGCAGGAACCTTTGTAAGCCCATTCTCGCCAGCAACTTGGCTTGCAGTTGGACTGACAGGCACCGATATGGGACGCCATTTGCGCTATTCATTTGGCTGGATCTGGTTATTCAGCTTCTTTACCTTAGGCGCTGGCTTCTTACTTGGTCTTTATTAATCCTTACCAAAATAAAAAAGCATACTCAGGTATGCTTTTTTATTGCCTGCATACTTCATCACCCACCTAAATCGCGCATCCGCTTTCCGATTACAGTTTGGTTTTTAACAACTCATCTAACCAGTCAATAAAATCCTGAAAATATTTAGGACGATATTGGCGGTCGGTTAACAATAGACTGACAGGTAACTGTAAACTTGGAATATCGGTAAATAATTGCTGTAACTGTCCTTGCTGTACATAAGGCGCTGCATCAAATTTAGGAATTTGAATCATGCCAATGCCTGCTAAACCTGCCTGAATATAGGCCTCAGTATTCTCAACCAATAAACGATAAGGCATTTTGACTCGATGCGCTTGGAATAAAAGCTCACTCCACTCTCGATAATGTTTAGCGACATGGTAATCCACGGCGAAGTGCTGTTGTAGTTCTTCAAAACGTTGAGGTTCGCCAAACTCTGCCAAATATTGCGGTGCTGCCACAGTCCATATTTCGGTTTGGCTAATAGGACGAATCAGCAGATATTCATCCTGAACTTGTCCGACACGTACCACACAATCCAGCTGTTGCTCAATCAAATTAGAAAAAACATCACTGCCATTCACCAACACTTTTACTTTGGGGTAACGTTGATAAAATTCAGATAGATGAGGAATCAAAACTTGTGTAGCTAAGCGTTTCGGCATACCAATGCTGATCTTCCCTTCCTGACTACGCACATGGGTTTTAAAACGATTCAGCTCTTTTAACTGTGCCACCAAACGCATGGCTTCATCGTAAAATAAACTCCCTTCATGGGTTAAAGCCACTTTACGCGTGGTGCGATAAAACAGTAATACCTCATACTCTCTTTCCAGTGTTTGAATCGCATAAGTCACATTGGAACGCGGCAAACCCAATTGTACTGCAGCTTGTGCAAAAGACTGCTTCTCTGCCACCAAACAAAAGATTCTTAAACGATCAATCTTATCCATTTTATTGTTCAACTTTTTTGCACAATCAGTTCAATACTAACAACTATTTCAAACAAATAAATTCAATTAGTATGTTTTTTATGCAAAACAACATCAGGACAAATACATGTCACAACATCATTTAAATGGAAAAACCGTACTGATCACAGGCGGCGCAAAAAACTTAGGCGGTTTAATTTCACGCAAGTTTGCTGAACAAGGTGCAAATTTACTGATTCATTACAACAGCGCTGCCACTCAAGCCGATGCCGAACAAACCTTAAAAGACGTACAGGCACTCGGAGCAAAAGCAGCGTTGGTACAAGCTGATTTATCCGATATTCAAACTATTGAGCAGTTGTTTATCACTGCTAAAGAAAACTTTGGTGGCGTCGATATTGCGATTAATACCGTAGGCCGTGTGCTGAAAAAACCATATTTAGACACCACCGAACAAGAGTTTGATGGCATGAATGACATCAACAATAAAATTGCCTATTTCTTTATTCAATCGGCAGGTCGCCATCTGAATGACAATGGAAAGATCTGCACTATCGTAACCAGTTTACTTGCAGCGTATACGGGACTTTATTCAACCTATGAAGGCTTAAAAGCACCCGTCGAGCATTATACCCGTGCCGCATCCAAAGAGTTTGGTCAACGTGGCATCTCCGTTACTGCGGTCGCACCAGGCCCGATGGATACGCCATTTTTCTACGGTCAGGAAGCACCAGAAGCCGTGGCCTATCATAAATCAGCATCTGCTTTAGGTGGCTTAACCAAGATCGAAGATATTGAACCTTTGATTCGCTTCTTGGTGACAGATGGCTGGTGGATTACTGGACAAACCATTTTTGCCAATGGTGGTTATACCACCCGTTAAGTCGGATACTAACAACGGTTTGGGCATTCAAGCGCAATGCCCAAACCCATTAAGGTAAGAAAAACACCAAAGCATAGAAACAGGCCAAACTCAGGATAATGGTCAATAAGGTATGTTTCACCTTATACGCAATGATGACAGTTAAAATCGTGGCCAAAAAATACGGATTCAATAACGTCGAACGGAATGCGCCCTGCTCATCCATAAACACGATCGGCGTTGCAATCGCAGTCAATAAACATGGGGCAGAATACTGTAAAGATTGTTGAAACCATTTCGGTAAGCGCAACGGAATATTCGGTTCTAGCAAAATATAGCGGTTCATAAACACCACTAAAGCAAGAATAATCAAAAGGAACCAAGTCATGCCACACGCTCCCGTAAATTCTGTAAACACGTCGCGGTTAGCATCCCGATTACCCCTGCCAAGATCGCGGCACTTTTAATCCCTAGACTCAGAAAAACTAAGGTCAACAGCACAGATACCAACACACCGACCAACGTATTTATGTTTTTAATAAACGGAATCACGATGGCGATAAAAGTCGCAACAATAGAAAAGTCCAAATGATATTGATCAAGATTCGGCACCGATGAGGCAAGCAGCACGCCACAAACGCTAAACAAGACCCAACACAGATAAAAACAGCTTCCTGCACCCAATAAATAGTAAATATAGTGTTGTTGCTTTTTAATACTTACCGCAAATAATTCATCAGTCAGCAAAAAGCCCAATAGCAAGCGATGTTTTAAAGGTTGTTTGGAAATATCTTCACGCAGGTACAGGGCATATAGATAATGCTGTGTGGTGATCAGGAAGACTGAAATAATGATGGTCAATGCAGGCGTTCCTGCCATTACTAAACCTAAGGTCATCAACTGCGCTGCACCTGCAAACACCAAAGCCGACATACCAATCGCTTGTGCAGTACTCAGCCCAGCCTGAATCGCCATCGAGCCTGCCAATAGCCCCCACGGCAATACTGCAAAACACAGCGGTAGTATTTTAATCACCCCATTGAGAAATGCCCGTGATACCGTCATTGGCCTATCATCGGTTATGCTTTCACTTAACATCAAAATCACAATTGCTCATAAAAGACCCTATCACTATGCCAAAAATTGATAAGAGAGAATTGTATAAAATTGCTGTTTTATTTGAGATAAGAAATATAACCACCAGGGGTAATACCAAATGTCTGACGAAAATGACGACTAAAATGACTCTGATCCGAAAAACCACATTGTTGTGAAACTTCAGATAACAGCAGCCCCTGTCTTAACAGTTTTTGTGATTTTTGCAACCGAGCCTGTACCAACCATGCATGCGGTGATAGCCCGACGTGTTTTTTAAATTGGCGTAAGAAATGCCATTGGCTGAGATTAGCCATTTCTGCAAGTGTAGCCAATGAAAACTCTTGCTCAGGCATACTCGCCATCAGCTCTTTGATATTGAGGATACGTTGCTTGGCATTACTCAGATCAGTAATCTGCGGTTTCACCTGACTATATTTCGATACCAACCAGGCAATGGTCGAAAGAAACAAGGTCTGTTTTAATAAAGTGTTATGCGGTTGTTCCAATAAATCGAATAACAGGCGGAATTGCTGCGCCAACCCTTCATCATGCAATACTGCCTCTCTAAACCACGGTGCTGTGCCATGTATAGACGTGAGATCTCGTGTCAATTCATGAAATACTTCTGGGGTTGGATAGATGGCGCGATAGCGCCATCCCGTTTCTACAGCAGAAGATCCGGTATGGACCTCATCGGCATTAACCAAAATAATATCGCCCTGTGGTGCAACATGATTGCCCCCTGTGCGATAGAAACGTTGTGCTCCCTCTTCGATCACGCCGATACAAAATCCTTCATGAACATGCCGTGAGAATTCCTGCTGATAGTAACTTGCTTTCAGCATTTCTAGACCACCTAGTTCTTCTAGATGTAAGTAATCGACTTGTTCACGAGGTCTTCGCGACATCACGACCTCCTTTGAAGTTTTTGCATCTGGTCAGATTAACGTGATTCAGATAGATGTATAGAACAAAATTGCTTTTTGTTGATTTTATCTGAATTCCTACATACTTTCTTAATTTACAAAGAATGCGATGATTGAGCTAAGTGACATACAGATCTCCACGCTCTGAACAAAACACAATAATATGCTCAAAATAAAAGCCTCCGAAGAGGCTTTTATTCATTTAATTAATTACTTAGAACCTTTAATCCCGGCTTGTAATAACAAGGCACCTAAACCACCAATTTTTTGCTCTTGTGGTTTTTCAGTTTTTGGCTTGTTATTTTGTGGACGCTTAAAGTCACCCTCTTTACGCGGAGGACGTTGGCCTTGTGGTTTACGATCTGAACGTTCAGTACGATCTTGTTGCGGACGTTGCTGACGTGGTGCTTTCGCCGGTGCAGAACCTTCAGCACGCATACTCAAGTTAACACGATTACGTTCCACGTCCACTTGCATCACACGTACTTGCACAATTTGACCTGGTTTCACCACTTTATGTGGATCAGAAACAAACTCATTGGCAAGTTCAGAAATATGCACGAGACCATCTTGGTGTACACCCACATCCACAAAGGCACCGAAGTTGGTCACATTGGTGACTACACCTTCAAGTTGCATGCCTTCAGTCAATTGCGCAACTTCGGTAATGTCTTCACGGAATTTCGCAGTACGGAATTCTGGACGTGGATCACGACCCGGTTTTTCCAATTCAGCCAAAACATCCTGAATAGTCGGTAAACCAAATTTGTCATCTACAAACTCATCAGCCTTCACTTGGCGAATGATTTCAGTGTTACCAATAATGTCTTTTACCGTGGTTGCTTTTGCCGCAACAATTTTTTCCACCAAGCCATAGCTTTCAGGGTGAACTGCAGACGCATCTAATGGTTCAGAACCATCTTGAACACGTAAGAAACCTGCAGATTGTTCAAAGGTACGTTCGCCCAAACGCGGCACTTTTTTCAAAGCTTGACGGTTATCAAAACGACCATTTTCTTTACGGTATTCAACAATTTGTTGCGCAATCGCTTTATTTAGGCCAGCAATATAGGCCAGAATCGCTGGAGAAGCGGTATTCACATCCACACCTACAGCATTCACACAGTCTTCAACCACAGCATCCAATGTTTTTGCCAAACCAGCTTGGTTCACATCATGTTGATATTGACCTACACCAATCGATTTAGGGTCAATTTTTACCAACTCGGCCAACGGATCTTGTAAACGACGTGCAATTGAAACTGCACCACGAATTGAAACATCCAACTCAGGTAACTCTTGTGAAGCCAATTCACTTGCAGAGTAAACAGAAGCACCCGCTTCACTTACAGTGATACGTGTCAGTTGCAGATCAGTATTAGCGGCCATCATTTCTGCAACCACAGCTTCAGTTTCACGGCTTGCGGTACCATTACCAATCGCAATAAGTTCCACGTGGAACTCTCGACATAAACGAGCAAGTTCTGCAATAGAACCCTCTTTGTCTTCTTTCGGTGCAAATGGATAAATCGTGCTATGCGCAAGAACATCACCTGCATTACTTACCACTGCTAGCTTCACACCTGTACGAATACCAGGGTCAACACCCAAAGTCGTACGACCACCAGCAGGTGCTGAAAGTAATAAATGACGTAAGTTTTCAGCAAATACATCCATTGCTTCAGCTTCAGCAGCCAAACGTTTATCGGTTAATAAGGAATGTTCGATTTGTGGACGAATCTTGCCTAACCAAAACAGTTTAGCTGTTTGCTTTAAATAATCTTGACGCGTTTGTGGTTGAATTTGTTCAAGATTGTATTCAGTTTCAATACGAGCCAATGGTGCATCATCTTCACCATCCACTTTCAAACCCAATACATTTTCTTGACGACCACGTAGCATCGCCAATAAACGATGTGAAGGGACTTTATTAAAGTTTTCTGAGAATTCGAAATAATCACGGAATTTTTTACCAACTTCTTTTTTCTCTTCAGAAGCCACCGCGCTTTTCAATACCGCAGTTTTAGCAAAAGTCTTTTTTAATTCAGTGGTTAATGCAATATTTTGTGCCCAGTCATCAATCAAGATATGCTGAATCGCATCAAGTTGGCTTTCTGCATCTGGGTAGTCTTCATGACTAAAACCAGCCAAGGCTTCAGTTGGATCAACTTGGTCTGCAATAATTTTTTCAGCAATAGCGCCAAGACCTGCTTCTTTTGCTTTAAATGATTTACTGGTACGTTTCGGGCGATACGGTGCGTAAATTTCTTCTAATGCATTTTTAGTCTCAGCTGCATTTACACGCGCCAATAAATCATCGCTTAATTTATCTTGTTCTTGTAAAGATTGGATCACCTTCTCACGACGCTCAAATAAATCACGTAAATAAGTTAAACGTGTATCGAGTTGACGTAATTGCGTATCGTCTAAGCCTTGCGTGACTTCTTTACGGTAACGTGCAATAAAAGGAACGCTAGCACCTTCATCAATTAAACGAATAGCAGCTTCTACTTGGTTTGGACGTACGGCAAGTTCATTTGCCAACTGCTGAACTAAGTCAGTCATCGTGATTGATTCCACAAGGGTTAAGTCTAAAAGCACTGATTATAAAGTTCATGGCTATAAAATCCACCATTGTTTTTTTGAATATTGTGCAAGTAGTTTATGCAAATCGCTGAATGTTTCTAAAATACCAAGATTTTTTCGCCTAAATATTGAAAAATAGATTGATTGTCATCATTTTGCCTGTATATATTTGGTATCTATCTCTTGATTTTATTGGCAATATTTGTTGCTTTATAACATAGCCAAAACTGTGCAATGAATCGTATACTCAAAGGTCTATTGATATTTCACAATCGCATTGCATAAAGACGATGACAATAAACGATAAAGGAGCACATCATGAGTTTAGTTGTACCTGCCGAATCGACGGAAACTGTACACCATGAGACAGACCGGGTCGAACGCATCTTAGTGGTCGATGACGATGTGCGCTTGCGTACGCTGTTACAACGCTTTTTAGAAGACAAAGGCTTTGTGGTAAAAACTGCCCATGATGCAACTCAAATGGACCGTTTACTGCAACGTGAATTGTTCTCGCTTATCGTGCTCGACTTTATGCTCCCTGTCGAAGATGGTTTAAGCATTTGCCGTCGCTTGCGCCAGTCAAATATCGATACACCGATTATTATGCTGACAGCACGTGGTAGTGACTCTGACCGTATTGCAGGTCTTGAAGCAGGCGCAGATGATTATTTACCAAAACCATTCAACCCAAATGAATTACTGGCACGTATCCGTGCAGTATTGCGTCGTCAAGTGCGTGAAGTACCTGGTGCACCAAGCCAACAAGTTGAAGTGGTGAGCTTTGGTCCTTGGTCTTTGGATTTATCAACCCGTACTTTAACTCGTGAAGGTCAAGTCGTTACTTTAACGACTGGTGAATTTGCGGTACTGAAAGCACTGGTTCAGCATCCTCGCGAGCCACTGACACGCGATAAGTTGATGAACTTGGCACGTGGTCGTGAATGGGGTGCAATGGAGCGCTCGATTGACGTCCAAGTTTCTCGTCTACGTCGTTTAATTGAAGATAACCCTGCTCGTGCACGTTATATTCAAACCGTATGGGGCGTGGGCTACGTTTTTGTTCCAGATGGTGCTGAATAAGCTTAGGAAATTAAACGTTGAAACTTGAACCAATTGATCCACAAGAATTTACGGATTTCGCGGCTTATTCTGAAAGACCACGAACCAAATGGGAACGTTTTTTAGATAAAATTAAACCGCGTTCCGCAGCCATGCGCACCACCATTCTCGTGTTGTTCATGGTGTTTTTCAGTCTGTTTATGTCCTTGTGGTTCTTTTGGCGCACACTTTATCTTCCTGAGTTACAACAACACGCCCGCTACCTCGCGATTGAATTAGAATTGGTCAATAATCCAGATATTCGAATTTTACATCGCGAGAGTGAAGTTGATGTCGATACTTGGTTAAAGAATCGTATTGGCATCGAATATGTAACTGACCCAAACGAATTTCCTCGAGTTGAAGATAAATTCTTAGCGGAACTGTTTACCAATCAAATTGAGTCCAAACTGGCTAAAGAGTTAGGTGTAGAAAACGTCACGGTTTATTTTAAATTTAAACCGATTCCACGCATCTGGATTCAAACGCCAGAGATGAACGGGAACTGGGTTAGAGAACCTTTAAAAACCTATACCAACTATAGTGTTGAACTGATTGCCGGCTGGTTGTTTGGTGTTCCAATTGTATCATCCATCATTATCTTAATTTTGGTTCGGCAAATGAACCGACCTTTGCGTCGCTTACAAAATACAGCCAACAATTATAGTAAAACCGGCAAGGCGCCTTATCTCGACACCAATCATGGGCCACTCGAAATCCGTCAAGTGAACCAAGCTTTTAACCATATGGTGTATACGCTTGAACAAACCGAACGTGATCGTCAGATTATGTTGGCGGGTATCTCCCATGATTTGCGCACACCATTGACGCGTATTCGTTTGACCGCAGAAATGCTCCCTGATGAGTTCTTCCGTGAAGGTCTGATCTACGATGTAGATGACATGGACGCGATTCTAAACCAGTTTATTTCCTATATGCGGGATGGCTCTGATGAAGAACTGACAGAGACCAACCTGAATACGCTGTTGCAAGAACTGGTGGTCCAATTCAAACCGCTGGACATTCGTTTTGAAGCGCAAGAGTTGCCCATCATTCCAGCACGAAGCTTGTCTTTAAAACGCTTGATTGCCAATTTAATTAATAATGCCAAACGTTATGGTGCAGAACCGATTGAACTATCTGCCAGCCATGTCGATGATCATATTATGATTACGGTTGCCGACCATGGTGATGGCATTCCACCTGATCAAGTGGAAGAGTTAATGCAACCTTTTGTTCGTGGTAATTCGGCAAGAACGATTCAAGGCAGTGGTTTAGGCTTAGCAATTGTGAAACGTATTGTCGATATCCATCAAGGGCAGATTAACATTCGTAACCGTGAGCAAGGTGGCTTGGAAGTGGTGATTTCCCTCCCCATTCCTCCAGCGCCCAGTGACGAACCACAAAACAATGCTATCGACAAAATAAAGCAAACCCTAACAGGGCATTTTTAAAGTGATCAATCAGCATCCTCTTATCATCTATGCAGGACTCTTCGACTAAAGTCTTCAGCCCAATTGATGTTGGAATGATTGCTTTCGTTCGGTTTCACACTGATTCAAGCCCAAAAATTGTCCTTCCCTAATGTTCCTTTTCTGTATGAATTCAAGCAAATATCACACAGAAAATAAGCAACTGGAAAGCAGATGAATAAAGCGTATGCAGCTGTATTAGACCTTAGCCTTATTTCAATTCACTTTTCATGTTTTAGCGCTAAACTCCATATCCAATGAAAAGCAATATTGAGAATGGATGATGTCTTTAAGTCGTATTCGTCTTGCAGCACTGCATGACAAAGTGATGAGTGCAGAGCAGGCAGCTCAGTTTATTAAAAATGATATGACGGTTGGTATGAGCGGTTTTACCCGTGCAGGTGAAGCGAAAGCAGTCCCACAAGCATTGGTTGAACAAGCCAAAAAAAATCCGTTAAAAATCACATTAATTACGGGCGCGAGTCTCGGCAATGACTTAGACAAACAATTGACGGAAGCAGGGGTCCTTGCTCGTCGTATGCCATTCCAAGTCGACAATACTTTACGTCGTGCTATTAATAACGGCGAAGTGATGTTTATCGACCAACATTTGTCTGAAACCGTTGAACAAATGCGTAACCAGCAACTAAAACGTCCTGATGTTGCGGTGATCGAAGCGGTTGCCATTACCGAAGATGGTCATATCGTGCCAACCACGTCTGTCGGTAACTCAGCAAGTTTTGCGATTTTTGCAGAAAAAGTAATTGTCGAAATTAATACCTCGCTCAGCGAAAATTTCGAAGGGCTACACGATATTTATATCCCGACCTATCGCCCTACCCGTACACCATTGCCTTTAACGCAAGTGGATGACCGTATTGGTTCAACCGCGATTCCAATCGATCCAGCAAAAATCGTGGGTATCGTATTCAATGACACAGCAGATTCACCATCAACTGTGACTCCACCTGATGCTGAAACTCAAGGCATCGCCAATCACCTGATTAAATTCTTTGAAAAAGAAGTCGCAGAAGGCCGTTTAGCGAAAAACTTAGGTCCATTACAGGCAGGGATTGGTTCAATTGCCAATGCAGTTTTAACAGGACTTAAAGATTCGAATTTCGAAGATTTAGTCATGTACTCAGAAGTTCTTCAAGACTGTACTTTTGAACTGATTGATGCGGGCAAAATGAAGTTTGCTTCTGGTAGCTCAATCACCTTATCAGCACAATGTGGCGAGCGCGTTTTCGGTAATCTTGAACACTACAAAGATAAATTAGTACTTCGTCCTCAAGAGATTTCTAACCATCCAGAGATCGTGCGTCGTTTAGGGATTATTGGCATCAATACGGCGCTTGAGTTTGATATTTACGGTAACGTGAACTCAACCCACGTTTGCGGTACCAAGATGATGAACGGTATCGGTGGTTCAGGTGATTTTGCCCGTAATGCACACTTAGCGATCTTCGTGACTAAATCGATTGCCAAAGGTGGTGATATCTCATCAATCGTGCCAATGGTCAGCCATGTCGATCATAACGAACATGATGTTGATATTTTAGTGACCGAAGTCGGTCTTGCTGATCTTCGCGGCTTAGCACCACGTGAACGTGCCCGTGTGATTATCGACAACTGTGTACATCCACTGTATCAAGGTGCACTTAACGATTACTTTGACCGTGCATGCGAACGTGGCGGCCATACCCCACACATTCTTCGTGAAGCCTTATCTTGGCATGCCAATTTTGAAGAAACAGGCAATATGTTAGCACCTGCAGCTGTGGCGAAGTCTGCTTAACGCCCATATTATTTTTTATGGACCTTCCTTCTCTGGTAAGTCAAAAAGGTCTTTGCATCACGCAAAGACCTTTTTTATTGCCTGAATATCAAGCCATCTTGTTATTTTAATTAAAATTATAGAAAATCGATCATCCAATAAAAATCAAACCAAATACAATGAAAAAAATTACGCTATGGCTATTCGTTATATCACTCATTCTGATCAGCCTTGTAATATTCACAACCTTAATCAAAAGCCCGCATACAAGCCCTTATTTCATCACCATTTCAGGTAATCAATTACAGGAACGGGTAGACTTAGCTCCCGATCAACTTTGGTTTGATATGATTGCCAAAGGCAATGATCCTATCTCGAGTATCTCTTTTGAACTCAAGAATAAAAATATTACTGGTTGGATTGATCTCAACCTAAACTCAAATGTTGCCATTTTTCAACGGCTCGACGTTCAACAAGACCACGTTCCTTGGTCTGTTTATACGACCTCTACGTCAGAGAAAGCTATTGGAAGCTATCAAATTGATCAGCAAACATCACAGCAGAACTTAAATCTTCAGTTTCACAATACGCCTATTCGTTACCAGCTTGAGGATTCAGAACAACAAATCGTACAACTCTCTGGTCAATTACAATTTAAGCTCCCTTCACACTGGCCTGTTTTAAAATCCAAGCGTTTCCCTCAACTCCCCATACAAGGACAATTTATTTTCGATGAACAACCTTATCAGCTGATTCGTATGAATAGTGCCGTTTCTCAGCACTCTGCTCTTCATGACCCGATTTCTTATCAATTCAGCTTAAAACATCAAGATCAATGGATTGATTTCACTTTTCAACAAGACAGCACATCCTCTCAACCACTGGTACAAATCACAACTCACGATCAGCTTTATCAACTTAAGTCCCCAGCACCCCAAAACCTTTGGCACGAAGATGATAAAAAGATTGTGATTCATGCCAAGAATATTTTGCTTCAAGCCAAGTCCGGGCAAACTAAATCATTAAATATCAATCTTGTTATTCCTAAAAATTACGCTCACCTCAGCATAAATCATCAAGATGCAAAGCTCATTCCTACCAACTCTGAATTACTGGCTGAAGCTAGAAATGAACAAAAGATTTACCAACTCAGCTTTGTACAACAACATCAGCTACTTACACTCGAGCTCATTGAAGAAATGCAGGGTAATTTCAGTTTAAAATTCATTACGGAAGATGGAGAACAATACTTTTGTGGTAATACCTCAACAGCCTGCCCAGGTTTAACCATTGAGCCAAGCAAACAAACTTTCTTATTCAATCAAGTTAAATTAGGGTCGCATCTGTTGAATGGAAGTCTTTTTATCGCTGGCGTTTTATAGCGGCTTATTCCGACATGATTTTTTTATTTTCCTATTCTGATGCAGCTAAGCGCCCAACTCTCAGCAAAATTGGAAAGCTAATCCCAATCGGCTGCTGTATCTGTAAAATGTCTTGTAAGCTCGCCAAAGGATTGACATGCAACTGATCTTGATAATGCTTTACTGCAGACCAAGTATTGAGATAGTCCCACAACTGCGGCCCTGTCCAACCTAACTCGATCTGCAACTGCGGCATCGCGATTTCCTCAAAGGGAAATGGAATCGTTTGATAATGTTCATCAATATAACGTCGCTCTGCATCCCAAAAGCCCTTTAAAGTCTGATGATAGAGCTGATCAATTCGCTGATTTAAATCTGTATCATCTAACTGAATTAAGCCATAACCAATTACGGCAAAAAGACCATCTGCTTTCAGAGTTCGCTTCACTTCTACATAGAATTTTTCAAAATCAAACCAGTGAATCGCTTGGGCAACAGTAATTAAATCAAAAGACTGATCTGCAAATGAGGTCTGCTCTGCGGCTTGTTGTAAATACCGCACATTGGGTAATGCTGGGGCCTGATCTAGTTGATTTTGACTGAGATCAGTTGCAACCACTTGCTGAAAATAAGGAGCGATCAGTTGAGTCAGTTGCCCCGAACCTGCCCCACAATCCCACGTAGAGTCCAAGCCATTGAGCTGCTCTATTAAGCAGTTTACTAACGTTTGCGGATAAGTTGGCCGTGCCTGTTGATAAAGTTCACTTTGCTCAGAAAATAAATCTTTCATACTGGTCTATTCTTAAAATTTTTGACATCCCCCAACATAACAAACTTTTTGACTTAGAATTGTTCAGTAAAAGTTCAATCTTATAGCACTTGTACAATTCGGTAGCTGGCCTGTGCAATTGGTGTGAGCTGATCACGCATCTGATAGACTTTGACATCATATGTTCCCGCTTGCCATCCATTCGATGGTGTTGTGCTGACCCAATTTTGAGTAACATTTTGAGTGACTCGACGCGGTGTAAATAACAGCACTTCCCCTGTATCTCGATTGAGCCAACGAATAAAGATTTGCTCATCCGTGGGTGATTGCCCCATCGTATCGAAATGAGCAAAGACCTCTTGGAACTGATGTACTTGATGCAGATCTTCTGAAAGCTGTGGCATTACTGGCGTTAAGGCAAGTACCAGCCTACCAGACAATGCTTGCTCATCATTTTTTGAGCTTAACTCTTCTAAAGCACGCTGAGCAAATACCTTTTTATTCTGAATCATTGAAAAGTCTTGTCTCGGAAAAGCCTTTTTCAAATAATCACCCACCTGCTGCTCGGATGCCATTTCAATGATTTTTGCAATCTGCTGATGTTGATGCTCAGAAAATGTATTTAAATGTTCAGTATTTGCAGCAAGCCCTTGCGACGTCAAAACCGCGACATCTTGAGGATGATTTATTGAGGTTACGTCAGGTTTTGCTGTTTTCGTTATTTCTGGCGCGATAGAAGGTGACATCACCTGTTTGTAATCAGAAATCAAATACCCCAACCCGAATCCAAGCATTAAAAAAAGTAAATAAAGCCACTTTTCCACAATATCTTCTTCCAAAAATAAAGGTGACAAAGCCACCTTTAATCTTATTAATTCCTTAGATTTAAGAATTTAATTACAGCTGAACAAAGTCCCATTCATATCTAAACTACCATTCTTGGTTGTAAACGCCCCACCTTCACTCAGTACTTTTTGTTGAGTAAAGCCCGTCCCAGTGAGCATTCTCAATGTTGTTGTTCCTTGGCAAACATTGGTATAAATATTAGTACCGACTTTCGCAATACAACCATCTGCCGTCACTTTTACAATATTATTGCTACTAAGTGCACATTGAGCCGTAATTACGGTTGTTGGGGTATTCGATGATTCACACGCAGAACAGTTATTATTATTTTCACATGCATTTGCAGTGGAGTCTGATTTACAGGTATAGGTCACACCATTTTTAATAATCGTTTTAGAATAAGAGGAATTCGTACTGATATTACCATCACCACCTCCTCCACAAGCACTGAGTAAAATACAAAGTAATGAGGCAAACCCTAATTTCATGTTATTCAACATCGTAAAACCCTTATCGTTCTATTAATAATTTAATGTATTTAAAAGCCTTATTTTTGACTTTATATTTAATGATTTACATCTAAATGCAAACGCACAAATCTTAGCTTAAAGTACTGAGATGAATCAAATCATTTGAACAAACAATAAAAAAAGCCCCAAACTTTCGTTTGAGGCTTTTTGAATATGGTGGCGAGACCCAGGATCGAACTGGGGACACACGGATTTTCAATCCGTTGCTCTACCTACTGAGCTATCACGCCAATGGGGTGTATTAAGCCGTATCTCAGCTGAATAGTCAATAATTATCATGAGCTTTTGATTTGAATGCACATTTTTCAGGCAATCAATTTTCAGGCAAAAAAAATCCCTGATGGGATCAGGGATTGAAAATACAAATTTATGGTGGCGAGACCCAGGATCGAACTGGGGACACACGGATTTTCAATCCGTTGCTCTACCTACTGAGCTATCACGCCAAAGTGGGCGTATTAAACAATGTTTGTCTAAGCCCGTCAAGCAAATTTGTGGATTTTTCTCTTAAGCGCTTAATTTTGCTCCAAAGCAGTACGCTAAAGCTTAGATTTTGCCAAGATGTGATAAACAGCGATGGATTGCCCCACAACCTGGTTCAAACTGTTTAACCCCTTGCTCTTCTTCCATACGGCATACCTCTTCAACCAAGCGTTCTGCAACCCCACGCCCGCGATTGGCTGGATGTACCACAATATATTCCAAAACACGGCTTTCACCTTGTCCTGTCGCCCAAATTGCACCTATAATTTTGGTGTTAAATTCAGCAGTGTAAACTGTGGTATATTGCTGGAGATTTTGTTCAAGTTGTTCCATTGCATCTTGCCCATCGCCAAACTCTGGGCTGGTATCGTAAAGTCGCTCTAGCTGAGTACGAATTCCTAGATTATCCAGAGAACTGTAAGCATGTACGGTAATAGGCATTGATTAACCCTCCTGAGCAAACTATGATGCTGTCACTTTTTCGTCACAGCGAAACTATTGGTTTTTAATTCAATCATTTTTGACGTTTTTTGAGGAACGTGTCCATGACGCAACGTATCAGTGAAGTGGTAAGAAATACCAACGAAACAAAAATTCGAGTTCGTCTCAATCTCGATGGTACTGGTCAAGGCACACTCAACACTGGAGTTCCATTTTTAGACCATATGATTGATCAAATCAAGCGTCATGGTCTATTTGATATCGACATTCATTGCGATGGCGACCTAGAAATTGATGACCATCACACCGTCGAAGACTGTGGAATCACCTTGGGGCAAGCGTTTGCACAAGCTTTAGGTGATAAAAAAGGCTTACGTCGTTATGGGCATTTTTATGCGCCATTAGATGAAGCACTGTCTCGTGTTGTGGTTGATCTATCTGGCCGTCCGGGTTTGTTTATGGATATTCCATATACACGTGCCCGCATCGGAACCTTTGATGTCGATTTATTTTCAGAATTTTTCCAAGGTTTTGTCAATCATGCGCTGATGACATTGCATATTGATAACCTGAAAGGCAAAAATAGTCACCACCAGATTGAAAGTGTGTTTAAAGCTTTGGCACGTGCATTGCGTATGGCCTGTGAAATTGATCCACGCGCAGAAAACACCATCGCTTCGACTAAAGGTAGTTTGTAATGACCCGTATTGCTTTACTTGATTATGGCATGGGCAATCTACACTCTGCGGCAAAAGCCCTAGAGCATGTTGGTGCGACGGTTGATGTCACCAACGACCCTAAACTGATTGCCAAAGCGGATAAAATCGTTTTCCCTGGTGTCGGTGCCATGCGTGACTGTATGCAAGGCATGCGTGAAGCTGGAATTGATGAGGTGGTACGTCAGGCTGCTTTCAACAAACCTGTGCTCGCAATTTGTGTCGGTATGCAAGCGCTACTACAAAGTTCGGAAGAAAATGGTGGCGTCGAAGCACTGGGTATTTTTGAGGGAGTGGGAAAACACTTTCCTCAAATCCCAAATTTAAAAGTACCGCATATGGGTTGGAATCAAGTACATCAACTTGATCCAGAGCATCCGATGTGGAATAACATTGAGCAAGATGCACGTTTCTACTTTGTACATAGCTATTATGTGGAGCCAACCGATTCAGCAATTATTGCAGCGACCTGTGATTATGGCGTGAATTTCTGCACGGCGATTCACAAAGATAATTTGTTTGCAACGCAGTTCCATCCTGAAAAAAGTCATACCGCTGGCCTACAGCTGTTAAAGAACTTTGTGGAATGGAAGATTTAAGTCCACCTAATGCAGATCAAGTTTTTCGTTATCACTTGGTCTGCAACTCATAAAATAATTTAAGCTTTAATTTTGCAATTTTTTCTTTATTATTCTAAACGATACATTTTTCAATTTTTACAATCCCATAAAAACACCTAGATAGGAATAACAATGAATTTATCTACACAAAGCGTGGATCACCCACTGAGTCCCAAAGGTCGTTTTGGCCGACTATCCTATGCAGCTTGGACATTTTTAAGCTCAATCATCGCGATGATTATCATTGTAATTATTGGATTCTCTTCTGGGATATTAAATGGTCAAAACGCTGAAATTCCAGATTTCCCATTAGCTGCGATGATAATATTCGGAATAATTTATATTATATTTTTATATTTATCTTTCGTTTTTATCATTCGCCGCCTACATGATAGAAATCTTAGCGGATGGTTATCACTATTATATATCGTTCCTTTTCTGAACATCTTGTTTATGATCTATTTATTCTGTGTAAAAGGTACAGAAGCAACGAATAATTTTGGCCCAGTTAGAACAACAGCTGGATGGGAAAAAATCTTAGGCTGGATTTATATTTTATTAATAGTCGCTAGTTTGGTTATTGCTATTGTTACTGTGATTGCAATACCTAGTAATCAAGAAATCACATTAGAAAAGCAACAAACTCAGATTGAGCAACAGATCAGTCAAGCTTAATAAATACATCATTGTTACTAAGCCAAGTTTCGACTTGGCTTTTTTATTGTGACAAAACCCTTTAAGCTCAATCAAACGCTTTGAGCTTTTAATGCAAATGGATACGCCTCAACACACTCCCCTTTTAAGCAAAGAACAAATCCGCGCATTGCCTGTATTTCAAAATCTAAGCACAGATCGTATCTTGGTGATCCAAACGCTTGAACAATGTAAGACAATTCAAGCTGAACTCGCGTCTATTCAAGTTTTTGGTTTTGATACTGAATCCAAGCCAACGTTCAAAGTTGGAGAAAAATCGACGGGACCCCACCTGATCCAGCTCGCAACGCCAAACAAGGCTTATTTATTTCAAGTCTGTAATGAAATATTAGATTTTCTCAAACCGATTTTCGAAAATGAACAGCAACTCAAAGTGGGTTTTGGACTGAAGAATGATGCGCATATCTTTCGTAGTAAAGGTATTCAACCTAATGCCATGATTGACCTGTCCAAGAGCTTTGCAAGTTTTGGTTATCGCAGCCAAGTCGGTACTCAAACGGCAATCGCGCTGCTTTTTCAGCGTTATTTCGCCAAAAGTAAAAAAATCAGTACTTCCAACTGGTCGGTTAAAAATCTTAGTCCACAACAAATCAATTATGCCGCCGCAGATGCCTATGCAGCACTGCTTTGTTTCGAGCAACTGTATCAGCAACAATTACTCACAACACAATTATTGCAACAAATCAGGAGAATACTGGCAGGTTTAGCAGACAAGGCTTAGCGATTGATCAATATTTTGCTAATATGTAGCCAATTTAAACTCTATGATGATGCAAGGAGCGAAAGCATGCTAATCATCCCAGCAATTGACCTGAAAGATGGTAAATGTGTCCGTTTGAAGCAAGGACGTATGGAAGACGATACCGTTTTCTCTGAAGACCCTGTGGCAACTGCACAACATTGGGTGGATGAAGGCGCACGTCGTTTACATTTAGTCGATTTAAATGGTGCTTTCGCAGGTACGCCAATTCATAAACCAGTGGTTGAAGCGATTGCGCGTGCACAACCTGAACTTCCAATTCAAATTGGGGGTGGTATCCGTTCACTTGAAACCATCGAACACTATTTGGAAGCTGGCGTTTCTTTTGTGATTATCGGTACCAAAGCCGTGAAAGAGCCAGAGTTTGTTGACCAAGCATGTAAACGCTTCGCAGGTCATATCATTGTCGGGATTGATGCCATCAATGGCATGGTGGCAACCGATGGTTGGGCCAATGTGACTGACGTAAAAGCGACGGATCTGGCTAAACGTTTTGCCGATGCAGGCGTATCCAGCATTGTTTATACCGATATTGCACGTGATGGCATGATGCAAGGTGTGAACGTTGAACAGACCGTGAACTTGGCCAACTATTCAGGCCTGCCTGTGATTGCTTCTGGCGGTGTCACCAATCTGGATGATGTACGCAATCTAAAAGACAAAAAAGGAATCCTCGGTGCGATTACAGGTCGTGCCATCTATGAAGGTACTTTAAGTCTTCGTGAAGCGCAGTTATTGTTAGACCAACAATCACTCTAATCATTTCAGGCTCTAGTTATTGTAACAATCGCTAGAGCTTTTTTTCCTTGGGTGCTATGCTTGCCCCAGTTCAAATAAAACCCCTATCTTCTTACATGATGCTTACGCCACCTTAAGTTTTACATTTCCTATGTATTAACTCATCACTGTCTAGTGATGTGGTGTAGTCGTGTGTCTGTATATCACATCACTAGCCTTTAAAAATTCCTAAAAAATAGGCTATTTCTATGTTTTCCAATATTCGAGCGCAATGGTTCTCCAATATCCGTGCGGATATTTTGGCTGGACTGGTTGTCGGTTTAGCACTGATCCCAGAAGCCATCGCCTTCTCTATTATTGCAGGGGTCGACCCCAAAGTCGGTTTATATGCTTCATTCTGTATTGCCGTGGTGATTGCTTTCGTTGGTGGTCGCCCCGCCATGATTTCAGCCGCAACGGGTGCAATGGCTTTGCTCATGGCCAGTTTGGTTAAAGAGCATGGCTTACAATATCTGCTGGCTGCCACCTTGCTCACGGGTGTATTGCAAATTATCGCGGGCTATCTAAAGCTAGCGAAACTTATGCGTTTCGTGTCTAAATCTGTAGTGATTGGATTCGTCAACGCATTGGCGATTTTGATCTTTATGGCGCAACTGCCTGAACTGGTCAATGTCACATGGCAGGTCTATGCCTTGGTGTTATTGGGTCTGATCATTATCTACCTATTTCCGCTGATTCCGAAAATCGGTAAATTATTGCCTTCACCCTTGGTCTGCATCATCACGGTGACTTTGCTGGCAATCTACTTCGGCATTGATATTCGTACAGTAGGAGACATGGGTTCATTACCCGATACGCTTCCCGTGTTCTTAATTCCTGATATTCCCCTTAACTTTGAAACCTTAAAAATCATCTTTCCTTATGCTGTTGCTTTGGCTGCAGTCGGTTTGCTTGAGTCGATGATGACGGCGACGATTATTGATGAAATGACCGATACTCCAAGCGATAAATTTCAAGAATGCAAAGGTCAGGGTATTGCCAATATCGCCTCAGGTTTTATGGGTGGCATGGCAGGCTGTGCCATGATTGGGCAATCGATGATTAATGTAAAATCAGGTGGATTGACTCGATTATCGACCTTTTCAGCGGGAATATTCCTCCTCATCTTAGTCGTATTTATCAGCGACTGGTTAAAGGTGATTCCCATGGCTGCCTTAGTTGCCGTGATGATCATGGTCTCGATCAGTACCTTTGAATGGAAATCCATCAGTAGTTTTAGCAAGAATCCAATCAGCAGTAATGTCGTGATGCTTGCAACAGTGGTTGTGGTCGTTGCAACCCATAATTTAGCCTTAGGCGTGCTTACAGGCGTGTTACTGTCTGCTTTATTCCTTGCCAATAAATTAGAGCAAGATATTCGAGTTGAGCGATATTTTGAAAATCAGGCACGCGTTTATAATCTGAAAGGTCAAATTTTCTTTAGTTCTTCAGAAAAATTTATGCAAAGTTTTGATTTCAAAGAGGATGTAAAAGAAGTCATTATTGATTTGACCCATTCACATATTTGGGATGTCACTTCAGTGGCAATGATCGACAGTGTGGTGCAAAAATTCCAGCGCAAAGGCGTACACGTTATTGTGCGAGGTTTGAATGAAGCCAGCTCGATCATGATTGATAAATATGGAACTCATCAAAGCTCAAGCTAAGTCTGCATAAATAGCCACGAACTCTAAAAGTGCTTAAGTAATCCAGCTTAAGCGCTTTTTTTAGAGTTAATAAATTACGTTTCGGACAAAATGAACAGTGCTACTTCCTTGATTGAGATAACGATAATTGACAGAACTCTCAAATAAAAGCGACTCACCTGCTAGAAGCACTCGATTTTCTTGTTCAAACGAAATCGTCAATTCGCCATCGACAATATAAATCAACTCTTGCCAGCCTTTTTGATCTGGTTCAGCCTGATAGATCTCACCCACAGCCAAAGACCATGTCCATAATTCGACTTGTGTCTGGGTTGACACAGCAGCCAACAGCGTGGCATGACTTTCAGCCTGTTGACCCTGCCAAGCCAAGGTATTGACGATGGCAGATTCACTCAGCTCAGATGGGCTGACCAGCTTTTTAAAATCGACTGTTAAAGCCGTTGCAATCGCATCAAGTTTAGCCAGACTAATATTGACCTGTCCTGTTTCCAAAGCAGCAATGGTACGGCGACTGACACCTGCTCGATCTGCCAAATCTTGCTGACTAAGCTGACGTTCGGTACGAAACAGACGAATATTCTGTCCCACATCTTGCAATACCGTCTCTGAATGACTCATGCATTCCTACAGTGAAAATAAAAAATATGTGTAATATATTGCACAAAGCCAACAAGCAATGCAATATGTGCAGTATATTGCACGTTACTCATGAGGATGGCTGCGTTGACCGCTTTGTCTCAATCTCCTAAAGCCGCACAATTCGCGCTTATTTTTATTACCATGATTTGGGGTGGCACCTTTCTAGCGGTGCAATATGCCCTGAATTTTAGTAGCCCCATGTTTTTTGTTGGCTGCCGTTTTGCAGTCGCGGCTTTGGCAATCTTCTTAATCTCGCTCAAATCCATGCGTGGCCTAACCCTAAAAGAGGGCTTGGCAGGTACAGCCATCGGAATTGTGATCGCAATTGGCTATGGCACTCAAACCATTGGTCTACAAAGTATTCTGAGTAGCGAATCCGCCTTTCTTACCGCACTGTATGTGCCCTTAGTGCCCATTTTAATGTGGGTGATCTTCCAAAAGATGCCCTCAGTGATGACTTGGGTCGGTACAGCACTGGCTTTTACTGGTTTAATCTTGTTAACAGGCAACGGCTTTTCCAGCATCAACTTTAGTTATGGACAAGTACTTACCCTAATTTGTGCCTTTGTGATTGCGCTCGAAATTATCCTGATTGGTTATTTCGCGGGGAAAGTCAATCTAAGACGAGTCACGGTCATTCAACTGGCGGTCGCTTCATGCTTATCTTTTGCCAGTATGCCTTTGGTTGGTGAACACAGTATTCCTAACTTTTCATGGGGATTGCTGATTATTGCAGTGGCACTCGGCTTAGCCAGTGCATTAATTCAATTTGTGATGAACTGGGCGCAACGCATGGTGGACCCAACGCGCGCAGCGATTATTTATGCAGGTGAACCCGTTTGGGCAGGTGTGATCGGGCGTATTGCCGGAGAACGTTTACCATTACTGGCCTTGTTTGGAGGAGCATTGGTGGTGCTTGGAGTACTCGTCAGCGAATTAAAATTTAAATTCTTTGCGAAGAAACAACGACCAGAAAATTAATAGATAAAAGTGCACAACAGTTTTAGTTCAATAAAATCTATTGTGCGCTGAGATCACTAAGCTGGAATTTCTTTTTGATTCGCAGCAACAGGACTATTGCCAATCTGCCACACGTACGGCAAAGGCGCTTGATTGACTTCCCAATCTCCAATCACTTTCTGTTTATAGACCAATGGGTTGTGTGATGCGACCACACGAGCATTGCGCCAAAAACGGTCCAACTGCTTGTCGCTGCTACTTGCCGATGCACCCAGGGCATTAAACAGCTCGGTGCTCAGATTCAAGACCAACTCCGCAATCACCACTTGCCCCTGTGCCGATACTAATTCAGCACGCTCATTAGCCTCCAACTCAGCCTGCTCATCATTCTGAAAATGTTGTAAATACGCAGCATCCAAAGCTTCAGCAGTAGTTAATGCAATACTTTGCGCCGCATAAGCTTGTGCAGACGCTTTGCCAATCACTTGCAGGATTTGTGCATCTTCACGCACCAAACTGGCATTGCCATGACTATAAATCCGCGTCCGCTGACGCACTTCCTGCTTAAAGGTCTGCACTGCACTGTGTGCAATCCCCGCCAAAGTCGCGAGATGTACCACCTGATAAAATGCAGTTTGATATTTAAATCGGTTTTCAAACACCAAAATGTGATCTCGGGGAATTTCTACATTGTTTAAGGTCAAAGTTCCGCTGCCCGTGGTTTTTTGCCCAAAGCCATCCCAATCATCCACAATATCAATGCCTTCTGCTTGCGTAGACACCGCAGCAATCACATGCTGATTGGTGGTTTCATCCAAAGCAAAAAGATCAATCCAGTCTGCGAAAATCGTGCCTGTGGAATAATACTTCTGACCATTGATACGGAGTTTGCCATCTTGCGTTACCTTGACACGAGTCACCACATCTCCGATTTCAACTTTACCAATTTCTGTCCACGCATTCCCCACAATCTCACCACGGACAAAGCGCTCAAACCAGAGTGTCTGTGCTTCAGTTTTTTGTGCATTTAAGCGGTCTTCGACAAAGGCAAAATGCCCCCGTAAAGCCTGAACCACATTGGAATCTGCTTGAGCAAGTTCAATTAATAACTGAAATAGCTGCTTTTGCGAAACACCATCACCACCAAAAGCCACAGGTACACGTACTGCACCAAAGCCAGCCTGTTTTAACCATTGAATCGGTTCATAGGGCAAGGTTCGGCTTTTTTCCCGTGCTAAAGCACCTTCCGCAATTCGTTCGAAGATCGGACGGAACTTGCCCGCCACCTGTTCATAATGCGCACCCAAGGAGAGATTTTGATTCGTTTGACTGGTCATAATACTACCCTCCTAGCTCCACGCATGACGTGGCAGTGCCACACCATTCAAATAATAATTACCCACTAAATTGTATTTCCAACGTACTGGATCATGCAGGGTATGCGTGCGTGCATTACGCCAGTGCCGATCTAGATTCAACTCGGATAAGGTGGAACGGGTACCAGATAACTCAAATAATTTATTGGCTGCCAAGAGTGCGATTTCAGTGGTTAATACTTTCGATTCAGCCGTGAGTAAAGTTGCTTCTGTTACGGTATCTTCGTTTGGATTCGCCAAAGCACGATCAATCGCCTCACCTGCCAAAGCTAAAACTGCCTCTGCGGCACGCAATTTAATTTTTAGCTCGCCAATATTGCTAATGGTATAGGGATCTTCACTGGCGTGTTCCACACCTGAATCAATCCAAGGACGGGCATACTCACGCACATAGCGGATGGTTTCCTCAATGGCCCCACGCGCAATACCTGCATCGACAGCGGACTGAATAATTTGCGAAATTGCACCCGCTGCTGTTGGACGTTCAAAAGCCTGATGGATCGGCACTACATATTTTAAATCGACTCGAACATGATCCAGCTGCACGCTACCACTGGCCGTAGTGCGCTGACCAAAGCTGCTCCAGTCATTCACAATGGTCAAACCAGGCGTATGTTGCGGGACCAATGCTGCAAATACTTTGCCATCGTCACTCACAGCAACCACTGGAATCCAATGTGCCAATAAAGCACCTGTGGCAAAGAATTTCTGACCACTAATTAGCGCATAATCCTCTTTAAATTCAATTTTAGTGGTCAAATCTGCGACGGTTTTCGAGTTTTTTTCAGAGAATGCATTGCCTAAACGCTTGCCTTGCAGTACTTGTTCGAAGAAGAATTGCTGCTGTTCCAATGACGCATCCAAACGGATATGTTCTAAAAAGGCCCAATGATTTTGTGCAATTTGCCCTAAAGATGAATCTGCGCTGGAAATAATGGTCACCACCTCAGCAAGGGTTTTATAGCTCACCCCAGCACCACCGAACTGTTTCGGAATATTGATCCCCCACAGACCAGAGGCAGAATATTGTTGAATTTCCTGTAAGGGCAGCTTGCGCTCATGGTCACGTTTTGCTGCCTCTTTGGCAAAAGCAGCTGCTAGGCGATGGGCCACAGCGATGGCTTCTTGATCTGAAGCAATCACATGTGCTGGCGTATTATTCAAGTAAAAATCTTGCGGAATACTCTGTGCATCTTCCAATTTTATTTCTATTTTTGAGGTCATTATAAATACTCATTTTCCAGTTATAAAAAATAAACTAGCACTATTTTTATTGCATATTTATAAGTTAAATTTAGAACCTAATCTTTTTATTTAAAATAAACCCAGACCATTACTTATTTATTTAAAAAACAATTTAAAATCAAAAAGAAACAATCCTCTAAGCCTGACTTAGGCACCAACAAATTTCTCTCAATTAAAGAATAAAGTTTTGAATTTAATAAAAAATAATTTTTCAAACTACAATCCAAAATCACGTTAAATAGATTCATGATAAACATTTATTTTTTTATGATTAATCAATTCAATCTTTTTTAATTAAGATCAATAAAAATCTTTAATTTAGTAAAGAGCAATGAGCAAGCAAATTAGATTTAATGCCTTTGAAATGAACTGTATTGCGCATCAATCGCCTGGGTTGTGGCGTCATCCACTAGATCGCTCGACTGAATATAAAGACCTCGAATACTGGACCGATTTGGCCAAAATATTAGAACGTGGCAAGTTTGATGGGGTTTTTATTGCCGATGTGTTAGGCATTTATGATGTTTATCATCAATCAGCACAACATGCGCTCACAGGTGCCGTACAAGTTCCCGTCAATGATCCCCTACAGATTGTGCCTGCTATGGCGGCAGTCACCAAACACTTAGGCTTCGGTCTGACGACTTCAATTTCATTTGAACATCCTTATCCCTTTGCACGGCGCATGAGCACCTTGGACCATTTGACCAAAGGCCGCATTGGCTGGAACATCGTCACCTCATACTTGGAAAGTGGCTCAAAGAATTTAGGTCTTCAAACCCAAGTCAGTCATGATCAACGTTATGACATCGCTGATGAATATTTAGAAGTTCTCTATAAACTTTGGGAAGGTTCTTGGGAACAAGATGCTGTGCTGCGTGATAAAGAAAAAGGCATTTTTGCAGACCATCGCAAAGTCCATCCCATCAATCATCAAGGTCAATATTTTAGCGTTCCCGGCATTCATATTTGCGAACCTTCACCACAACGTACCCCTGTGCTCTATCAAGCAGGTGCATCTAGTCGTGGGCAGTTATTTGCCAGCCAAAATGCTGAATGTGTGTTTATTTCTGCACCGACCAAAGCCGCGGTGAAAAAACTGGTACAAGGCATTCGCTCCAACCTCGTTGAACAAGGCAAAGATTCTCATTCGATTTTGATCTACACCATGCTGTCGATTGTGGTGGATGAAACCGATGCAAAAGCCCAAGCAAAATTCAAAGAATATCAAAGCTACGCCAGCTATCATGGCGGCTTAACCTTGGCATCAGGCTGGTCAGGGGTCGACTTCTCGCAATTCCATGCAGAGGACAAAGTTGAATATATTCATACTGATGCGATTCAATCCATGCTCGACTCTTATGTAAAAGCCGATCCGAATCGAATCTGGACCATTGAAGAGATTGCCAAATTTATTAGTATCGGTGGCAATGGCCCAATCTTGGTGGGCTCAGCCACAACTGTGGCCGATCAACTACAGGCATGGACGGAAGAAACCGATATTGACGGCTTTAACCTGGCCTATATTTTGGCGCATCAGACTTTTGAGGATGTGGTGGAATATCTGGTGCCGGAACTACAGCAACGTGGCGTGTATCCAACTGAATATACCGAAGGGACGTTGCGTGAGAAACTATTTGGACAAGGTCCATTGCTGACAGAACAGCATCGAGGAGCAAGCTATCGCTATCATGCAACAGCGAAAACCAATAACAATAGAGAACTCGCTTAGGTTAATACACCACCCAGCGAGTTCTGGCCGGCCTTAGTCTTGATACATCGGCTTATTGTCATTTAAGGCAATCAAACCACGGATGGCACGATAAACAATCCAGATCCATGCACCAAAAATTACCGCAAAGGCAAAAGTGGTTGCAGAAACCGCAACGCCGGCAAAAGCCGTGCCGTTATCACCGGTAAAGAACAGGAACGAAAACGGAATAAAGGCAATAATATTCCAAGCCAAATACCACCAGAAAGTGCGGATTTGCCAAGTAAAGTGGCTTTCAAAAATCGAACCCTGTACATCACTGCGTTTTACATAGTTAATGATCAAGGCAATAATTGCCAACAGACCACCAGTAAAAATCGCAATGATATAAAGTACATACAGCACCAAAGTCAAAGTACGATTTGGATCTTGATCAACGGAATAATTCATTTTTATTTAATCTCCAGAAACAAACTCCCTCAATCAATAAAACACATTGAGCGGAGAAATTAACCAACATATCAATAGTATATGGAAGACTATGGTACAGAAATAAATCTTACGAAACGGTTGTTTTTGTGTTTTATGTCTCAGTTTTTGCTGAGCAAGCCAACCACCGCACCATCCACCCAAAGAATCCACGATATGCAAAGTCTGCTCTGGAATACGTCGATTGCCCAACTGAGCTGCTTCTTTATCTTGTGCATAGAGCCAATAACTCAATACATTCATCAAGCTAACAAATAATAAAGTATACGGCGGCAGCAATTTACTAAAGCTTGCGATCAGCATAAAGACAATATAAATCACGATACCAATCTGCATCGCAGACCAGAGTTTCGACGGTTGAGGCTGACTCGGACGAGCACGATGTTCAATCACCTGCGATGCTTTTAAATACGTCGCCTGTTGAGCGCGATAACGGCCGCGCTCATCCAGAATCACCACATATTCCAAGGCACAACCGACCAAGGGTCGCGGCCCTGTGCGAGCAAAGTCTTTGATATGGATAAAGACACGATCTTTTGCTGTGTCATTGGGTTGGATAAAGCCATAGCCTTTATCATCAAACCACTCAACTAAACGACCTTGATCTCGCATGTCTGTTTCCTAAGCTGTGATTCGTTGTAAACGGTCTTGTAACATCATGCGCATTTCCAGCGGATCTTTTTGCAAAATATCATCACCTGTGCGCCCTTGCTCGGCATTTTTCTGCGCCACTTGTAAACGCATACTCCAGAAACGGCACGCCGCCATCGCCAAGAAGATATTTAAACAAGCTAACTCATCAACGGTCAGTTGACGAATGCTTTGATAAGCTGCAAGAAAGGCATCGGCCTTGGCTGAATCTAAATGCGCTTGTGGATAGGCAGTACAGAAATCATTGATACTAATCGCAATATCAAATAACCATTCATCTTGATTCAATTCATAAAAATCAAGAATACCCTGTAGTTGATCGCCTTCAAACAAGGTGTTATCTCTGAATAAATCTGAATGAATAAAGCCCGTAGGACGGTCTGGATGCTGTTGGGTAATTGCCGCAAACTGCTGAAACACCTGAGCTAATAATTCCTGATCTTGCGCATTCATTTGTGGCTTAAGTTGCTCAGCGACATCTGACCAATATTGATGATTACGATTAAAATCACGTTCTAAAGGAAAGCCTTGTAAGGCCAAATGCAATTTTGCCTGTGCTTGTGCAATCGCCTGAATTTGGATAATGCTGGCGTCTTCCGGATGCTCACCCATCAAGCGCGGCGCAATTTGCGCAGGTTTATCTGCAATACTATGAATGGCCTGACCACTATGCTTTAAAGGCACCGCCACAGGCACACCTGCCTCACCCAAACAATCCAGTACAGGTACCAACTCACCTGCGCCTTCAGCATCTAATTCTTCAAAAACCGTTAAAACATATTGTTTCTGTGATTGATCCACCAAAAAATAATTGGTGTTTTGAATACCGCCTTGGATTGGAATCAGGTCAATCACCGCTAAACCATAAGGCTCAGCAAAGGCTTGAACTTCTTCTAAACTCAACGGGGTATAAACCGACATGGAAAACCTGCAAAAAATAGCTGTGAAGTTTGATAGAATACCTGTTCCCTCCATGAAGGTGTAGCACCCCTTTCTTTATTGGCGATTTTTTGGAAAATTTTATGCTCGCAAAACGTATTATCCCTTGCTTAGATGTTGATAATGGTCGAGTCGTCAAAGGCGTTCAATTCCTTGATATTCGTGACGCAGGTGACCCTGTTGAAGTCGCCCGTCGTTATAACGAACAAGGCGCCGATGAAATTACCTTTTTAGATATTACTGCTACCCATCATGGACGCGACACTACTTACCGTACCGTAGAACGCATGGCCGAAAGCGTTTTTGTGCCCTTAACTGTGGGTGGTGGTGTCCGTAAAGTTGAAGATATCCGTTTATTGTTGAATGCAGGTGCCGATAAAGTCAGTATCAACTCGGCTGCCGTGTTTACTCCTGAGTTTGTCCAAGAAGCTTCACAACGCTTTGGTGCACAATGTATCGTGGTTGCGATTGATGCGAAAAAAACCGGTGAGAACAAGTGGGAAATTTTTACCCACGGCGGTCGTAAACCAACAGGCATCGATGCGATTGAATGGGCGGTGAAAATGGCCGACTTCGGTGCAGGCGAACTGCTGATTACCAGTATGGATGCCGATGGTACTAAAGCAGGTTATGACATTGCCTTAATGCGTCAGATCAATGATCGCGTCAATATCCCGACCATCGCTTCGGGTGGCGTAGGTAACTTACAGCATTTGGCCGATGGCATCTTAAAAGGCGGTGCAGATGCAGTACTTGCTGCTTCTATTTTCCACTTTGGTCAACACACCATTCCAGAAGCAAAACAATATCTTGCTGAACAAGGCATTGAGATGCGTCTTTAATTAGATGAGCCATAAAAAAACCTCTCAAGCGAGAGGTTTTTTTATTTAAAAATAGCTGTATACAGATAAAAAAATACCTTGCTGAGCAAGGTATGGAAACTGCGTTATACAACGCTAGAGGGTAAGCACAATATCATCATTTTGAACAAATTCTGAGCATTTAAAATGCTTGAGCTAAATTAGCGAGAAAATGTGCAAAGATATTGACATTAAAAACCAATTTTATTGACAATTCACGACATACCCCTATTTTTGTCGTCATGATTTGTCAATAAAAGCCTGCTCAGCCCACTAGATCAATCGAATTTAAGCCACCGATTCTTGCGATTGTTTTTGCGGTTGCTCAGCTACAGGTGCTTCCACCAATTTTGGTTTTTGCTCGACCCATTTTGCAGGAAAAACGGATTCAATCGCTTGCGTCAATGCTTTAGACAAAGCTGCTGGCAAAGCAATACCTAATGGATTTGCCTCTTTTAAATCCGCAGAAGACACCACACGAGTACCCATCACATAATCAAACCATGGACGCGTCACACACCAGTTGGCATCTTGGTTTGAATTCATATGATGATCATAATGCCAAGGAATGGTTCGTTTTGCCCAATCAGGCTCTAAATGCGCACGACGATGTACATAATAATAGTTGCCTGCACTATACAGCGCCGCCAAAGACATGCCTTTTGAAATTGGATAAAACGCCACACTGGCAACGCCTGCCACGACAGCTAAGGACATGATTTCATTACGGGTACGCCAATGCTCCACACCCTCAACATAGCAATCATCCGAAAACTGCTGTTTACGTACTTCACGATGGTGCGCCCAGTGCGATTCCATGCTTTTCGGCACAGGGCTATAACGTGGCTGCCCCGGACGATGTACCCCATGCAAAATGTATTTATGTGCAAACCATTCAAAGGCATTTGCAACAGCCAAACCTGCGATAAAACCCTTAATCATGGTTTTCTCCAAATGTTTCCTTATTTTTATTAAAGATATAAATTTTTGTAGGCGAAGTATTGACGATACGATATATTTATATTGACAAAACACGACAATATCAGGAGTGGACAGGATGTCTCAACTCAAGAACTATACAGGCTCTGTTTTTGGTGGTTTGGGGCATTTATTAAAAGCCTATTGTGAAGCAGAGAACATCCATATTCCTGAACAATTACAACAGGTTCAAAACCTAGAGCGCTTTGATTATGTGATTTGGCGGGATCTGTTAGAAGATCTAAATCGACTACATCCAAATAGTGGTCTAGGCTTGGAAATCGCAGCCTATGTACAACCCAAACACTTAGGCATCATTGCCTATTTGGCTTTATCTTGTGAAAATCTAGGTGAAGCTTTGGCACGCTACCATGACTTCCATCGCCTGATTTATGATGGCAGCCCTTTGGTGGTTGAATTTAATCACCCTTATGCATCGATTCGTTGGGAAGCCCCTGAACCACATCCGACCCAGTTGACCGATGAAATCGCGATTGCCTTGATGGTGCAGTTCCTGAAACTGTTTATGTCGGGTGACACGATTCATCTGCATGAAGTGCATTTCGTCAATGCCGCACCCAAAAACATCAGCATTTATGAGCAATATTTTCACTGTAAAGTCCGTTTTGAACAGCCCAAAACCCAATTATTATTGCCCGTCAGCGAAGCTTTTAAGCCACTTAAAACAGGTGATCACACCTTACAACAACTGTTGTTACAGCAAGCCCAAGCCTTGCTAGATAAATTGCCCAATTCAACCCAATTGGATCAGCGGCTACAACATGCCATTTTGACAGGCCTACAAAAAAACCAATATCAAATCGATTTTATCGCCGAAAAACTGGGTCTGTCCGTACGCCAATTACAGCGACATTTACAACAACAAAACACCACCTTTCAGGAGCGGGTGCAGCAAGTACGTTTTATGCTGGCGACCGAATATTTAAAAGATCCTCATCTGAGTTTGCAAGAAATTGCGCTACTGCTCTGTTATTCTGAACAAAGTGCTTTTCAGCGAGCTTTTAAGATTTGGACGGGGCAAACCCCGCAACAGTGGCGAAACAACAACATAACTTACAATTCGTAATAAAAATACTGACGAACTAACGGTTTCGCAACTGACCGATTTTTTTGCCCGTTTTATATAAGAGCCTATATACCTATGTGAATTAGTTCACAATTTTTTCACGAGGGTTAAACATATCCATAATAAATTTTGGATGTTTGCTTTTTTTATTTTTTATAACTGATGTGGTGATAACAATGAACAAATATTTAGCAGAATTTCTCGGGACCTTTTGGCTTGTTTTTGGTGGTTGTGGTAGTGCTGTGCTTGCAGCTGCATACCCTGAACTTGGCATTGGTTTCTTAGGTGTTGCATTGGCATTTGGTTTAACTGTTTTAACAGGTGCTTACGCTTTCGGTCATATTTCTGGTGGTCACTTTAACCCTGCTGTCAGTGTAGGTTTATGGGTGGGTGGACGTTTTAACTCAAAAGACTTAGTTCCTTATATCGTGTCTCAAGTGATTGGTGGTGCGCTTGCAGCATTCGTGCTGTATATCATCGTACAAGGTCAAGCAGGCTTTGCAGGTACAGGCGGTTTCGCAACCAATGGTTATGGCGAACTCTCTCCAAACCATTTCTCTGTTGCGTCAGCATTCCTGATTGAGGTTGTTTTAACTGCGTTCTTCTTAATCGTGATTATGGGAGCAACGGATCGTCGTGCACCTGCTGGTTTTGCGCCAATTGCAATCGGTTTAGCTTTAACATTGATCCACTTGATCAGTATTCCAGTCACCAACACATCTGTTAACCCTGCACGTAGTACGGCAGTTGCGTTATTTGCTGAGACTGCAGCAATCAGCCAACTTTGGTTGTTCTGGGTTGCACCAATCATCGGTGCCATCATTGGTGCAGTGATCTACAAATTCGTGGGCAGCGAGAAAGACTAAGCGCATACATCCCCAAAAAAAACCAGCCTCTAACGGCTGGTTTTTTATTTATAGAAACGGATTTTCAATGTCCTGCTCAGGCTTTCTGTCAATTTGTTCAGGAAGTTGTTCTTTCTCCAAAGCGGAAACCACATCATTAATAAAGCTTTGCAATGCCTTTGCCGTTTTCAGCCCTGCCTGATCTTTGGTAATCTGTAAATTGCCATATAAGCTCACGCAATCGACCTGATTTTCCAAAGTCAGATCATAAATTGCTGAAGATTCATCACCCTGTTCAAAAGGCTTAAACATCTTTTTTCTCTCATTGTTGTTGTCTATCCCACAACATGATCCATGCAGGATGACTTTGCAAGATGTTCTACATTATCTCAACATTTGTAAGAAATACTGCAGCAATGCATTTACCAATTGATTGATCAAGGCTTGTTTGGTCTCTTCATCAATTTGTGGGAATTTGCTTTCAGCGGCCTCAGTTTGCTGTGAAGTAAATTCACGTTGCTGCACTTGAATGGCATCCGTGTTAGCTTCTTCCACACACTGACTCTGTCCATCCCAATGCGAATAACTGATGTCTTTATTCGGCTTCACTTGCACTGCAGAAAGTGGCAATTGATAAACATTACGCTTCTGTTGTTCCGTCAATTGAGGGAACAAGTTGATGCCAAGTTTCTCTTCCAAATAGCAAACACTGACCACTTTGACCTGCTGAGAATTATTATTTGGCGCATAGTAAGCACCAATAATCCCTTGCTTGGGTAAATACACCGCTTTATATACCGCAGTCGGCACAATCACGCCCTTACCAATAGTTTTCAGGCGTTTACCTTCAAATACTGGCCCTGTCAGTACATAGGCATCTTTATGTTGTTTGGTCACAATTGAACGTACCGCTTCTTCTAACTTACGCCAAACTTCCTGATTATTTTTAGGTGCTTGCGGAACCATATTGGCTAAAGAAAAGCTGTCGTACTGTGCCGCAGTATTATTCATATCACCATTGGGTGCCATATGCCCACGGTCATAGCCCGAACCGCGATAGTCAGACAACAAAGCACGATGAGCGGGCTTTACTCGTGTTTCTTCATGAAAATTATCTTCACGTTTAATCTTGATACTTAAACGTTCAGGTGTCAGATATTCTGCCGACCAAAGTGGTGTCTTGGAAATACCTGAATACATCACATTAAAATCATTAAAACACAAGGCATAGCTGTCTTTTTTTAAGCTGTCTTTGCTTAATAACGGTGGAACATCACGATAAAATTGCTTTAAACAAGCACCATTACTGGATTGAAATGGCATCAACTTCGAAATTTTTTCACTACCAAATGCGATCGCAAAACTTCCTGTCGCGACCAAAGCCAACACCATCTTTCCAATATTTTGGCTCAAAAAAGCAAATGGTGTTTTACTCTTTCGAGTTGGTCTCTTTGCCATAACTACATCAAAATCAATATGAACGCGCAGCTTAACAACTCAAAAGCCCTGTGTATATTGAGTTTCAGCCCAGAGCGACACTTTATGTCGCAAATCTGTACACTTGATCTACAGACAATAAAAAAGGCACGCTCAGGTGCCTTTTTTATACGTTTTTCTTAAATTTCGATCTGACTGCCTAACTCCACCACACGGTTGGTTGGAATCTGATAGAAGTCACTGACAGGACTGGTATTACGCTGCATCGAGATGAATAACTTTTCACGCCATGGTGACATGCCATCACCCACGGTATGCACAATACGATCACGTGAAATGAAGAAACTCATTTGCATCATATCGAATTCAAAACCAAGCTCCTTATAGGCTTGTTCTAATGCATTTGGTACATTCGGCTGATCTTTAAATCCGTAGTACATATAAATTCGATAAAAATGCTCATCCAGTTTTTCAACTTTTAAGCGATCTGCTTCAGCTACATACGGAATATCTTGAGTATAGACCGTGACCATCACATTACGTTCATGCAGCACTTTATTGTGCTTGATGTTGTGTAACATCGCATGCGGCACAATATTCGGTGTACCTGTTAAGAAAATCGCTTCGCCTGGTACGAAATGGGTTTCTTTGCTCATACCAATACTTTTGATAAACAATTCAATTGGCAAAGCATTGGTTTCCATACGATTATAGACAATTTCTCGACCACGCTTCCACGTCATCAAAATGGTATATACCACCACACCAATCAAGATCGGCACCCAACCGCCTGAGAGGATTTTCAATGAGGTTGAACCCACAAAAATTAAATCAATAATCAGGAATGGCACCGCAAATAACGCCACTTTCCACAATGGCCAACGCCACACCCCATAGGCCAAAGTCGAGATTAAAATCGTTCCGCAGAGCATGGTCATCGTTACCGCTACACCGTAAGCACTTGCCAATTCTGCACTGCTTTCAAACAGTAAAATCAAGATCACTACCGAGATAAACAGCACCCAGTTAATAAAAGGCAAATAAATCTGACCTTGTTCTACATCCGAGGTATGGTGCACGGTTAAGCGCGGTAAATAGCGTAATTGAATGGCTTGATTCGCCATCGAAAATACACCTGTGATTACTGCTTGCGAGGCAATCACTGCTGCTGCAGTTGCCAAGCCAATCATTGGGAATAAAGCCCAATCTGGTACTAATAAATAGAACGGGTTTTCAATGGCTTTGGCATCGCGTAATAGCAATGCACCTTGACCTGCATAATTCAGCAATAAACATGGTAACACCACCAAGAACCACGCCAGTTTAATTGGCACGCGCCCAAAATGTCCCATGTCTGCATACAACGCCTCACCACCGGTCATGGTCAGAATCACCGCACCCATCGTGATAAAAGCAACTGTCGGTTGATCAAAGACAAAATGGAACGCCCAATACGGATTGACCATCATCAAGACATAAGGCGTCTGGATAATGCTCCAGAGGCCAATCAGACCAATAGATGCAAACCATAACAGTGTAATCGGACCAAAGAATTTCCCCATAGTGGCGGTACCATGCCGCTGCACCATAAATAATGCCGTGAGGATACCTAAAGCAATCGGAACCAACCAACGATCTAAAGCAGGCGTCACCAGACTCAAACCTTCAATCGCAGACAGTACTGAAATTGCGGGGGTAATGATCCCATCACCAAAGAACAGTGATGCTCCGATAAAGCCCAATGCAATCAGAAAGATTTTATTTTTATTACTAAAAACCGAGGAACGCAGGTTGAGTGCGAGCAGTGACATGATCCCGCCTTCGCCATTGTTGTCCGCACGCATGATCATTGAGACATACTTAAAACTAATCGTTAGGTTCATACACCAGAAGATCAGTGAAAGAATACCTAAAATCGAACCTTCACTGATATCAACATGTCCTGTGACAAAGCATTGCCGTATTGCATAGAGTGGGCTTGTTCCAATATCCCCAAATACCACCCCTAATGCTGCCAGCGTCATCGCGGGCAATGCGGCTTTTTTTGCAGTACTTTGCATATGATGTTGTCTTCAAAATTGAACGTTATATGGCGCAATATTATCACTAGCCAAAAAGTTTTTCTGCAAATCTGTTCGACTACAACTTGGCAGCGTGCATTTTTTTGGGTACTATCGCACACCTTGGTGAGGTGTCCGAGTGGCTGAAGGAGCACGCCTGGAAAGTGTGTATACGTTTGCGCGTATCGAGGGTTCGAATCCCTCTCTCGCCAGAATTTTTATTCATGTGATTGCATGAAATGAGAAAGCTTAAATCGAAGGGTTTAGGCTTTTTTTTTACATTATATCTCTTTTGATATAGCCTGAAATAAAAAGCATCATCCTCCTATAACTGTTGAAATATAGCTTTAACAGAGCTAACTAACCATTTCCTAGCCACTATATCATCACTACGCTTAAACCAGTTCAAGCTCACTTTAAAAGAGTCAATGGCAAAAGGTAATTCAAACATTTGGACATTACCATGCGCTAGATAGTGCCGAGCTGCTCGCGATGGTAATGTCACCAACATATCTGAACTCTGCAAAACGCCTTGTAAAACACTAAAGTGTGGAACCTCTAAACGAATGCGTCGCTTTAAATTCATTGTTTTTAAATACTGCTCAACCTGGATATGCCCTGTTGATGATTTAATGGCAACATGATCTTCCTGCAAATATTGTTCTAACGTTAGTTGCTGCTGTAGCCTTGGATGGTCAGCTCTCGCAATACATACATATCTTTCTTCAAATAAAGTACGTGTTTCTATTTTAGGCATTATGGTCTGCGTACTATTAAATACGGCCAGATCTAAAAAGCCATCAATAAGCCACTGTTCGACTTTAGACGACTGAATCTCTTCAATCTCAATTTGAATATAGGGCGCTGTTTTCTGCAAAAAAGCCATAAGACTTGGTAAAAGACAAATCTCCCCTGCATCAGACAGCCCAATTCTGAACGTTTTATTTGAATTTTCGGGATGAAATTCCTGTGCTTGAGCAATCGCTGACTCAATATTAAAAATTGCTTGATGAAAAATCGGATAAAGCTCATGCGCAACTTTTGTCGGTTCGACCCCACTTCGGCTTCGAGTAAACAATTCATCATTTAACTGACGGCGTAAACGGTTCAAATTATACGTTACAGAAGGCTGACTCAAATTTAATTTATCAGCAGCCTTACTAATATGACGAGACTCATAAATACAGACAAAAACTTTAATCAAACCTAAATCCATGGTTCTGATCCTTTAAATATACTAAACAAAAACTTTAACTGCTTTGTTTAGCGTTTAGTTCCTTTTATAGGAATAAAAATGCTTAATTCTTATGAAGATATACTTGAATTTAGCATTACACCTTTAGTTCGATTACAAATACCGATGGCAATAACACTTAAGGTTGCTAGCACACAAGGAATGGCGAGCGCGATGAAATTATACTCGATGGGTAAATGCAAACTTAAAAGCCAGCCGCATAAGATTGGGCCTAAAATCGCCCCAATACGACCTATACCTAGAGCCATACCAATCCCCGTACTGCGAATTGGTGAAGGATAAAACTGAGCCATATAAGCTAGCAATAAAATTTGCCCACCAATAGACGCGGCTCCTGCAATGGCAATACAGAGATATAAAATGACCATGGGTAAAGCATAGCTCAGCAAGTAAAGTGAAATTGCACCCGCCAAGAAGAGTAAACAAATGACCTTGCCCAGATGAAAACGATCAGCAAAGTAACCACCACCGATGGCACCCAGCATCCCACCCAAGTTTAGCGCTAGTAAAAAGACTAGACTGGTTGATAAATCATATCCAGCCTCAACCATGAGTTTTGGTATCCAGTTACCGAGCGCGTAAACCATGAGTAAAGCCATAAATACACTCAGCCAGAAAAATACAGTGACTAAAGCACGATTCTCGGTAAATAGAGCAACCAGAGGTCGAGCGGCTGTTTGTTGATTTTCTTGGTGTAAGACGATGCTCGTATGATCAGTTATGTTGTGTTCTGGTGCTAACTGTTGAAGTAAATTACGGACCTCTTCCCATTTTTTTTGGCGAATCAGATAATCAATTGATTCGGGTAAAAATTTCCAAATAATAGGTAATGAAATGAGTGGAATACCCGCCAAAACAAACATGATTTGCCAACCAAATTTAGGAACCAACCACATGCCTAAAAGCGCTGAGCTCATACCACCAATTGCATAGCCACTAAACATGAGCGATACCAAAGTTGAACGTAATTTCTTTGGGGCAAACTCAGTCATTAAAGCAATAACATTTGGCATTACGCCGCCTAAACCAAGGCCCGCAATAAAACGATAAATGGCAAACTCTTTAGGGCTATTGGCAAAGCCACATAACACGGTAAAACCACTAAAAATGAGAACACAAAGCATAATTAAACGCTTACGACTAAAACCATAGGACTCTAATTTGTCGGCCAGGCTACCGAAAATCATGGCACCAAACATCATGCCAAATAATGCAACACTGCCCAGCAATCCAGCAGTCATACTATCTAACTGCCAATGTTGCATAAGCTTGGGTAATGCAACGCCATAAATGACTAAATCATAGCCATCAAAAATAATAATCAGTGCACTCAGCAAGATTACACGCCAATGCAAGGGTGTTAATCTTGCATCATCAATCAATTGATTTGCATTTAGTTTTTCCATAATTGCTTTCCTTAGCAAATTGTGTGTAAAACAAAAACTTATTTAAATGATCGCCATTACTAATTGATGTAGTTGTTGCTTTGCATCTGCAACATCCTGTTCTAGATCGTGTTGCCATAACCAGTCAAAACGATGTTCAAGATGTTCACCAATTTCGGCAAATGTGGGGTACTGATTCGAATAGCACTCATAAATTTCGCCAGACTCACGAGAAGTTTGCTGAACACGACAAGCACGTTTTAAACGGAGCTTTTCATAAACTGAAGACACATCAGTTAACTGATCTGTTTGTAAGTTTTTTGTCGACAATAAGGCAGCAAGGATTAATGCATCTTCAAGACCTTGCCCTGCCCCTGCTCCTTGGTGAGGTAACATGGCATGTGCAGCGTCACCCATGACAATGACATGACCAGAGGTACTTTGATAAGTCGAAAGTTCTTCAATTTCATGTAAGGCCCAAATGGTGGGCTGTTCAATTAAACCGAGTAATGTCTGGCAGCTTTCACTCCAGTCTGAAAAATCGGAAAGCATTTGAGCTGTATCGACAGGCTTAGTCCACGGTGTATCGGCTGGTAACATCGTATCTTCACGGTTTGAACAGAAAGCAACGATATTAATTTGCTCCCCCTTACGAATAGGGAACGTTAAAATATGTTTTTCTTTGCCCAATAACATTTGCGGAATATCTGCTAACTCTGTATCGCCATTTATTTGCTGCAAAGCTTCTTTAAATGTAGCGTGAGAAATAATGCCACGATATGCCCAAGTTCCTGAAAAACGTGGATGAACTGATGGTAAATCGTGAGTAGCTAAAACATATTGGCGAGCCACAGAGCGGATACCATCAGCCCCGATTAAATAATCACATGCATGCTGACTGCCATCATTAAAGTGCAAAATCACCTGATCATTTTGTTCTTCAATCGCCTCAAGGCGTTTAGAAAAGTGAACATTTTGCGTAGGCATGTGAGGAATAATGGCATCAAGGAAGTCAGCACGATGAACAGATGACTGCCCTACACCTGTCGCGATAGATGCAGATAAATATTCATCGGTATAGCCATTGCGCCATTGAAACCAAACATCTTGAAAGGGTGGCGATACCTTATCTGCAATTGCGTGATATTCGTTGGCTAAACCTAGCAGTTCAATCGCTTTGACTGCATTGGCACCAAAAGAAATCCCAGCCCCAATTTCAGAAAACTGAGGTGCTGATTCAAACATCTGGACATCTAAATGAGCGTATTTACTTAAATTACTTGCTAAAGCCAGACCAGCAATACCACCACCAACCACGGCAACTCGAATATGTGTATTCATGTGTTTGTTCCTTAAACATCATTATCGTTTTCACATATTCATTTTTGAGAAGTTAGCTTATAAAGTCCAATTAGTATTTTTTTTGTTCAATTATTTAAAAATTAAATAACGCCCTTCTTTCATAAGAAAGTTATGTTAGAAATCGATTGTAATCCTCTTACTTTTTATATTAATGGTAAAAATGACTTCATCCTCTATCAGTTAATATTCACTAATTTTCCATTTACTCCAAGTATTTATTTAAATAGATTTTTTATTTCCAAGGAATTGCTCTCAAGAAGAATAATCAATTAAACAAATAACGATTTTCGCTGCTTAGCTCGCAGTATTTACGATTAGCCCGTTATATCTGCTACCCTACCTCTTTTACATTCCTACTTTTCACTATGCTCAGTTTATTTGTTTACGGGACTCTAGGGCCCAACCGTCCCAATGCCCATATCATGGAAAATATTGGTGGTATGTGGGCAGAAGCACATGTATTTGGCACACTCAAACAACAAGGCTGGGGAGCTGAACTCGGCTTTCCGGGCATTGTGCTCGATCAAACAGATCAAAAGGTATCTGGCTTTGTCTTTTTCTCAGATAACCTAGAACAACACTGGCAAGCACTGGATGAATTCGAAGGTACAGGTTATCAACGTGTCCCTGTTAAAGCACACTTAAACACAGGTGAAGTGATTGATTCCTTTGTCTATGCACTCAATACTTAAGCTGAAATTGGCGAAAATTCGACAATCAAATTAAATTTATCTGATTGCTCATTTTTTCGCTTGTTTTTTTAATTAGATTCTGTAGAATTCTCGCCACGTTGCCGGCATAGCTCAGTTGGTAGAGCAACTGACTTGTAATCAGTAGGTCCACAGTTCGAATCCGTGTGCCGGCACCATTTCTCGCTTTACTCTCGTTTTTTCCCCATCATTTTTTCAAAATGCGAAATATCCGGATTTAATAAATCCCATTCATTTGCATGGCTCACAAAACATTCTGCTTGCGGTTGATACAAATTTGGATCATCCAATGTTCCTGCACGGATTGAAATCATCTCAGGCACGAGTTCTGGTAGGCCAAACATTTGCGAACCACAGTTTGGGCAAAATGCACGGCGGATCGGCTTGCCTGATAAACCCAAAGACTCAAAATATTTTAATTCACCTTCGATTTTAAGTTCAGATTGGTGAAAGAAGGCAATCGGTGCATAAGCACTGCCTGTGGCTTTTTGACAATCACGACAATGGCAATTAAAACGATAACGTGGCGCAACTTCCGCCTGATAGCTCACTGCCCCACACAGGCATGAACCTTTATATTCATTTGGCATCTTGTTCTCACTTTTTTACTGCACTGATTTGAATATAACGTACTAATCCATCTTGGTAGAGTTTTCGGCACAACTTGGCAGTCATATTTATTTTGAGTTGAGCCAAATCAAATGCTGATTTTTCAATTTTTCGTGTTTCGATATATTCCGCAAAACCATTCAACACCGGCTCAGAAAAATCCTGAATTTGAATATCAGTAAAACCATGCTGCGCTAAAGTCTGCCCCAGCTGCTGCTGATCCATCACATGCTGCCAATTCACATCGGCACTTTTTAACAGATAGCGATATTTTTGTTTTTGTAGAACAGAACACTGCTGCCAATTATCCGACCACATCAGGGTGTGAAACGCGATCCGACCTTTTGAATTCAAAACTGCAGATGCTGAATTGAGAAATGAATTCAAATCACTGTGATAAGCCGCATCTATACACAGCACCACATCAAATGAATTCAAAAGTTGCAGTGCTTTTAAATTCAAAAAAGAGCCACAATGAATTTGAACCTGCGGTAATTGTTTTTGAATTCGTTTGACACAATCAGGCTGCAACTCAACTGCACTGAGTTGTTGAATCTGATAATGCTGGGTCCAGTGCAACAAACTGGCACCTTGTCCACAGCCTAGATCTAAAACATGATCTGTGGATTTCAGTTGAATCGATTGCGCAATTTGATCGGCCAGACTTTGGCAGGCCTGTGGATAATGATCATGTTGGCCTTGCCAAAAACCTAAATTACTCCAAGCAAGCCATGCATCATCACCGAGTCTTTTAGCATCAATCGCATATTTATGCCCTATGACTTTCTCGATCAGCGCTTGCTTGAAGGTGGCCATGCTTAATAACCGAGTTCAGGTGCAACTTTGACTTTTGGTTTTAATCCAACAAATGGAACGGCTGCACCTAAGATTTCAGAAATATGCATCGCAGAGGTCACAGCAGATTCTAAGATCGGCAAACCATCACACGACCATGAACCGCAATAGAATACTTTACGGTTTAAATCCAAATGACGTTGCTGAATTTGTTTATTCAGAGCGACCGTTTCTGAGTCAACCACCGCACGGGTGAGTTTGACTTTAGAAATGATTTTCTTCGGATCGATATCAATCACCGGACACCACGTCTGGAACACGGCATTTTTACCCACCAAGCTTGGTTCAATCGCATTGATCCACACGGTAAATTGCTGACGGGTAAATTTACGATCCATCATATAGCTCAATACTGCCCAATCTTTACGGCGTTGTGGCATCACAATTGGATCGGTATGAATCACCAAATCGCCCTGTTCAAAGCGGAATTTTTTCAGTAAGGCAATATCATCGGCAAATTGCGGCTGCTTGAGAAAATCTTCAATCACTGGGGTTGGTGTCGCAATCACCACACGGTCAAATAATTGGCTTTCACCCTGTGCATTTTCCACCAAAACTTTTTCGCCCTGCTCTTCAACTTTTTGAACAGGCGAACCACTATGAATTTCAATGCCTTCAATCAAGCGATTGACCAGTGCAGGCGTTCCACCTTTCATTCGTAATAAGGCTTCACCTTCCGTCAACTGACGAATAAATTCCAATAAAGGTTTGGCTGGCCATTCACCAATGGTTTTAGGATGGCAAGTACAAATGGTATACAGCACTGGCATTACTGTGCCATGCCAAAACACTTCCTCAATATGATATTGATTCATGAATTCAGCTAGTGTGATGTCTTGATTATCCGATTTAAAGAATTGATGTACCGCAGTCTTCAGTTGCAACATGCCTTTGACCAAGCGCCAGCCATATTGCTGAATGCCTTTGCGGTTATTAATAATCGGGAAATTGCCGATACGGCTACGTGAAGTGGTGAGCCATGTATCTGTTTTATCTTCAAACAACCAACTGCAAGCCATAAAAGTACGGACAGGGAAAGTTTCTATGCCCAAGTAGCTTGCCAAACTTAAAGTATTTTGCCAAAGCTTTGGATTCATTACGCGTAGTGGGGCATCAATAATACCACCATCAAAATCAATACTATGACTATCCATGCCTCGCCCTGCGAGTGCTTCGAATATAGTTACCTTATGCCCTGCATCATGTAGGATTCTGGCTGAGGCAAGTCCTGCCATTCCACTGCCAATAATTGCAATATCCAAAATTATGTCCCATCAGTTGATGATTTTTCTTGATTATGACCGATAGTTAAGCGAAACGCGGTATTAAAAAATACCAGATTGAAGGCTTCTGCCAGACTTTTGTCGTAATATCGTTGTTGGATTCTTGTTACATTTTATCACAAATTGCGTTTGTATCTTAACATAATGAAAAAATTAGACTTATTACATTTTAGGACATAAAAACATACAGAACATTCTATATTTTTTCATTTTCAGCGCTTTATAGCCTTTGCAAAGCCCAATATTAGTGCTATTTTTATTAAACAATAACGAGAACAAAGTCACATAACAAGCTGAATAATTATAAGTGACATAATATTAAAAAAATCAATAGAGGATCCTTACAGCGAAAGCCTATCACTTTAACGGAGTGATAGGCTTTCTTATATAAGCAACTGATTTAAATTGCAATTAAGCTTGCATTGAACCAAATTTACCGCTATTGAAATCACGAACAGCCTCAACGATTTCCGCTTTGCTATTCATGACAAAAGGTCCATAACCTTCAATCGGTTCATTCAGTGGCTGACCAGTCAAAATCAGGAATTTACTGTCCTGTTCGGCCTTGATGCTAAAGTCAATTTCTTCACGGCTCAGCACCACCAAACTCGGTGCTTCTATGCTTTGGTTCTCATTTAAGACCACCTGACCAGAGAGCAATACCAACAATGCGGTATGGCCTTCGGTCGCATAAAAGCTATGTTCCTGATCTTTTACAATCGTACCATCCCAGACATTGACTGGACTAAAGGTAGTTGCTGCACCTGCGGTGTCTTGGTATTGACCTGCAATCACTCGCATCTCACTACCCGCATCATCCAATTTAATGTGCTGAATTTGATCGGCTTCAATGGCTTGATATTTTGCTGGCGTCATTTTGGAATGCGCTGGCAAATTAACCCACAACTGAACCATTTCAAACAAACCACCTTCATGGGCAAACTCAGGCGAATGGAACTCTTGATGCAAGATACCACCACCTGCAGTCATCCATTGCACATCACCAGCTTTGATGGTTCCACCACCGCCACTTGAGTCTTTATGCGTCACTTCACCTTGATAAGCAATGGTCACGGTCTCAAAGCCACGATGTGGATGCGAACCGACTCCATGTTGTGCTGTGGTTGGATCAAAACGGTATGGTGCAGCATAGTCCAACAAGAGGAATGGGCTGAGGCTTTGGCCTAAACGGTCATAGGAAAACAAGTTATACACTGGGAAACCATCACCGACCCAGTGCATGTGTTTATTTTGATACACACCCAGAATTCTTTTCATTTGGTTTCTCCTATAGAGTAGAAGTTCTGTTCTTGGGATCTATTTTACGCCTCAAGCAGGTGTGCTTATAGCCTCAGAATGGCAACACATTATTCTACATATAGGACAATTGAAAATTAAAAAGTGAATCAATCCCTAAACCTTATCAATCATCCTATTTTTGATATTGTTTATCTCATTTTTTGCGCTTCATCTACATGAAAAATTTAACTAGCATAATTTCAAGCACTACGGAAATTCACTTTCTTTTCCGTATTCTTTTTACAAAAACACGAGGATACAACAATGGCTAAAGATTATATTCGCCTAGACAAAGACAACGCAGCCGTACTTTTGGTCGACCACCAAGCTGGCCTCCTTTCATTGGTTCGGGATATTGATCCAGACAAATTTAAAAACAATGTTTTGGCATTGGCAGATGCCGCAAAATACTTCAACTTACCTACAATTCTCACCACCAGCTTTGAAAATGGCCCAAATGGTCCACTGGTTCCTGAACTGAAAGAACTGTTCCCAGATGCCCCTTATATTGCTCGTCCAGGCCAAATCAATGCGTGGGACAATGAAGACTTTGTTAAAGCGGTCAAAGCTACAGGTAAAAAACAATTGATTATTGCCGGTGTGGTCACGGAAGTCTGTGTCGCATTCCCAGCCTTATCTGCACTGGCAGAAGACTTTGAAGTATTTGTGATTACCGATGCGTCAGGTACCTTTAATGCGCTCACTCGCGATGCGGCGTGGGATCGTATGTCACAAGCAGGTGCACAACTGATGACCTGGTTTGGTATGGCCTGTGAACTGCACCGTGATTGGCGCAATGATATCGAAGGCTTAGGTGCTTTATTCTCGAATCATATTCCTGATTATCGCAACTTGATGACCAGTTATTTCACCAACACTGCAGAAAAATAAACCGTCATATCAAGATTAGCAGGGGTCTGTTGATATTTCCGCCATGTCTTGCGTTATCAGCTAAAACGACATAAACAAGGCATGAAATGCAGGTAATGGTCTTCCCCTTACCAAGTTTCATAACGCAGTTTAGGGAAGTTTTAGCTATAACCCTACGGGACAGAGACACTTTTTGCCGCTACTGTGTTATGCCTTATTCATTTAGAATAACTAAATCTCATAAGGCATGCCTTGTATCGTCTAAAAAATGTCTTCTGTCGCAAGCATCTGTGAAATGTCAACAGCCCCCTAGTTAATGCTATTCTAATCTTGTCATATTTATCGGATTCGCTTTGCCTTGATCAACTCATTTGATGACTTTCATTATTTCTATTTGGTGGTGAAACACGGCGGATTTAGTGCGGCTAGCGAAGCTGAGAATATCAGTAAATCCAAACTTAGCCGTCGCATCATTGAACTTGAACATAAATTTAATGTCAGCCTGATCCAACGCACCACCCGTCATTTTAAAGTCACGGATTTAGGTCAAGAGTTTTATGAAGAATGCTGCAAAGTGATTGCACAAGTCGAATGTGCCGAGAATGTCCTGCTCAAGCAGAAAAATGAACCACAAGGTATGGTCAAAATCAGCTGCCCACCGTTAATGATGCATTTCCAAATTCGGAAATTACTCAATCAGTTTTTAAAAGCCTATCCCAAAGTTGAAATCTCTTTAGAATTGACCAGCCGTCGTGTCGATGTGCTACATGATGATATTGATATCGCGATCCGTACCAGTTTTGAACCGAATCAAGATTCCAGTCTCATTGTCCGCGATGTGATTCGAACCGAGCATTGTCTGGTGGCGGCACCAGAATTACTACAAGACAGAACCATTCAGCATTATTCAGAATTACAGCACTATCCGAGCGTGGCCTTGGGTATTCAAAAACATCAATATTATTGGCATTTATGTCATGTCCACAGTGATGAAAGCGTGGATGTACCTTATCAACCGCGGGTCAAAAGCAATGATTTGGCTGGGGTTTATTATGCGGTCCATGATGGTTTAGGCATTGCAGATCTACCTTATCTCACGGTGCAAGCAGATATCCAAAAAGGTAAACTCATTCACTTATTACCCGAATGGAAGTCCAATCGGGGCACCGTACAGTTAGTCTATGCCTCGCGCAAAGGTCAACGCTTGGTGGTGGAAAAGCTGATCGAGACCCTGATGGAAGGCCTGAGAGAGTTGGCAAAAACTGACAGTGGTTATTCTTTATAGTGCAGTATTAGTAAAGCACCGAATTGTGCTGTTTCACTTTGGCAAATTTTTGCACCAGAAAATCGATCAATAATTTCATTGATGGCAACAATCCACGTCTAGAGGTATAGACCAAGTGAATCAGCTCGGGTTTAGGCTGCCATTCAGGCAATACATGAATCAAACGCCCTTGTTTAATGTCTTCAGCCACCAGCAACTCTGGTAATTTTGACACGCCCAAACCTTGCAGCGTGGCTTCTCTGAGTGCGGTTAAATCCGTGGTGGTGAGACGCGGATGGCACTGGACTTTTTGTTCTTGCTGATCCTTTGAAAATAATTGCCAATAATATTCAGGCGCAAAGGATTCCATCATGAGCACGGGAAATTGGATCAGTTGTTGCGGCTCGCTAATTGAATAAAACTGATGTAATAGGTCTGGACTTGCAACAATAAACTGCCGTGCCAAAGCCAACTCGCGCACAATTAAATCGCTGTCCGGCAAAGGTAAAGGACGAATCCGCACAGCCAAATCAAATCGTTCATTAATTAAATCCACACGGCGATTGGTCGCTTCGACATGCAGACTGATTTTCGGATACAGCCGTAAAAACTCATTCAACATTTGACTGATATTGATATGCAACAAATTGGTCGGGCAAGACAGCTTGATCAATCCACGCGGCTCGGCCGTTAAAAATTCGATTGCTTCTTCGGCAGCTTCAGCTTCAATCAACATGGCCTTGCAATGCTGATAATAGATTTTACCCACCTCGGTAATCGACACCTGTCGGGTGGTTCGATTGATCAGCTTCACCCCGAGTCGATCTTCCAATTCGGCAATACGACGGCTCAGTAAAGACTTGGTCACCATTAATTCTTGGCTGGCTGCTGAAAAGCCACCACTATCGATCACTTTCACAAAAAAATATAAGTCATTTAAATCTTTCATGTTATTTGCTCGACCCGTCAATGATAACCATAATTGTTCTTTTGACATGACAATATATCCTATTTCAGATATTTTTCAGCCATCGTCCTGTCTATATTATCAATTATACCCCCTAAGACAAGATGAGGATACAACAATGACAATGCCAGCAAACTTCAATGGTCAAGCACCTGTTATCGATGTCAATGATGCCGTGATGTTATTGATTGACCACCAAAGTGGTTTATTCCAAACCGTCGGCGATATGCCAATGCCTGAATTACGTCAACGCGCAGCAGCCTTGGCTAAGATTGCCAGTTTAGCCAACATTCCTGTGATTACCACCGCGTCTGTACCACAAGGCCCCAATGGCCCTTTAATTCCAGAAATCCATGCCAATGCACCTCATGCCCAATATGTGCCACGTAAAGGTGAAATCAATGCATGGCATAACCAAGACTTTGTCAATGCAGTTAAAGCGACAGGCCGAAACACCCTGATTATTGCAGGAACCATTACCAGCGTGTGTATGGCCTTCCCAGCCATCAGTGCTGTTGCGGAAGGCTATAAAGTCTTTGCCGTGATTGATGCTTCTGGAACCTATAGCAAAATGGCAGAAGAAATTACCCTAGCCCGTGTGGTGCAAGCCGGTGTGGTCCCGATGGATACCGCAGCAGTGGCATCAGAAATCCAGCGCACGTGGAACCGTGACGATGCATTGGAATGGGCGCAGATCTATACCCAGATTTTCCCAGCTTATCAGCTTCTGATTGAAAGCTATAGTAAAGCCCAAGAAGTGGTGACCAACCACGAAACCTTGGACTCTGCACGATAAAAAATTTCCCCAACAAAAAAGGCATAAAACTCAGTTTTATGCCTTTTTTATGTCTGTTACTTCGATCTAAAACGGTAAATCATCGTCTAAATCAGCAGGTGCTGCCGCAGCTGGTTGTGGTGCTGCTTTTGGTGTATTAAAACCATTACCTGCTTGAGGGCTACCTGCATAATTGCCACCAGCTTGACCATAACCACCTTGGTTGTTGTTATTGTTATAACCAGTATTTTGGTAACCACCACCTTGGTTATTATTGTTGTTAAAACGTGGTTGGTTAAAGTCGCCACCGCTCTGCTCGCCTTGTTGACGGCTATCCAGCATCTGCATTTGATCGCCACGAATTTCAGTGCTGTAACGCTCTTGACCATTTTGGTCTGTCCATTGACGAGTACGTAATGAACCTTCGATATATACTTTTGAACCTTTACGGAGATACTGTTGTGCAATTTCACCTAAACGGTTGTGCAACACGATACGGTGCCATTCTGTTTGCTCTTTACGCTCACCCGTACTTTTATCCATCCACGATTCACTGGTTGCAATCGAGAATTGAGTTAATGATCCACCATTTGGAAAGGTTTTAGTTTCTGGATCTTTACCTAAAGTACCTACTAAAATAACTTTATTCACACCACGCATTAGCTGTCTTCATCCTATATATTTCTATGTTTTACTTTATAAGAGTTATGATTAAATGGCTACCTCTTTGCCAATCAAGTGCGTTAAATCTTGTCGCCCAGCATCATCAATGCACTGTTTATCGACTTTAATATACGCAACTTGCTGTTCTGGCATCACCACGACTTCTTCAATACCACGAATCGCCAACAGTTTTGAAGTCCATTCATCTGTTTGTATTGCCTGAGGTAAAGGCAACACAATAGAAGACAAATATCTCGGCTGAGCCAGACCAAAACTAATCAGCAGCCATATTATAGCAATCCCCGTCAGCACACTCCACCCGAGTGCAGTATTCTGTAACATCAAAAGCTGCCCACCCAAGGTCCCGCCAAAGAAGGCACCCAAGAACTGGCTACTGGCATTGACGCCCATCGCAGTGGCTTTGGATTGGATCGGAGCTGCTTTGGATAACCAAGAGGGTAATAATGCTTCCATGACATTGAAGGCGACAAAGAATAAACCGAGTCCTGCCAGCAATACATATTTAGACTCATAACCAAAGATTAGAATCAGCAAACCGCCGATAAGCCCTGCAATCGCAGTAAGAAAAATACCGCGCATTTTGCGATATTTTTCCGCAATGATAATGCTTGGGAAGGCAAAAAACAGGCTGATTACCAATAATGGTAAATAGACTAAGCCATGCTTTGCTAAAGGAATTCCTGCATATTCGATCAGCTGTGAAGGCACATAAATAAACATCGCAGTCAACAATAAATGCAGTGCAAAGACCGAGACATGCAGACGATTTAACTCGCCCATTTGGATGACTTGCTTGAGCTGATTCAGATAACCTTGCTGATAGTTGCGATGGTGTCGCGTAACTTTAGGGACCAGCAAGAGCATTGCAATCGCAGCCAAGCCCATAATCGTGGTCACAAAAAATAAGCCCGAAATGCCGACTAAACTGGTCAGCCACGGCCCTAAACTAAAGGCCACCACAAAAGATAAACCAATACTCATGCCCATTACAGCCATGGCCTTGGTTCGCTGTTCTTCACGGGTGACATCGGCCAGTAATGCCATCACCACCGCAGATACCGCACCTGCGCCTGCAATCGCACGACCAATAATCACGCCATAAATCGTGTCGGATAAACCTGCGATTGCACCACCAATTGCAAATAACAATAAGCCCAAAACAACCAAAGGCTTACGGCTAAAGCGATCGGCCAATAAGCTAAACGGAATCTGTAAAATTGCTTGGGTTAAGCCATATACCCCAACCGCAAGACCAATTAAGGTAGGTGTGGCATATTGATAGGATTGTCCTGCGACTGAAAACACAGGAATAATCATGAACAAGCCCAACATGCGCAAGGCAAAAATGCTACTTAAGGCAAAGGTTGAACGACGTTCTAAAGCATTCATTGTTGATAAGACACTATAACTGGCTCAGCGAATTATAAGCCATTCGCCTACAAAGGTTGTAAGTTAGATCATGAAAAACACAATCTTTCTGCAGAGAAAAAATAAAGGAGCGATGTTCGCTCCTTTATTTACACTAGCTGATCAAGCTGAAAACAAGCTTAAGAGGCTTGTTGTTCTCGCTTGCTATACTGAATCGAAGCCAACACCGCCCATACAATAAAGGCTACACCGATCAACCCCGTAACCACTTCAGGTACATGTAAGCCTGTACCGCTGGCAATCATAATAAATGCCAGTGCACCAATCGCATAATGTGCACCATGCTCTAAGTAGATATACGCATCCAAAGTGCCTTTTTCCACCAGATAAATGGTCATTGAACGGACAAAGATCGCACCAATTGCTAGACCCAGCATGATGATCACCACATCACTGGTAATCGCAAATGCACCGATCACACCATCAAAACTGAACGATGCATCTAGCACTTCAAGGTAGAGGAAACCACCAAAACCAGCTTTTACCACCCCCGAAGCTGCACCACTTGAGTCATGGCCAATAGCATTGCCATTTTCATCAATCTCAGGCTCACCACCCAATAAATGACTCAAGACCTGTACCCCGATATACACCACGATGCCCCAGATTCCGGCCATGGTCACAGCCAAACGAGCAGACTCATCGACATTCGCCGCCATGATGATCATCGCGATCAAGGCCAAGAATACCGACATGGCAGGCACGTTAGCCAAATGGGCTAATTTTGCTTCCAACCATTTAAACCAATGGGTTTCTTTACCATCGTCAAAGAAGAAGTTTAAGAACACCATCAACAAGAAGGTACCCCCAAAGGCTGAAATTTCAGCATGATGGGCCATCAAACGCTCTGAATAAGTCTTCGGATCATTCAGAGCCATTTTAGCAACTTCAACCATGCCCATATCGGCGGTTACCGCGACAATCACCACTGGGAAGATTAAACGCATCCCAAATACGGCAATCAGGATACCCACGGTCAAGAAGATCATTTTCCAAAAATGATCCCAACCACGCAGCACTGAGGCATTCACCACCGCATTATCGAAAGAAAGAGACACTTCCATCACCGCTAAAATGGCAGTAATGGTCAGTGCTTTTAGCATGGTGGCAACACCCGCTTCAGGGCCATGCGTATAGCCCCAGTAAGCCGAAAGTGCTAAACACACAATCGTAAAAAATATTGAGAAACGGAAATGCTTCATGAGCAGCCTTTTATCCAAATGTAGAGTGATAAAAATGTGCTTATTGTAGGCGAGTTTTGCCCCAAAAAGAGAAAAGATTGTTGGACTTGTTTGGCAAAAAAACCATCCAGACCAGACTCTGCTATAGTACGAACAGATTTATTTTCGTGTTTTAAACAGGTTCAAATCCATGACGTTTTCTCAAGAAGTTTGGCAACGTAATCAAGATTTATATCAAAAAATATTAGCGCTTCCGTTTAATCAAGAACTTGCAGCGGGCACACTCGATCGTTCAGCCTTTTGTCATTATGTGATTCAAGATGCACATTACTTATTGGCCTATGGACGTGCCCTTGCTGTGGCTGCCGCAAAAGCTTATGAAGCTGATGATGTGATTCAATTTTCTGAAGCAGCAAAAATCGCCATTATTGTGGAACGCAGCTTGCACAGTGATTTTATGCAGGAATTTGAGATCAGCAAAACCGAGTTTGAAAGCACACCGCTGACTTTGGCCTGCCATCATTACACCTCATTCTTGACGGCAACGGCATGGTCAGAAAGCTATCCTGTGATTTTGGCGGCCTTACTGCCATGTTTCTGGATTTATGCCGAAGTGGGTAAAGATATCGTCAGTCAATCCGTTGCCAACAATCCTTACCAAGCATGGATCGATACCTATGCAGGAGAGGAATTTAATACCGCGGTACGTAATGTGATTGCGACGGTTGATAAAGTGGCAGCCCGTTGTGATGAAGATACCTTAGCCAAAATGCATGCAGCCTATAGCATGGGTGCAAAACTGGAGTGGTTGTTCTGGGACAGTGCCTATCAACAACGTCAATGGTTAGGTCTGGATCAAGCCTAAACACCTAGCACCCTGAGTCGTATTTTATCCAGACATAAAAAAGCCCCAATTAAGGGGCTTAGTCGTATATCGTATCGTCCGATATACTGTATGAGGCTCATCTCAAACTGAGTGCATTAAAGCATAAATCAGTTTAAATGCCTACTTTTATTGCTGGGTTAAAAAACATTCACCACGATTAAAGCAATCAATGCAGGTACAGCCTGAATATAAATAATCTTTTTACTCGCGGTGAGCCCACCGTAGATCCCGGCAATCAAGACACAACCTAAAAAGAAATTGGCAATCGCAATGGCATATGTTACAGGTGCTAGTAATGACCAAAAGAGGCCTGCTGCAAGGAAACCATTATACAACCCCTGATTTTGTGCCAACACTTTGGTCAGTTGTGCTTTTTCCAGACTATTGCCAAAGGCCTTTAAACCATAGGGCTTGTCCCATAAAAACATTTCCAGCACCAAAATATAAACATGCAATACTGCAATTAGCCCGATCAATACTTGTCCCAACATGCGATTTTTTCCTTTTTATTGTGTTTGAATTTAATTGGATCAGTCGCAAAACTGACCCCGTATTTTTACAATGATGGTGTTAACAACACTTTACCTTGACGCGCGCCTTGAGTTGCTTTCAATGCCGCCGTTTCAATCTGATCGAAACTAAAAATGCCTTCAACAGGTAAAATCAGTTTTTTCTGCGTCGCAAGTGTCAGTAGTTCTACAAACAAAGCCTTTTTACGCTCTGCTGGCATTTCTTTATTGACCACACTGGCCCAGAAACCCTTAACCGTGGCTTGTTTAAAAATCAGATCACCCGATGAGATCTGCATAGTCTCGCCAGTCATACTACCAAACGAAACCAATAGACTATTTTCACTGAGTAAATTCAACATTTCCCCGCTGGCACTGCCACCAATTGAATCCACCCCAGCAATTAATGGCTGATCCGCATGAATCGCTTTTACTTGTCGTTTCCAATCTGGCTTATCCGTCGCAACCACATGCTGAATCCCCAAGGCCTGCATTTCCGCAATCGCATCGCTACGACGAACCAAATTAATCACTTGTAGTCCACGTGCTTGAGCAATCATGGCAACCGTTTTCCCTACCGCACCATTAGCCGTATTTTGAATCAGCCATTGACCTGCTTGTACATTAACAAAATCGAGCAACATCAAAGCACTGATCGGCATCCCAATTAGCTGTGCTGCGGTCTGATCATCAATCGCATCATTTAAAGGGATGATACTTGCTGCTGGTGCGATAAAATATTCTGCCCAACTGCCATGTACCCCTGCGACCGCAACGCGCTGTCCTAATTTACTTGCATCGACACCGTCACCCACTGCATCGACAATACCCACCGCTTCACTGCCACCAATCGCAGGCAAGGTTGGCTTATAACCATAGCTACCACGTACGGTCCAAACATCATGATTATGCATAGGAGACATGATGGTTTTAATACGAACTTCACCTGCTTTCGGCTCAGGCTGAGGCATATCACCCAACTGCAACACATCGACGGGTTCACCAAAACTGTGATGGATAATACTTTGCATGTTTTATTCCTTAATCGGCTGGAGCAGTTGTTGAGTGGTTTCTAAAGCTAAATGTAGTGGTGCTTTGTCTTGAGCCAACTTGGTCATCAAGGCGGCACCCAGCCACAGTTGATACATCACTTGGGCCGTTTTGAGTGGGTCAAGATGGGTAGGAATCGAGCCTTGTTGTTGCCCTTCTTGTAATAACAACGCCACACGTTGTGTTAATCGATGCACACCGAGGTTGAGAATTTGGCGCATGTCTTCAGATAAATCTGAAACCTCTGCGGCCAATTTCACAATCAAACAATTCTCTGCCCAACTACCATGAACAGGGTCATCAATCCACGCCTGCCATAACGCCATCAAACGCGCATAAGCACTTTGTTCGGTCTGCTGCCAAAGCTGCTCGACACGGATTTTATAATCCGCCATGTATTGTTCCAGTAAGGCACAACCAAATGCCTCTTTAGAAGCAAAATAATGGTAGAACGACCCTTTCGGGACATCACAGGCTTTGAGAATCTCTTGCAAGCCAACACCAACAAAACCTTTACGTAATACCAATTCAAAGCTGGTATCCAAAATATGTTGTCGCGTGGCTTCACTTTTATTTGATCGTTTCATCGTCACACTATAAATCAATATTAGACCAGTCGTCTAGTAAATTATGTATTTTAATAAGTGATCAATTTTTACATGGTAATCTGAGGCATTGAATGCTAAAAATACTAGGCGCTTAGCGTGCGATAAATGTGAACCAGTTCATTAACCGTCACAATTTGTCGTTTTAATTATTTTTATACCACTTGAACGATTTTAAATCGCTATCATATACACGTTTTCATATTCAGCTTATTGAGATGTATTTATGAGTCAAAGTCATATCCGTATTCGAGGCGCACGTACCCATAATTTAAAAAATGTGTCACTCGATATTCCACGTGACAAGTTTGTGGTGATTACGGGACTTTCTGGCTCTGGTAAATCATCATTGGCCTTTGATACCTTGTATGCCGAAGGTCAACGTCGCTATGTCGAATCGCTTTCGGCTTATGCGCGCCAATTCCTGTCACAAATGGAAAAACCAGAAGTCGATTCGATTGAAGGTTTATCGCCTGCAATTGCGATTGAGCAAAAGTCGACTAGTCATAACCCACGTTCAACCGTCGGTACCATTACTGAAATTTACGACTATTTACGTTTGCTCTATGCCCGTGTCGGTACACCTTACTGCCCTGAACATGATCTGCCGATGGTGGCACAAACCATTTCAGAAATGGTCGATGCAGTAAAAAGCCTTGAAGAAGGTACAGCCCTGATGTTGCTCGCTCCTGTGGTACGTGAGCGTAAGGGTGAATACACCCAACTGTTTGAACAGCTGCAAGGTCAAGGCTTTGTGCGTGCGCGTGTCGATGGTGAAATCATTGATATCGATACTCCACCTGAGCTGGACAAGAAGAAAAAACATACCATTGAAGTGGTGGTGGATCGATTTAAAGTACGTGATGATCTCGGTAACCGTATTGCAGAATCGTTTGAGACCGCATTACGTCTAGGTGGTGATATTGCGGTGTTATCGTGGATGAACGGCGAGCATCCCGAGCGTGTCTTCTCAGCAAAACATTCTTGCCCTGAGTGCGATCGTGCCGTGGCTGAACTTGAACCACGTCTGTTCTCATTCAACAACCCATTCGGTGCCTGCCCTGTCTGCGATGGTTTAGGAACGCGTAGCCATTTCAGTGCTGATAAACTGATTCCAAATCCTGAAGTTTCAATCAGCCAAGGTGCAATTCGCGGCTGGGACAGACAGCGCCCGTATTACTACACCATGCTGCAAAAAGTGGCTGATCATTTCAATATTGACCTCGATCAACCGTGGAACACATTAGATAAAGACACCCAGAAAAAATTCTTACAAGGCTCAGGCAAAGAGAAAATCGATCTGAGCTATATCGATGAACGTGGTCGTAAACACAGCCGTGTGCAAGCCTTTGAAGGGATTTTGCCGCATTTGGAACGCCGCTACCGCGAAACTGAATCGAATTATGTACGTGATGATTTAGCGCAATACTTATCCAATGCAGCATGTGATGCCTGTGGTGGGTCACGTCTGAATGAAATTTCTCGCCATGTGCGGGTCAAAGACAAAACCATTGCCCAAATCACTAAGATGTCAATTGGCGATGCGGAAAACTATTATCAAGACCTGAACCTCGAAGGCGCCAAAGGTGAAATCGCCGATAAAATCTTTAAAGAGATTCGTGAGCGTTTACACTTCTTGGTCAGTGTTGGTCTGAACTATCTCAGCTTGGCACGTTCAGCTGAAACCCTTTCAGGGGGTGAAGCACAACGTATCCGTCTGGCCTCACAAATCGGTGCAGGCCTCATGGGCGTGATGTACGTACTGGATGAACCATCGATTGGTCTACATCAACGTGATAATGATCGCTTATTACAAACCCTAATTCGCCTACGCGATTTGGGTAATACCGTGCTTGTGGTTGAGCATGATGAAGATGCGATTCGTGCTGCTGACCATATTATTGATATCGGACCAGGTGCGGGTATTCATGGCGGTGCCGTGATTGCTGAAGGTACTTATGATGAGTTGGCCAATCATCCTGACTCTCTCACAGGTCAATATCTGTCTGGTAAATTGAAGATTGAAGTACCAAAACAACGTACTCAATCGCCACGTCCAGATGAAGTCATCAAGTTGTCTGGTGCAAGCGGGCATAACTTGCAGAATGTGGATTTGACCATTCCATTAGGCATCATGACCTGTGTCACAGGGGTTTCAGGTTCAGGTAAATCAACGCTGATTAACCGTACCTTATTACCTTTGGCTGCGACTCAGCTGAATGGTGCAACCACGCTGACTGCGGAAAAGTTTGATTCGATTGATGGCTTACAACATTTGGATAAAGTGGTCGATATTGACCAAAGTCCAATTGGGCGTACCCCTCGTTCAAACCCTGCAACTTATACGGGTTTATTCACGCCGATTCGTGAATTATTTGCGCAAACGCCTGAAGCCAAAGCGCGTGGTTATAGCGCAGGTCGTTTCTCGTTTAACGTGAAAGGTGGGCGTTGTGAAGCCTGTGAAGGCGACGGTATGATCAAGGTCGCGATGCACTTCCTACCTGATATGTATGTGCCATGCGATGCCTGTCATGGCAAGCGTTATAACCGCGAAACCTTAGAAGTCGGTTATAAAGGCAAAAACATTTCTGATGTACTGGAAATGACGGTGGAAGATGCCGCGGAATTCTTTAGTGCTATTCCTGTGATTCATCGTCGTTTAGATACTTTGACCCAAGTCGGGCTTGGCTATATCCGTTTAGGACAAGCAGCGACAACCCTTTCAGGTGGTGAAGCACAACGGGTGAAGCTGGCACGTGAGTTGGCAAAACGTGATACAGGTCGAACCTTATATATCTTGGATGAACCGACCACAGGTCTGCATTTCCATGATATTGCCAAGTTACTCGACATTTTGTATGAGCTGCGCAATAAGGGCAATACCATCGTAGTGATTGAGCATAATCTGGATGTGATCAAAACAGCCGATTGGGTGATTGATCTAGGCCCTGAAGGCGGTTCGGGTGGTGGTCAAATCATTGCCGAAGGAACCCCTGAGCAAGTGGTGAAATCTAAAATTTCACATACAGCGAAGTTCTTAAAACCTTTGTTGAAGTGATCCTTCTTATAAAGGATTAGCATTTTCGAGCAGGATTAAGTACACAAACTTAATCCTGTTTTTGATTCAATATTTCAAGATACCTAAAGCAAAATAAGCATCACACCTTTCGCACAAGCGTTAAGTCTCTACAATATTCTTCCCTTTTGCCTTCGCTTTGAGCAGTGATTGATCGGCTTTTTCTAATAACTCTAACCAGCTATTTGCCCCAATCGCAACACCAATACTGACCGAAACATGAATCGACTCAGCTACATTCGGGATCACAATCCTTTCCTTTAAAATAGCCGAACGAATACTCTCTGCCACCACTTTGGCAGCGGTCATCTGAATATTCTCGATCACCACCAAGAACTCATCACCGCCATAACGCACAATTAAGTCAGATGCACGAACATTATGTTTCAGTTGATCAGCAATCATGCTAATCACCTGATCACCGACAATATGCCCATACTGATCATTTACAAACTTAAAATTATCAATATCAATCGCAATCACACAAGTCTGAGACAAAGCCTCAGGCTTGGATTCCAGAAGCTGAATATATTCATCTAAAGCCAACCGGTTTGCGACCCCCGTTAATACATCAGAATTTGCAATCTGCTTGAGTTGCAACTCCATAGCATCGCGCTGTTTTAACATCCCTTTTAATTTATCAATCGCTTCAAACAACGAGAAAAACTCTTCCTTATTATTTTTACCTGAAGGAAGTTCATCTGAAGTTCCAGATAAGCGCAAAATCATATCACGGGCATGGATCAGTGGACTAAACACCTTGCGCTTGGCATAAATCATGGTGAAAATTGCAATCAATAAAGACAGACTCGAAATAATTAAAGTAAAAATAAACTGCCGCTTTGCGAATTTATTTTCATTCACTGCAACTTGGATGCTGTAATCCAGAATATAGTTTTGCAAGTCCATGACTGGCGTAAATTTCCCCACCATTCGTTCTGTCAATTGTGTCCCTGACAGAAAGTAGGCTTTATTATTTTTACTTTCATCCAATAAGCGCGCAATAATCGGTAATCCTTTATCTAAAAACTCCGTTTTAACACGACGATATAAGTCTACATATTCAAGCGTCTTCGACTGTTCAGGCTGGATCGTATCAATTAACTCCCACAGATAGATCGCTTGATGTTGTGTCTGTAATGAGCGTGCTCGATTTTCATCCGAAATTTTTTCCCCAAATGTCACCGGTGCCATAACATTAGATGCAACTCTACCAGCCTGATCACGCATATCGGTGAGCACCAAAATTGAGGTGAAATAATTCGACATCTTGCTGTTTTTGCTATTGGAACGAACCAATAACCACGTTAAGAACTCACGGCTTTCATCCCAGACACTAAACATGGATAAAATCGCATGATCATATTGCTTGGATGTTCGCTCGGCATGTGGCGTGCTGGCATAAGCATCAACAATGGCGCGTGCTGCAGCCAATTTAACTTTTAAATCAGTTTCCAGTTCATAAGCAATCAGCCTAAACCCGTTTTGTTTTAAGACCTCAATGCTGTTATCAATTTCTGCATCAACAATCTTGCGATACTCGAATAACTCTTTTTGATTTTCCAATAACACATTCGGTTCGCTCGACATCACCTTATTGGAAGGTGCACGTTCTCTGGAAATTTTATTGGCTGTTTTAACTAATGTGCGAAGGCAGGTAATTTCATTGAGTGTTTGTTCTGATTTTATATATTCTTGATAACTATTAATAATTAAAGGGATGGAGAGATAAAAAATCGAAAAGATAATGACTATCATGCAGAAAAAGAGACGACGACTAATCTGCTCAGAACGTAATTTCGAGCTTTTTAATTCACGCCCCATTCATACACCTTGTACTTTTCAAAAACGATCTCAATTGATTTTTAAACAGAACTTAATTTTACCTGAATTATAAAACCCACTACCACGCTTAAACCGAGGTTTTTGGTTACATTAATCGCGACTGACTTTATTAAATCGTTATTTCAGTCCCGCAATTACTTTTCAAAATTGATTATGAGAATGATTTTTATTTAATTAAATTAATCTAAGTATTTTATATCATTAAAATAAATATTTTTAAATCTAGACCAAGGTTCAATAGAGAATCGGAAATCAAAGCAGTTTTTTCTGAATGACCTTATCTAAAATGATCTTAGAATTAATACTCATAATGCCTTTAATCTTATTCAATTTATTAATAATGAATTGTGAAAACGCATTCAGGTCTTTGGTCGCCACATGCAGCACATAATTCGATTCGCCTGTAATCACATAGGCATTCACGACCTCTTCAAAGTCCTCAATCTGCTTTAAGAAAAAATTATGATCACTTTCAGTAAGTTGAATCAATTTTATTTCAACTATGGCCTCAATTTTAATACCTAATTTTTCATAATTGAGCCTAGCTTGGTACTTCTCAATAATGCCATTGCTTTCCAAAAGCTTGACCCGTCGATGACAAGCAGAGGGTGAAAGATTCACCAGATCGGCCAATTCCTGATTACTCAGGCGTGCATCGTTCTGCAAGAAATTTAGAATTTTAAGATCAATCGCATCAATATTCATATTCGGAAATTATTCTAATAATTTAAATATTATTGAAATCATATCCTAATTTTCAACTTTATCTACTGGTTTTATCGGATAAAAAACAAAAATTGCAGTGATAAAATTTAACAGTGGAATTCAATAAACATAGGGATGTAATTCAATATGGTGACACAAGAACAATGCCTTTATTGGGATAAACAAGACGAGCTCAACGCATTTAAAAATGAATTTGCCTTGCCTAACAATGTGATTTATCTAGACGGTAACTCTTTAGGTGCAAGACCGAAGCAATCTTTAAATTATGCGCAGCATATTATTCAACAAGAATGGGGTGAAGATCTCATTAACAGTTGGAATAAAGCAGATTGGTGGGGCTTACCGACCCGTTTAGGCGATAAAGTCGGACAACTGATCGGGGCCAATGCTGGCGAAACCGTGATTTCTGATTCGACCACCTTAAATTTATTTAAAGTGTTATCCGCTGCAGTCAAAATTCAGGCCGAGAAACATCCACAACGTAAAATCATTGTCGCGGAAAAAGACGCTTTCCCCACCGATATTTATATTATCGAAGGCTTTATTGACTTGATCAATCAAGGCTATCAGGTCGAATTGATTGATGGCCCCGCAGGTTTAAGCGAAATTTTAACGACTGATGTCGCTGTTGTGGTGCTGTCTCATGTCAATTATCGCACTGGTTATTTCTATGATATGGCCGCGATTAATCAGCAAATCCATGCCAGTAATGCCTTAATCATCTGGGATTTATGCCACTCTGTTGGCGCTGTACCGATGGATCTCAATCAAACGGACAGTGATTTTGCCATTGGCTGTACCTATAAATATCTCAACGGTGGTCCTGGCTCGCCTGCATTACTCTGGGTCAATCCCAAACATCGGGATCAATTCTGGCAACCACTTTCTGGCTGGTGGGGACATCAAAAACCCTTCGCCATGGCTCAGCATTATCAGCCAGCCAACAATATCCGCCGTTATCTGTGTGGTACTCAGCCGATTATTTCCATGAGTCTGATCGAATGCGGGGTGGATATTTTCCTGCAAGCCAACATGCAGAAAATTCGTGAGAAATCGCTTAAATTAACCGACCTATTTATTGCGTTGGTTGATCAGGAATGTGCCGAGTATGGTTTTGAGCTGATCACCCCGAAAGCACATCAATATCGCGGCAGCCATGTCAGCTATCAACATCCACATGGCTATGAAATTATTCAGGCACTGATCGCCCGTGGCGTGATCGGAGAATATCGTGAACCTGAAGTTTTACGCTTTGGCATTACCCCACTCTATCTGGGATTTGAAGATATCTGGCATGCGGTGCAACATCTCAAAGCCATCATGCAGCATCAGGAATGGAACAATGAAAGCTACCTGGTACGGGGTGAAGTGACCTAAGTCGTCACTTTCGGATTGAGCTGATGGCTAGGAGAGGCCGATGAATAATTTTGATAAGATTCAAGCACGTGAAGCAGGACTACATAAAAAATTATCCGCCAAGCAGATGGCAATGATTGCAATTGGTGGTGCGATTGGAACGGGCCTGTTTATGGGGAGCAAATTTGCGATTAGCTTTGCTGGCCCTGCTGTCATTTTGAGTTATGCCATTGGCGGGCTGATTGCCTTTGCACTGATGGCATGTCTCGCCGAAATGACAGTGCAACACCCAACTTCAGGCTCATTTGGGGCTTATGCTGAACATTATATCAGCCCCTTGGCGGGTTTCTTGGTGCGCTACAGTTATTGGGCCTGTATCGTACTGGCGGTTGGTACTGAGATCACCGCCGTCGCAGACTACATGAAAATGTGGTTTCCCGATCTGCCCGCATGGATCTGGATCGTGTTTTTTTCAGGTACATTGCTTGCAGTGAATGCTTATAGCGTCAAGGCATTTGGACTGGTGGAATACTGGTTCTCCACCATTAAAATTTTTGCGATTATCGTGTTTATTCTGTTGGCAATCGGTATTCTGACTCAAAACACGCAGCAAAGTCACCATGTTGTGAGTAATCTGACTGGACACGGTGGCTTCTTTCCCAATGGATTCAGTGGCGTCTGGATTGGGGTGATTATTTCAATTTTTAGCTATTTAAGTATTGAAATGATTGCCGTCGCTGCAGGTGAAGCCTCGAACCCAGAAAAAGCGGTTAAATACGCCTTTAAAAGTACCGCACTGCGTCTAATTTTATTCTATTTACTGTCCCTGTCTTTAATCGTGGCACTGGTTCCATGGACAGAACTGATTGGCAAAGAGGCCAGCAGCCCCTTTGTGACCGTGATGAAAATTGTCGGGATTCCATATGCAGATAGCATTCTCAATTTCATCGTGATTGTTGCCGCCCTCTCTGCCATGAATAGCATGCTGTATATTTCAACCCGAATGCTATTTAGCTTGTCACGGGCAGGCGATGCACCTCAAATCTTCGGTAAAATCCGTCCCAATGGCGTGCCCATCAATGCGCTGTTTTTATCCGCGATGGGGATTGCTGTTGCCAGCGTGGTGTATACCATCAATCCGGAATCGGCTTTCCCCATCATGATTGCCTTATCCATGTTCGGCGCATTATTTACTTGGGGCAGCATCTTTGTGACCCATATCTGTTTTAGACGGCATATTGTGAAAAATGGCATTGGATTAAAATACAAAATTCCAGCCAGTCAGTTCATTTCACTGTTTGGTTTATTCAGTATTCTGAGCATTACCCTCACCACCTGGGTTACTGCCGAATTTAAATCTACGCTACAGTTTGGCATTCCCTTCATTGCGCTGTTAATCATTTTTTATATGCTAAAACGCAGCTCGGCAAAGCTCGATTTAAGCACAAACACCGAAGCTTCTGAGTAAACACACCATGAAGCTTTATGATAATTCTCGAACGGTTGCAAATGAGCAGGCTATTCTGATGGAGTTTCAACAGCGTAGTCGGTTGAGCTATCAGCAACACCCCTGTATTCAGGATATTGCCTATGCTGAGACGGCTCGATCCTGCTTAGATCTCTTTCCTTTAGCGCAGGCACACAAAACCGTCGTGTTTGTGCATGGCGGCTATTGGCAATGGTGCAATAAATCCGATTTTGCCTTTATCGCCACGGATGTTGTTGCCAACAATATGCAGTGTGTCTTGCTTGAATATGACTTGGCCCCGCAACGCAGCATCGGCGAAATCGTCAAGCAAATCCAACAAGCACTTGATTTTATCCAACAACAAGCATGGAGCACTCAAGACATCATACTGGTTGGGCATTCTGCAGGAGCTCATTTATCTGCATTAATGCTCAAGCATCCGGCTGTAACTGAAGCCGTTTTATTGAGTGGCATTTATGATCTCATGCCCATTCAACAGACCCATTTAAATACAGCATTGAATCTCTCGGAACACGAGATTCGACAATATAGTCCCATCCTTGTCGAGACCGCTGTCCAAAAGCCCTATGCCATTTTCTGTGGCGCACAAGAGCTCGATGAGTTGATCGGGCAAAGTCAGTCGTATTTTCATCAAAGGAAAGCCATCGACCCAGACTTTGTCTCCTTCCAACTACTTAATAACACGCATCATTACAACATCTTAGATGAATATTTTCATCGGAGATTAACTACTCATACTTAAATCTATACATGGACGTAATTAAAAATGGTTAAGTTCAAACTTCAATACCATCGGGTTTTTATTGCCCTGAGTTTCGCACTCTGCTCTTCGGCATTTGCACAGATTGAATTGATCAATCAAGATCAGATTTTCACTGCGCAGGACAACTTTAAACTGACCAGTGCTGGTAGTCTCAGATTGCAAGCCCTGAATTTCGATCAGTATCAGCCATCCAATGCAGCACAGAAATATCGTCGCAATGGCTATAGCTCAACCAGCAGGATTTATCTCAATACCGACTATAAAATCAATGATGATCTGCATTTGATTACGGGTTATCAGAATTTTATTAATCCAGCCAAAATTTTAGATTGGGATGGGCATTATCAAAACAATGATGAGCGTCTGACCACAGAACAAGCCTATGCGGGAATCTCGAGCCATCGCTATGGCACTTTAAAATATGGAAAAATTTATAGTCTGTATTACGATGTGGTCGGGAGTAAAACCGATCTTTGGGACTACAGTACCTTGGCGCAACCACAAACATGGAGCCCTTTTGCTTATTTCGATGGGACTCAAGCGGCCAGTAAGACTTTAAGATATGAGAAAAAAACGAAAAATATTGATTTTTATGCGGCTTATTTATTTGAAGATCACACTAGTCTTAATCCGCTCCGTTATCAACGCAAAGCGGGGCAAGAAGCCGCTGTCGATATTCACTTAAATAAAAACTTAAACTGGGCGATTTCATGGAAACACAACAAAGCTCAGGTGCAATCTGATCATGCAACATCTAAGCTCTCTCAAGACATGCTTGCGACTGCCCTATTCTATTTTGATGGGACATGGATGCTCAGTACAGGTGCAGGCTGGTATAAAAATCTATTGCCTAATTTTGATGCATTCAATCAGGCCTCCACCCAATCAGTTGAAAACCTGTTAGACACTGAGGCTTATGGACTTGAATATTATGCAGGCTATCATGTCGACCTTGACCATCATGGTATGCAATACATTCAACCTTATCTGATGGGGAATTATTTAAAATATCGGAGCGGCTACGATTTCTCTCGACGCGATCATGGCATTGGCGTGGCAATCCGTTTCAATCATGGTATTGGCTTTGACTATGAGCGCCTATATACCCAAGATAGCAACCATACGCCGGACATGCATTTATTTCGCTTACGCTACGAGTGGTAATCACGAAATTTAATGCACTCATATGGGCAAAACGTTTTGAGTCTCATTACACATCACCAGTGATCTAAACGTTTTGCCACTAAACTTCTACTTTAAATAAAATCAATCATATTTCACTTGGGTTATGCGCTTGATTTTCCACGCTTGAATGCATTTAAAAATCGAAAAAAACTATCCCAAGTATATAAATTATCAATTTTACAAATTACTTTCCAAAGCACATAATTTAAGCATACAGAGATTGCAGAATTTAAACCTCTAACCCTCTAGGATGTTTTCTCCCCCAAGCGAAACATCCTTTCTCAGCCCAGCTTTCCCCAAAAGCTGGGTCTTTTTTTGCGTATTTAATGGGCTAACAATCCCAACTCTTGCAAGGCTTGATACACAATCACTTTGCGTGCATCTGCATGTTCAGGCTGACTCATTTGCATATTCAGTGAGAAGGCTGTGATCTTGCCATTTGGCTGTTCAATCCAGCCTGTCCACCATCCCACTTGCGGGCTGACATCCATACCCCAACCACTTTTGGCATAGATTTTGGTTCCCTGAATCTGATCCACCAATAACATCGCTTTGACTTGTTGCTGTGTCGGCTGGTCAAAGGGCAATTTCTGTTTTGCCAGCGCATAGGCAAAGCGAACTTCTTCTATGGGAGTGATTTTTAAGGGGCCAACTAACCAGAAATTATCGACTTGTGTCCCGATATTTTTATTACCATAACCCACACGCTTTACTTCACGGGTCATCAGTTCCAAACCAATACGTCTTGCCAATTCTTGATACACGGGTACCGCCGATGCCTGCATCGCCTCAGCTAATGTGAGGTCTTTTTCCCAACTGCTGAATGCCCGCTTTTTACCATCCCATTTAAATACTTCATCTGGTGTGGTCTTATGATGCTGTATTCCGATCAAGGCGTTTAACATTTTAAAGGTTGAGGCAGGAATATAGCGCTGTTCTGCACGATCAAGATCATTGCCAAATTTTTGAATTTTCTTGCCATCATAAATCACCAAAACACCATTGGTTTGGGCACTCTGGAATAAACTTGAGATCTGCTGCTGCTCATTTTTTTGTGTCGAGAGCTGTTGCTTTTGTTGGCTAAAACTTTGACAAGCAGTCATGGGAATTGCAAAAAAGATGGCTGTAAAAAAGGCCAGACATTTTAATTTTTTCGACATCATCATAAAGCTGGAAAAGTAGAATAATCTGTCACTATAAGTGTTTTGTCTCCGTTGTTCTGTAGTGTTATTTTCATCAATACTTTGTAAAAAAACAGACAAAAAAAAGCTCAGCCTTGGGGAAAGCCGAGCTAGTAAAACGATGATGTAAAAACATCAAAAAACTCAAAAGAAAATGTTATGAGATATTTAAATGCAAATTAGATATCCCTTGCTTTGTATTATGTGAATTGGCTCTCACAAAGTAAAGTTGATTAAATAGATCGGGTTTATCGTTACAATCGATTTTGTTGATTGTTCATTAAAAATCAGATTTATTCGATGCTTTTGGTTTATATTAACGCGCAGTCAATAATATGAAATTATGCAAAGCAGGTCGCATAAAAACAGTAGAACAATATTTCAATACACACTTTTATCGTCAAAATTATGACAATAACAAGAATGATTTAAATGAAAAAACCGATCACAATGATTGAATAAACCAATTGAAATATTTAGGGATGACATTATTATGACATCACTTATCTTGTTAAAAAATAAACTTATCTATTTGTTAGATATGTATTTTATAAAAGGTTGACAGCGTTTTTCTTAATTGTTCATTTATTATACACTGCATGATCGGTATTTGTTCATTTATCGGAAGCCCAAATTTATTACATTGACTTCATACTTTGTTACAATACAATGGCTCCAACTTTACTCTTTCTTGTTTTAAAGCTGGAAATTATTATGAAAAAACTCGGTTTAGCCACTGCTTTAGTTTTAGCCATGACCGGTGCTCACGCATACCAAGTAGAAGTTCAAGGTCAGTCTGAATTCATCGATGCAAAAAGCAACAATGACAAAGACTTCACTGGTGCTGCTCAAGGTACTTACTACTTCAAAAATGTAGATGCTTCTAAAGGTCCTTTAGCTGAAGCTGCATTCTTAAACCAAGCGTCTAATGTTTCTGTAGCTTATAGCTTTGCAGAATTAAGCGGTGACGAAGTTGCAACTGTGAAGAACAATTCTTTCGGTGCAAAAGGTGAAGCTTACCTTCCAACTCCTTACTTACCTGTGTATACAAGTGCTGCATACAGCCACTCACAAACTAAGTCTGAAGGCGAAAAAGACAATGGTGACCGTTTCGCATTAGAAGTCGGTACTATGCTTACTCCTAACTTCTTAGTTGCTGTTGGTTATACTAACATCGCTGACCAATTTGCTTTAGACGCAAACAGCGTTCTTTCAAATGGTATTGCTAAATCAGTAGCTCAACCATTAGTTATTGGTGAAGACCAAGATGCGATCACTGCGCGTACTAAATACGTAGGTAACATCGATGGTACAAACATGGCTGTAGGTTTTGAAGCTGGTCTTGTTTACGGTGACTTCCAAGCATACGAATTGAAAACTGACGTATATGTAACTCCTAAGTTAAGCGTTGGTGCTTCTTATGCTGAAGCAAACTTCAGCTCTAACCCAGCAAATGAAGACAACTTCTCTGCAATCAATTCTGCTTGGGGTGCGAACGTAAACTACTTCATCACTCCAGCAATTGCTGTAGGCGCAACTTATGTTAACGCAAATGCGAAACATGAAAGCACTGATACGCAAACTATTGGCTTAAACGCGAAGTTCCGTTTCTAATATTGGATTTATGTTCTACATAGAACACTCTATTCATAACAAAAAACCAGTTCTGATGAACTGGTTTTTTGTTTTCTGATCTTCAATAAAATTAAAAATCGAATTTGTCATTCAATCTCTTACATCTTCTTATCTTCAATATTTAAAGCACTAATTGCCAATACCGCTTGGGTACGGTTTTGTACGCCCAGTTTACGGAAAATTGCGGTGACATGTGCTTTGATTGTGGCTTCTGAAACTTCTAATTCATACGCAATTTGTTTATTCAATAAACCTTCTGCCACCATCATCAACACACGGAACTGCTGTGGCGTGAGTGATTGTAAACGTTCAGCTAAAGCCGTTTCATCTGCCGCACGTGGATCAAAGCCCGCATGGGTCGGTAAGTTTGGCGGTAACCAGATCTCACCTTCTAAAACATGCTTAATCGCTTCACCAATATGACTTGGATGTGAGGATTTCGGAATATAGCCCATTGCACCATGCGCAATCGCACGCTGAATAATCGACACCTCTTCATGTGCTGAAACCACAATAATCGGAATCGCAGGATATTGTGCACGCACATACACCAAAGCGGAGAAACCAGAAGCACCGGGTAGATTTAGATCCAGAAGGACCAAATCAGGTTCTGCACCGTGTTCTAAACGTGCATAGAATTCATCTACATCTGCAGTCTCTTGGATCTGCGCCTGAGGCAAACTATAACGAACCGCTTGAATCAAAGCATGTCTAAATAAAGGATGGTCGTCTACAATTAAAATATTCATAAGCGCTTAAGCTATCTGCAAGTACGTCACTGTACGATGTTTATTTAAATTCAATCCGCTTAAGCCTATTTTCAATTCAAGGCTAGGTCAAGCACAAGGTACGATTTATTTCCTTTTCCCGCAAAATAAATCAAATATTGATATAACTTGATTAAAATCATCTTTGCATAAAACAGATTCAAAAATCTTGAATAGAAACAGAAAATTAACGACCTAAAATTTGATATTTATTGTGATTTATCGACATATCTTTAAAAAAGATAAGCTTGCAGCATTTCCTTATTTTACAGCTTGGCATGCGGTGTAGATAAATAAATAGCAATTCGAAATGATCTTTTAGGCCGTTATTATGTCCAATCACAATACCCTCTCAACTCCGCTTAATATTGTTGCAGTATCTGGTGGTTTAAATAGCCCATCAAAAACAGAAAGCTTAGTTCAGGCGATTCTGGATGAGCTTTCGGAAGCAATTAATATTAAAGTACATTTCGTCAAGCTCAGTGAAATTGGACCTTTATTGGGTGGCGCCATTTATCGTAATCAACTACCTCAACGCGTACAAGATGATTTGGCAGCAGTTGAAGCCGCAGATGCATTGATTGTGGGTACCCCTGTTTATCGTGCTTCGTTTACAGGTTTATTTAAGCATTTCTTCGACTTTGTTGAGCAGACCGCTTTGGTTGATGTACCTGTGTTACTCGCCGCTTCAGGTGGCAGTGACCGTCATGCCCTGGTGCTAGAACATCAATTACGCCCTTTATTTAGCTTTTTCCAAGCACAAACCTTACCGATTGGGGTCTATGCTACTGATCGTGACTTTACGCCTGAATATACGGTAAAAAGCGAACAATTGTCTGATCGCGTCACTCTCGCTGTGGCACGTGCCTTACCAATTTTAGAATGGGCACCAGCCAAAGGCCAACGTGCAGCGGCCATCAAAGCCAAAACTGAGCAAGCCAATCAGAATCTCGGCATCAACAAACAAATCGAACAAGCCGAAGTCTTACCATCTGCGGCAGTGCCGAATCTGGATGCAGCTGAATCTCGCTTACACCCAAAGTCAACCAAGAATTTAACCCACGTCGCATAAACCATATCTGTTATGGAGGATACAACGATGACAACAACAGCATCCGCAATTAAATTTGCCTACTGGGTTCCCAATGTGAGTGGCGGTCTCGTTGTAAGCAACATTGAACAACGTACTGACTGGAGCTATGACTATAATGTGCGTTTAGCACAAGCAGCGGAACGCAGCGGCTTTGAATATGCCCTCACACAAATCCGTTTTACCGCTGGCTATGGCGCAGAAAACCAACATGAATCCGTAAGTTTTAGCCATGCTTTATTAGCAAAGACCGAAAAACTCAAAGTAATTGCAGCAATCCTGCCAGGCCCTTGGAAGCCTGTACTCGCGGCTAAACAGCTGGCCACTATTGACTACCTCACCCAAGGGCGTATTGCGATTAATGTGGTCAGTGGCTGGTTCCGTGGCGAATTTGATGCGATTGGCGAACCTTGGCCTGAGCATGATGAACGTTATGTTCGTTCGGAGGAATTTATTCGTACCCTCAAAGGTATCTGGACAACTGACAATTACAGCTTTGATGGCAAATATTACCAATTCCATAATTACACGCTTAAACCGAAACCTTTGCAAAAACCTTATATCGAAGTGTTTCAAGGCGGCAGTTCCCGTGCAGCACGTGATATGGCCGCGCGTGTATCAGACTGGTATTTTACCAACGGCAATAGCGTTGAAGAAATCAAGAAGCAGGTTGATGATGTCCGCAGTAAAGCAAAGTTAGCCAACAGACAAGTCAAGATTGGGGTCAATGCTTTTATTATCGCACGTGATACTGAGGAAGAAGCCAAAGCAGTACTGAATGAAATCATTGCTCAAGCCAACGTCGAAGCGGTGAATGCCTTCGGTGATGCCACCCGTGAAGCTGGTGCAGCAGCCCCTGAGCGTGAGGGCAACTGGGCAAAATCGACCTTTGATGATTTAGTGCAATATAACGATGGCTTTAAAACCAATCTGATTGGCACACCACAGCAAATTGCAGAACGTATTGTGGCCCTAAAAAATGTGGGGGTTGATCTGGTTCTTTCTGGTTTTCTGCATTTCATTGAGGAGGTTGAATATTTTGGAGAAAAAGTTCTCCCCCTCGTCCGTCAACTTGAACAACAACAGGAGCATCATCTCGCAGCAAAATCAGCGTAGTTTTCAGCATTAAATAAGAAGAAAAACAAAAGAAATGGCAAATACTCCCCAAGGCTCGGCTTGGGGCTTTTTTTATTTTAGCGAGTCTCAATTTCTCGCATGACAGTTTCAACCGAATAACGGCACCACTGCGACAGTTGCTCAATAAATTCATTCAATTGTGATGGATTAAAGTGGCTAACAATCATATAACAGGCATTGCCGAGAATTTTAAAACACTCATCTACCTGTTCATATTGTTTGACTAAGTGCTCAACCTCAATAAAAGCTTGCTGATCATTCATAAACAGTTGGATGAATTGTTGATGTTCGTATTTTATCGCGACGGTGTAATTTTTGATAATACCTGCATCCATTAACTGTGCAATACGAGCACCCACCGCCTGCCCAGTACGATGCACTCGCTGCCCAATTTCTTTATGGCTTAAACGTGAGTCTTGCTTCAGCAGTTCAATAATTTTTAAGTCGATGGGATCAAGTTCAATATTCATTTTTCATTACGAAAGAAAACCAGCAACAATGCTTTCATTTGAATATAGCCGATTTCTCAGTTTCACCCTACTCTTGTTTTATCTTAATGTTGGACGTAAAAACAATGAAACAAGCCTTACTGATTATTGATGTTCAAAACGACTATTTTAAAAATGGCAAAATGGAATTGGTCAATCCAGACCTTGCTCTGGCGAAAACCAACCAATTAGAAGATCATTTTATTCAAAATAATTTACCAATTATTTATATTCAGCATATTAATCCTGCCTCAGCCAGTTTTTTTCAGGAAAATACCGTCGGTGTTGAATTACACCCACAATTGAAAGTCACCAATCAATCACTGATTGTCGAAAAGCATTTCCCCAATAGCTTTCTAGAAACCAATCTTCAAGCCATCCTTGAACAGCATCAAGTTGAACAGTTAGTGATTACAGGCATGATGACCCACGTCTGTATTGACTCTGGGACACGTGCAGCGAAAGAGCTTGGCTACCAACCCATCTTGATCGCTGATGCCACTGCAACCCGTGATCTGGAACATGAGGGTAAAATCGTCAAAGCAGCAGATGTGCAAACGGCGTTCTTATCTGCACTGGGTTTCTTTGCCACTGTACAAAACACGGCAGATTTTTTAGGAAACCATTAAATCATAGAGCTCTTTCAAAAGCCGAAAAAGGATCAATCATTGGTAAATAATTAGTATTGAAAGTCCCTTCTCCCTTTGAGATGAGGGCTGTGAGTCTGCAAAAGAATGAGGGGAATTCTTCATATAAATCCTCTCCCTAGCCCTCTCCTTTAAAAAGGAGAGGGAACTTTCATTGCGAATTCAACACAGCTTAAAAAATGACTTATGCAAGAAATCTAATGCAGATAAAAAAAAGAGCGTTCAATCGAACGCTCTTTTCACATTTGAATCGGGTTTATCGGTTTGGATAAACTGTAGCAATCAAATGATCAACTACAGCGGGTTCAGCAAGGGTCGAGGTATCACCTAAACTATCCAATTCATTGGCAGCAATCTTTCTCAAGATGCGTCGCATGATTTTACCTGAACGGGTTTTTGGCAAAGCGGGTGCCCAATGTAGTGCATCTGGGGTTGCCACAGGGCCAAGTACTTTACGTACCCAATTCACCAGCTCTTTACGTAGCTCCTCAGATTCAGCCACATCAGCTTGTAAAGTGACAAAAGTACAAATCCCCTGTCCTTTAATATCATGCGGCATACCCACCACCGCAGCCTCTGCAACTGCTACATGCGAGACTAAGGCACTCTCAATCTCGGCTGTCCCTAGGCGATGGCCTGATACGTTGAGGACATCATCGACACGCCCAGTAATCCAGTAGTAGCCATCGGCATCACGACGTGCACCATCACCAGTGAAATAGTAGTTTTTAAAGGTCGAGAAATAGGCTTCAATAAAGCGTTGTGGATCGCCCCAAATGGTTCGCATTTGACCTGGCCATGAATCTTTAATCACCAAATTACCTTCGGTTGCACCTTCAAGCTCATTGCCCTCGCCATCCACCAAGGCGGGTTGTACCCCAAAGAATGGACGTGTCGCGGAACCTGGTTTTAAGGCTGTTGCACCCGGCAATGGTGAAATTAAAATACCGCCAGTTTCAGTTTGCCACCATGTATCGACAATTGGACAACGACCTTCACCGACCACTTCATGATACCAATTCCACGCTTCTGGATTGATTGGCTCACCGACCGAACCAAGTAGGCGCAAACTACTGCGGTTACTTTCACGGACATAAGCATCGCCTTCACGCATCATGGCGCGAATCGCAGTTGGTGCTGTATATAGAATGGTGACGTTATGCTTATCAATCACATGACCTATACGTGCCCATGTTGGATATTGTGGAATCCCCTCAAACATCACCGTGGTGGTGGCATTACTGAGTGGACCATAGAGTAAATAACTATGGCCTGTAATCCAGCCCACATCTGCGGTACACCAATACACATCATCTTCACGCAGATCGAAGACTTCTCTAAAGGTGGTGTTCACATAGACCAGATAACCGCCTGTGGTATGTAACACGCCTTTCGGTTTACCTGTAGAACCCGAGGTGTACAGAATAAAGAGTGGATCTTCGGCCTTCATCGGTTCTGGAGGACAGTGTTCGTCTACTTCCATGATGGCAAGGTGATACCAAACATCACGTGGCGCATTAAACTGAATTGGATTACCTGTACGATGTACCACGATGACGTTTTCAACACTACTGGTGCCATCAATATCTAAAGCTGCATCCACGTTTTCTTTCAGTGGCAGTAACTTGCCACCACGCATTCCTGCATCCGCAGTAATCACCAGTTTTGCTTGACAGTCTTCAATTCGGCTTGCCAAGGAGTCTGGTGAAAAACCACCAAACACCACACAATGCACTGCACCAATACGCGCACAAGCAAGCATGGCAATTGCCGCCTCAGGCACCATAGGCATATACAGCACAACCCGATCGCCTTTGCGAATACCTTGTTTCTTTAATACATTGGCAAAACGACAAACTTCATCATGCAATTCAGAAAATGAAATGATTTTATGACGCGAAGGGTGATCGCCTTCCCAAATAATGGCAGGTTTTAATGGATTATCTTTAAGATGACGATCTAAGCAATTGGCTGAGACATTCAACTCACCATCAGCAAACCATTCGATTTTGAAATTATCTTGATTAAAACTGGTATTTTTGACCTGTGTAAATGGTTTGATCCATTCAATCTTGCTGGCTTCCTCTGCCCAAAATGCTTCAGGTTGCTCAATCGAATGCTGGTAACGTTTGAAATAGTCTGCTTCAGAGATTCTTGCCGTTTCTTTGAATTTATCAGGCACTGGGTAGATTTCTTTCATAGCTCACTTCCTTGGTTTTTTATCTCATACCTTAGATGTTCTCATCTATTACACGGGTATGTTTTGTTCTCACTTGCAGTATTGACACCATTTACAAGCGCAAACAATGCGGCTTTGGTCGTAGAAATGTCAGGGCTTTTAATCTTTCAATCTTGTCTTCGTTTTAGGCTAAAATAGCAAAGCCGACGCTTTTACGATCCATTTCTTTTCAAAAATTTACTCAAAATAATTTAAATTTGAACTGCTTGTCTATGCTTTTTGTTCTTAAAATAAGTGATTATTTTGATCATTGCCAAAAGCTTAAAAGATTTAATAATCAGAAAAATAGGAATGCACTATGTTTGACCCTGTAATAACGACCCAAGTACAACCAATCAATGACCATCCACTTTCTCCTAAGGGTCGTTTTAACCGTCTCAGCTATTTAGGTTGGTACGGTTTGCTCAGTTTGGCTTGTCTGGCTGCATTTATCTTGATCTTTGCCTTTGCTGGTATTTTTGCAAGCAGCAACATCGATGATGCCATATTTAGTGCGTTTTCAGGCATGTCTGTCTTTGCCATGATTGCAGCATGGTTGGGTGCCTTTTATTTACAAATCGTGCTTTTGATTCGTCGCTTACATGACTTAAATAAGACTGGCTGGCTATGCTTGCTGTTATTGGTGCCGGTGATTCAGCTGCTATTTACCTTATATGTCTTGCTTGCACCAGGAACGCCGCATCGCAATGACTATGGTGATGTTCGCCCATCTCGTGGCTGGGAAAAATTACTGGCATGGCTCATGATTCTGCTCAGCCTATTCATGATGTTTACGATATTCATTTTTGCTTATTATTTTGCTAGCCCAGATTTATGGGAAGCCCCAACCCAAATCATTCAAAATACGACCGAATATTTTTAAACGACCGTATTCAGCGAATTGATTTAATCATCATGGGAAACAAAGACTGAATTTTGCATGCGTGTTGGCAATAAATTCATTATGATTGCTTCCCTCATTTACTCCTTCCTTTGCGAAATAGAGATCTTGCTGTGGCAAACGAACAAACAACATTGACTGAAGTGGCAAAAGATACGGGTGCGCTGATTCATCAAGCCAGCACCAAGACCACTGAAACAGTCTTGGCCCATACTGAAAAGTATCACGATGCCTATACCACCATTGATAAAATCATGGACAGCTTTTGGGAGCGTATTCCCTATATCGGTATCGCAATTACAGTTTTCATTATCTTTTGGTTACTCACCAAGTTGTTTAAGCTCTTTATTCGCAAGACTTTAGAAAATCGCAGCTATACCCGCCAAAACCTAGTATTGGTACTGAATCGGGTCGGTAGTACCTTTATTATCTTCTTTGGCTTCTTGATTGCGTTGGTGATTGCCATCCCGGGCTTTACCCCAAGTCAATTGATTGGTGCACTCGGTATTGGTTCGGTTGCGATCGGTTTTGCTTTCAAAGATATTTTTCAAAACTTACTGTCAGGGATTCTGATTTTAATCAGCGAACCGTTTCGTATCGGGGATGATATTGTCGTCAATGGCTTGGAAGGAAACGTCGAGGATATTCAAATCCGAGCAACCTTCTTACGTTCACCTGATGGCCGCCGTATCGTAATTCCCAATGCCACGGTGTACACCAGTGCAGTCACAGTCAACAATGCCTATCAACGTCGTCGTTGTGAGTTTGTGGTCGGTATTGGCTATGAAGATGACATGCAAAAAGCCAAGAAGATTATTCTCGATATTCTGGATCGTAATTTAAATGTACTGAGTCAACCCGGCTTCTCGGTCAACGTTACCGCACTGGCAGACTTCTCAATTAATTTAACAGTACGCTGGTGGGTCAATACCACTGAAACCACCACCTCAGCCTCTATCAGTGAAATCCAAGAATTGGTGGTGACTGCTTTTGATGAAAAAGGAATTTCAATTCCTTATCCAGTGCAGGAAGTCAAAGTCTATCGTGGTGATCAATCTGAGCTGAGCGATGCTTTAGACAAATAATCGCCCTAAAATATTCGATACGGCTGTTTCAGTTCGCAAAATTCGGTTGCCTAAGCTCATCGCTTGGCAGCCGTTTTTTATGAGTAGATCGACCTCATAAGGAATAAATCCTCCCTCTGGGCCAACGATCAAACTACAAGGCTGTTGAATTGCATACGGCATTTGCTGCTCTGCATAAGGATGCGCCACATAAGCTGGCTGTTCTGCGCTGATCAACGTCGGTAAAACATCTTCAACAAAAGGTTTAAAGCGTTTATACAGCTGGATTTCGGGTGCAATGGTATCGCCAGCCTGTTCTAAACCCAAAGTCACATAATCATTCAGTTGCTGTAAAAACGGGGTTTGCCAATAGCTTTTATCTACGCGATAACTATGAATCAGGCTAATCCGTTCCACCCCCAATGTCACCGCATCCATAATGATGCGACGTAATACTTTAGGACGTGGCAAGGCCAGAATTAGATGCACGGGAAGCTTTGCAGGAACCGCTTCAGTTTGAACTGGACGAACCCTAATGCATTCTTCGCTGATAGCGACCACCTCAGTTAAGTAGCGCTGACCTGCACGAATCCCCACTTTTAAGGTATCGCCAACATTAAGCTGTAAGTGCTGAGCTAAATGCTGTAATTGTCTGGGCTGGCTAATTTGCCATACATCCGCTGAAGCACACTGTTCGGTTTCAAGTAAAACGATATTCATGACGATACGGTTTGCTGTAAATAGTGATCAAGACACTGAATATGCTGCTGTAGTGAGCCTTTATTTGCTTGTAGAACCCGCTGAGCCTGCGTAACCAGTTGCTGAGTCTGTGCATCAGCCCCTAGGCAGGCTAATAATTGCTGCCCCACCTGTGCTGCATCCTCTCCAATCAGAATCCCTTGCTGACCCACAAACTCATCCACAATGGTTTGAAAATTGAAATAACGCGGACCAATCACTGTCGGTACATTCAACACCATCGGCTCTAAAATATTATGCCCACCGCCTGGCTCATTCAATGAACCACCAACAAAACAGGCTTGGCTCAAGGCATACCAGAGCCACATTTCACCCATACTATCCGCAAGGAAGACTTGGGTATCCACTTGGATAGATTGCTGCAGACTACGGCGTTGAGTTTTTAAATTTAAACTTTGGCAAACTTGGTATACCTCATCAAAACGTTCTGGATGACGCGGCACCACAATACAGAGCAAATTCGGATTTGAATTTAAATGTGACTGCAATTGTTTGAGTAAACTTTGTTCTTCGGGCGCATGCGTACTGGCCAAAGTAATAATCTGACGATCAGCCAATTGCCAATCTTGTTTCAACTGCTGTGCTTGTTGCAGATACTGTTCTGGTGCTGAAATATCAAATTTAATATTGCCAACCACCTGACTTTTGGCTTGTTCTAAACCTAATTCAACATAACGTTGCTGCGTTGACACATCTTGTGCCAATAGCCAAGTGAGTTGTTGCAGCATCGGTTGAGTTAAACGACGGACCTTGCCATAACCTTTGGCCGATTTTTCGGAAAGACGCGCATTCAATAAAATACAGGGAATCTGTTGCTGTTTTGCTTGGGCAATAAGATTTGGCCAGATCTCTGTTTCAACCAATGCCAATAGTCGCGGTTGATACAGATTAAAAAATTGTTTTAATAATGCTTTTTGATCGACAGGCAAATATACCGCCTGAAATAAATCGAGATAAGGGGCTTTTAAAAATAGGGATTTGGCACGCGCTTGCCCTGTCTTGGTGGTATTGGTCACTAAAACTGGATGGCCTAATTTTAAATAATGTTCTATTAAAGGTTGAGCCGCGTTGGTTTCACCAACAGATACCGCATGGAACCAAATCGCATCTAAATTTTTAGGAGGCTGAAACGGCCCAAAACGCTCAATACATTCCTGTTGAAACAGCGCATCACTTTCAGCCCGTTGTTTGATTTTCCAGCGGTACAACGGCTTGATACAAGCCAGTAGAACGTTATACCAAAACGGTGTTTGCTGTGCTACTGTGTTCTGCGCCATCCGAGACCATAATTGACAATGTGATTGCTGCTCATTATGCGGAATTTAAAACAAAAACTCATGCGATTTTGGTAAATCACATGAGTCATTTTTTAAGTTTTAAAACAGATTAAGCTTCTAACTGCTCAAAGGCAGGATAATCAGTATAACCCTCAGCACCGTCACCATATAAAGTTTGTGGTTGAAGCGGATTTAAAGGCAAATCATGTTGCAAACGTTCAAACAAATCTGGATTGGCAATATATTGTTTACCAAATGAGACTGCATCGGCTTGGTCTGTCGCCAAAATACGTTTCGCAGAATCCGCGGTTAAACCTTCATTGGCAATCCACACGCCTTTAAATTTCGAACGAAGTTTCGGTAATACACTATCTGCAGCTTCATATTCACGCGTGAAAATAAAGCCAATATTGCGTTGATCTAATTGCTCAACCACATAACCAAACGTTGCTACTGGATTTTCATCGCCCATATCATGTGAGTCGCCACGTGGGGCAAGATGTACGCCGACTCGACCAGCACCCCATACTTCGATGAAGGTATCGACAACTTGTAGTAATAAACGCGCACGGTTTTCAATTGAACCGCCGTATTCATCATCACGATGATTGGTGCTACTTTGTAAGAATTGATCAATCAGATAACCATTGGCTGCGTGTAATTCCACACCATCAAAACCAGCAGCTTTGGCCTGTTCAGCGGCATTTCTATATTGCGCGACAATTTCTTGAATTTCTTCATGCGATAAAGCACGTGGTGTCACAAAAGGACGCTTGGGACGAAGTAAGCTCACTTCACCCGCAGGTTGAATCGCACTAGGTGCCACAGGTGTATCACCATCCAATAAGTCTGGATGTGAAATACGACCGACATGCCACAGCTGAACCACAATTTTTGAACCTTGTGCGTGTACGGCTTCAACAATTTTATGCCATGCCTGCGCTTGTTCTTGTGACCACAAACCTGGCGTATTGGCATATCCCGCTGCTTTTGGGCTTATCACGGTTGCTTCGGTAATAATTAAGCCCGCATTGGCACGTTGTTGGTAATATTCCACCATCAAATCGTTTGGAATACGCTGCGCACCACTACGCGCTCTCGTTAAAGGAGCTAAAACCAAGCGGTTTTTAATCGTGAAATCACCTACTTGCAAAGTAGAATTTAGTTCAGCCATGATCGCCTCAACTTACACTTCTTCGATTTAAAGTGCTTGTTTTAAATGTTCGATATATTGCTGAATCAAAGCTTCATTGCGCGTGAAATAAGACCACTGTCCATATTTCTCAACCTTAATCAAACCTGCCTGTTGCAATACAGACAAATGATTCGACATGGTCGATTGTGCAACTTTTCCTAAACGTTCGATGTGCCCTGCACATACGCCCCGTTCAAAACTACCACCACATTGCTCAACGGGTAGAAATTGCTCAGGCTCTTTTAGCCATTGCAAAATCTCTCGACGTAATGGATTGGCTAAGGCTTTGCTTATAACATCAATATCCATAGACTCACCACGTTTCTCAAGCGGCAACGCTTTGTTCAGCACCTGAAACCAGTATATCGAACTTTTTAAATATTAATATCCATTTTTTTCGATATTAATATCATATTTTTTCGATTAACTGACCGATGCTGAACGAGATTGCCGTTTTAATTGGATTAAAACTTATAAACCTTGTTTCAAACTTGCTTCGATGAACTTATCCAAGTCACCATCTAACACTGCTTTGGTATTGGAATTTTCCACACCTGTTCGTAAGTCTTTAATACGTGAGTCATCGAGGACATACGAGCGAATCTGACTTCCCCAACCAATATCTGACTTCGAGTCTTCTAAGGCTTGAGCAGCTTCATTACGTTTGCTCATCTCTAACTCATAGAGCTTGGCACGCAATTGCTTCCACGCATGGTCACGGTTGGCATGTTGTGAACGTTGGTTCTGACACGCCACCACAATACCAGTCGGTGCGTGAGTTAAACGAACTGCAGAATCAGTTTTGTTAATGTGCTGACCACCCGCACCCGAAGCACGGTAAGTATCGGTACGAACATCAGATGGATTGATATCAATTTCGATATTGTCATCAATCTCAGGGGAGATAAATACCGCAGAGAATGAAGTATGACGGTTGTTGTTACTGTCAAATGGTGACTTACGCACTAAACGGTGTACGCCACTTTCGGTACGTAACCAACCATAGGCAAACTCACCATCTACACGGATGGTTGCTGATTTAATCCCAGCCACATCACCATCTGACACTTCCATCAATTCAGCTTTAAAGCCATGGCGTTCGATCCAGCGTAAATACATACGCAATAACATCGACGCCCAATCCTGTGCTTCAGTACCACCTGAACCAGATTGAATTTCAAGGAAGCATGGATTTGGATCCATTGGATTACTAAACATACGGCGGAATTCAAGATTACCTAAGGCCTGTTCAGCACTGTCTAATTCTGCTTGAACATCCAACAATAAACTTTCATCATCCGCTTCAACCGCAAGGTCAAGCATGGCTTTGGCATCATCCAACTGTTCAGCAAGACGATCAAATACACCTAATGTGTTTTCTAAACTGCCCTTTTCTTTTGCGATGGCCTGAGCACGGCTTTGATCATTCCAAATCGCAGGGTCTTCTAATTCTCTTAAAACTTCTTCTAAACGCTCAGCTTTTAGATCGTAGTCAAAGATACCCCCGTAGTGTTTGGCTACGATCAGATAAGTCTTTCAATTGAATTAAATACGGATTAATTTCCACGCGTCTTTTCTCACACTATTTTTTCACTTAATCCACTATTTTAACATAACTGTTTTAGTCGACACAGCTATGTCATTTTGAATACATTTATTTATTAAAATTGATTTTTTAAATTACTTAATTTTATGCCTGAAATGTTTAGTCAGATTTCTGCGACCCTAGTTTTTGTATAAAAATTAGACCAATTACACTAAAACACACAATCTCTCCTAAGTTTTAATAAATCAAAACATTGATTTTTTATTAAATAATATCAATAAGATAAAATGTCAAAATTACAAGTCAATTACATTCGTACTGTTCGATTACCTTATCAAGATTGACGATATTGAAAATTACTCTAGACTCAAGTTGTAACAAAACATGTATCAGTGTTTAACACTTGGTTTAAATCTTAATGAGGAAACAACCATGAAAAAATTAGCAATTGCATCAGCACTTTTATCTGCAATCGCAGTAACAGGAACTGCTCATGCTTATCAAGCTGAGGTAGGTGGTTCTTATACCTATAAAGACCAAGATCGTTTTGGTGACAATGATCGTTTCAGCGTAGACGGCAAATATTACTTTAACCCAGTACAAACACGTAATGCACCTCTTGCAGAAGCAGCGTTCCTTGACCGTGCGAGCAATGTAAAAGCACAATACGCGCATGAAAAAGATGATGCATTCAAAAACAACCAATATGGCGCAGGTATTGAATACTTTGTTCCAAACAGCGATTTCTATTTAAGCGGTAATATTGGCCGTGAAGAAATCAAACCGAATTCTAAATATGCAACTGACGAAGACAAATTAAAAATCAACCATTACTCAGCAGAAGTCGGTTACTTACCAGCACCAGGTTTATTGGTTGCTGCGGGTGCGAAAACTGTTGACGTGAAAGATGGCGACCGTGAAACTAGCCCAACACTTCGTGCCAAGTATGTGACTAAAGTTGGTCAAAATGACGTGAACTTAGAAGCATATACTGCTTTTGGTGACAATAAAGAAGTGAAGTTAAAAGGTGATTACTTCATCGACAAAACTTTAAGCGTTGGTGTTGATTATCAGAAGCTTGATTATGACAACACTTTCATCAACTCAAATGAATGGGGTATTTCTGCGAAGAAATTCTTCAACCAACAAGTGAGTTTAGAAGGTCGTGTAGGCTTCGGTAACGATAAATCATATATTGATAATGACTACACTTCATTCGGTATTCGTGGCGCATACCGCTTCTAAGACTTGAACAGAAGTTTGTAACATCGGAAACGCCCTGAATCATTCAGGGCGTTTTTTATTGCTCCCCATTTTCTTATCATTTTCAATCCTCCACTTTTGTTTTTCCCCAGCTTAATCCTGTATTTAAGAATTGACGCTTAGCTATTTTTGAATACACTACTTCGTGTAACAAAATATGTATTATTTTTAATCGGGGGAAATTCGAATGAAAAAACTAAGTCTTCTTGCGACACTCATAAGTGCTTGCTTTGCCATCAATGCCCATGCTTATCAAACTGAAGCCAACGGTGCATATGAACATATCAACATGGATGATGGGAAAGGCAACAGTGCAGTCATCAGCGGTAAATATTATTTTAACCCTGTACAAACCCGTAATGCACCCTTAGCAGAAGCTGCTTTCTTAGATAAGGCATCGAATATCGGTGGCGGCTATGCCTATAGCAAACTGAAAGATGACGAAGATCTCGGTGACTTACAATTCAATATTATCGGCCTTCAAGGTGAGTTCTACGTCCCTAACTCACAATTTTATCTTTCTGGTGCCTTACATCGTACCAATGTCAAAGCAACAATTAATGGCTTAGGCTCTCATTCCGAAAATGGTGATGGCTATAGTCTTGAAGCAGGTTTCTTACCAATCAATGGATTACTCCTAGCAGTGGGTGTTGCAGATTTATCGGATAGCCTAAATCCAGTTCAGGTTGCGCAATACGGCTTTAGCAATACACTTTCAAACGCTGCAATTGTGTCTGGCGAAAATGACAATACCGCTGTTTCTTTACGCGCGAAATATGTTTCGCAGATTGGCGGTTACTATACCAACTTTGAAGCACTGAGCTATATCGGTGATGAAACAACCTATCGCCTAGGTGCTGATCTTTATTTGGATACAACCCTCAGTGTCGGCATCTCATTTGCAGATTCTACCGCTGATGATTCAGACAGTGTTTTCAATATTCACGCGCAAAAATTCTTTACGCCACAATTTGCTTTAGGCGTCGGTTATACCACAACAGATGGTGTTGATTCTTATGGTCTCAACGGTACTGTCCGCTTCTAATCAATAGTGTAAACGATTAAAAAAATCCGCTCATCAGAGCGGATTTTTTATTGTTTTAAATAAGCGATTTGCAATTGTAGACGGGTGTTGCCATTAAAGACATTCCGTTCCAAGGTATACACCAAATCGACATAACCCAACATTGGATTAAATTCAAAACGGTCCATCGCATTAAATGCAATCGCATCTATGGAATGTGACCCGACCGCCAATTTGAGTTTTAAATGTTGCTCTTTAAGCCAACGATAATCGATCACTTTGAACCGCCCCTCAAATTGAGGCAGTGGAAACTTCTGCCCCCAGGGCCCAAGTTGCTCAATCCAATCCAAAGTCCCTAAATGTAAATCTGAATCACCCAGCTCGCCATCAGTCCATAACGTTGCCGTGAATAATTCATCATCCATTTCGGCAATCGCTTGGGTGAAAGCCGTTTTGAATGCAGCAAAATTTTCTTTCTTCAGGGTTAAACCCGCGGCTGCAGCATGCCCGCCAAAATGACTGACCAGATGTGGATAGTGTTCTGCAACTTGCTCAATGGTATCGCGAATATGAATCCCATCAATCGACCGTGCCGAACCTTTAATATGAATCCCATCTTCATCTGGAGCAAATACCAGACTTGGACGATGAAATTGCTCCTTTAAACGTCCAGCCACAATGCCAATCACACCTTGGTGCCATTGTTCATCAAACATTACCAATGCTGCAGGTAAATGCTCTGTTTCTAACTGAATATGTTGCAATGCACTCAGTGCTTGCTGCTTCATTTCAGTTTCAACTTGACGGCGTTCGATATTAAGCTGATTCAACTGTTGTGCAATCGGATAAGCGGTTGCCATATCAGCCGCAAGTAAACACTCAATGCCGATACGCATGCTTTCCATTCGACCTGCTGCATTGATTCGCGGACCAACTACAAAGCCTAAATCTTGTGCACGTAAACTGGCTGCGTCACGTCCTGCAATATCCAGTAAGGCTAAAATACCTGCACGACATTGATGTTGCTGAATCCGCTTTAATCCGGCATCAATCAAGATACGATTGTTATAATCCAAACTGGCGACATCGGCATAAGTCCCTAATGCGACCAAGTCGAGATACTGGGTCACTTTACTGCTGCTTTTGCCTTGCTGGCTGCGCGAACTGGCCAATTTCGCCAATACATAAAAAGCCACGCCCACCCCAGCCAAAGCCTTACTTGAAAACCCACAACCAAGTTGGTTCGGATTAACCACAGCCTCAGCACTCGGTGTCGGTTTGGTGGTTAAATGGTGATCGGTAATGATCACCTGCATACCTAACGCTTGAGCCGTGTCCACACCCGCATGACTCGATATACCATTATCCACCGTAATCAACAGATCTGGTTGATAGCTCTGCTTTGCCAATTCAGCAATGGCGGGCGTAAGTCCATAACCATACTTAAAACGATCAGGCACCAGATATTCAACTCTAGCTCCCATATCTTGCAGAACAAGAACCATTAAAGCGGTACTGGTCGCGCCATCGGCATCATAGTCTCCCACAATCACGATCTGTTTTTGCTGATCAATCGCTTGATCGATCAACGCAACTGCATCTGCTAAGCCTTTAAGCTCTGGAGATAGCAAGTGCTTGAGTTTGAGTTCCAGCTCTTGCTCAGACTGCACACCACGCCTTGCTAAAATTTCGGCAATAAAAGCAGGCACGCCCTGAAACTGTTCAGGGCGTGTAAGCAGTGGTCTTTTTTGAATTTGAATCTGCGTCATTTATGGCATCAAACGTTGTATAGTCCAAAGATCGTTTTGTTTTTCATAACTTAAACGATCATGTAAGCGATTTGGTCGCCCCTGCCAGAACTCATAATAATCTGCTTCTAAGCGATAACCTCCCCAAAATTCAGGCTTATCCAGTTCATCTTGAGCCTGAGCTTGCAGCGCTTGAAAGCGTTGTTGCAATAACTCACGACTTTCAATCACCCCGCTTTGTGGAGTACTGATATGCGCAGCAATCTGACTGTCACGCGGGCGTTTATGGTAGTAATCCGTCGATTCTTGTTCAGAAATCTTGATGACCTTGCCGCCAATGCGGATCTGGCGCTCTAAACTTGGCCAGTAAAACAGCAGTTCAGCATACGGATTGTCAGCTAAGTCTAAACCCTTTTGGCTGTCATAATTGGTATAGAAATCATAACCTGCTTCTGTCGCACCACGTAATAATACGGTACGCACATGCGGACGCCCTTGAGCATTTGCCGTGGCTAATGACATTGCATAGGGTTCATGTAAATTGGCAGCTAATGCATGATTAAACCAATTCAAAAACTGTAAATGCGGCTGTACGCTGATCTGGGCTTCATGTAATTCACCCTGCTCATAGCTCAAACGCAGCTCACTCAGGTCTTTAATGACATCACTCATATGGCTCCCCCTTAAGCAGCTTGGGCTTGAGCGCGTACTGCATCTGCTAAATGATTCGCCAAAGCCTCAACCTCTTGCTGCTGATCACCTTCCACCATGACACGAATCACAGGCTCAGTACCTGACTTACGAATCAACAAACGACCACGACCTTTCAATTGCTGTTCAGCCTTTTCAAATTCTGCAACCAAAGCTGGAATTGAATATGGATCAATCATGTGTTGTAGACGAACATTGACCAGTACTTGCGGGAATAACACAAAACCTTCAACCAACTCATGCAGTGCTTTGCCTTGTTCTACCATCACGGTCAACACTTGTAACGCTGCAATAATCGCATCACCTGTTGTGCTCTTATCCAAAGTGAGAATATGACCTGAAGGCTCACCACCTGTGACCCAATTCTTTTCTTCTAGGGCTTGCAATACATAGCGATCACCAACTTTAGCACGAACAAAGCCAACCTTAGCTTGTTCTAGGGCCAACTCGAGAGCCATATTACTCATCACGGTACCTACAACACCCGCTGGCTTATTCTTCGCCTGTGTCGCAAGAATATAAAGAATATGGTCACCATCAATCAATTGACCATTTTTATCCACCATGACCACACGATCAGCATCTCCGTCAAAAGCAATACCAACATCTGCCTGATGTTCTAGCACTGCTTTTTGTAGTTGTTCTGGGTGGGTTGAACCACAGTTTTCATTGATATTTAAACCATCAGGTTCGTTAAATAATGGAATAACTTTGGCACCTAATTCACGGAATACCGAAGGCCCCACGCTATACGCTGCGCCATTGGCACAGTCCACTACGATTTTTAAATTACGTAAGTCAAAGTGGTACGGGAAAGTTGATTTACAGAATTCGATATAACGACCATTAGCATCTTTTACACGAACACTTTTACCCAAGTTTGCAGTGTCTTCAATCACTAAGTCTTTTTCGAGTTCCTGATTGATTTCATCTTGCAAAGTATCAGGTAACTTCTTACCTGCACTTGAGAAAAATTTAATGCCGTTATCAAAATAAGGGTTATGTGATGCTGAAATCACGATCCCAGCATGTGCGTGTAATGCGCGAGTTAAATGTGCAATGGCAGGTGTTGGAAGCGGGCCCAATAAATGTACATAAACACCCGCAGCATTCAGACCTGCCTGTAAAGCCGCTTCTAAAATATAACCAGATAAACGTGTGTCTTTCCCCAACACCACAATCGGTTTATTTTTAGGACTATTTCTTTTTAATACTTTCCCTGCAGCAAAGCCAAGTTTTAATGCGAACTCTGGGGTAATTGGCATTTGCCCAAATTTGCCGCGAATTCCATCAGTACCAAAATAGCTCATCTTTTACTCACTTTCTTATCTTTTATATGGTGTGGAACCATATCTTTCTTCATCTGATTCACTTTACACCAAAACGAAAAAACCGTCAGTGGACTGACGGTTTTTCTGTCAACAAAATTACCAAAAATCAACCAACTCGATAGTTTGGCGCTTCCTTGGTAATTGTCACGTCATGAACATGTGATTCTGACATGCCTGCTGAAGTAATTTTCACAAATTTTGCATTTTGACGAAGATCTTCAATCACAGATGAACCCGTATAACCCATTGATGAACGTAAACCACCCATCATTTGATGTACGATGTTACCCATTGGACCTTTGTATGGCACTCGACCTTCGATGCCTTCTGGTACCAACTTTTCCGCACCTGCTTTAGCATCTTGGAAGTAACGGTCAGCAGAACCAGATACGCCCGCCATTGCACCCAATGAACCCATACCACGGTATGCTTTGTAGTAACGGCCTTGGAAGAATTCAACTTCACCTGGTGCTTCTTCTGTTCCAGCGAGGAGTGAACCGACCATAATCGTGCTCGCACCTGCGCCAATTGCTTTCGCCATATCGCCAGAGAAACGAATACCACCATCTGCAATCAAAGGAATTTGATCTTTCAGTGCATTTGCAACACTATCAATTGCAGAAATCTGTGGCATACCAATACCTGCCACAATACGTGTGGTACAGATTGAACCAGGGCCGATACCGACTTTCACAGCATCTGCACCTGCATCAAGCAATGCCAATGCTGCATCACCAGTCGCAATGTTACCGCCAATCACTTGAACTTGCGGGTAGTTTGCTTTAACCCAGCGTACACGTTCAATGACACCAGCTGAATGACCATGGGCAGTATCCACCACAATCGCATCTACACCTGCATCGACCAAAGCTTCGACACGGCTTGGTGTTTCAGCACCTGTACCGACCGCAGCACCAACACGTAAACGACCCAAATCATCTTTACAACTGTTTGGATAGCTTTCAGCTTTACGGAAGTCAGTTACGGTAATTAAGCCTTTAAGCTCATGGTTCTCACCAACAACCAAAACTTTTTCAATACGGTGTTTTTGCAATAATGCTTGGATATTTTCTTTAGACTCGCCTTCACGAACAGTCACGAGACGGTCTTGACCGGTCATGATGTTGCTTACAGGTTGTTCAAGATTGGTTTCAAAGCGTGTATCACGACCCGTGACAATACCCACCACTTTGCCATCTTTTACAACAGGCACACCGCTAATGTTATTCGCTTGGGTAATCGCAATCAGCTCACGCACTGTTGTTTCAGGGCCAACAGTGATTGGGTCTTTCACCATACCAGCTTCAAATTTTTTCACACGGCGAACTTCAGCGGCTTGCGCTGCGATATCCATGTTTTTGTGCAAAATACCAATACCGCCATTTTGCGCCATCGCAATTGCCATACGTGATTCAGTCACTGTATCCATTGCAGCAGAAACGAGAGGGATATTAAGTTGAATTCCGCGAGTTAAACGTGTCTTTAAGGAGACATCTTTTGGGAGAACAGTTGAGTAGGCAGGAAGTAATAAGACATCATCGAAGGTTAGCGCTTCTTGAACGATGGTCAGCATAACAATCTCACTGGTAATTTCCGTGAGCTATTATAAACAAATTTCGATGTGATTTTCATTTTCTATGATGAAAATAATTTCAAGCGTTGCTTAAAAAGCTTTCTGATGCACACTTATGCCTACCGAATCCTATAATTCCTGTTAGCAAACCTGATCATAATTGTCATTATTTTCAGAGGCCTGCTGCTCAACCGTGACCAACGGAATCAGGTTGTGCGCCAACCGTGTTTTGTTACAATGTGAATCGGCAATCTGTACTTCCTTGCAACTTGAACTCCGAAATGGGTAGATGGAACAGCTCACTTGCTGTCCCACCTCCCCTTGCAAAGCCACACATTTGACTTGTGCTTGATTGGTTCCCTTCATAGAGGAATAGACGGCTGTAAGTGGTTCAACCATGTGCTCAGGGATCCGTTCTGCCTCAGCCCAATAGAAAGAAACACGGTAATTTGCACAGCACGCACCACAACTGACACACGCATCTGGTGTCGCAATTTGAGACAACATTTTCTTAAAATTCTCGTTATCAAATTCAATCCTTTATCTAATGAATCCTAAGAAAATTTATTGATGGCGACAAGCGTGCTCAATCAGCGATTTATGTATTTCCCAGTCATTTTCCGGACTCAGAAATTTAGCTCATTTCAGTCGGTAAACTAAAAACATATTCATTCATCAAATCTACGCCACATTCCAGCGTTTCGATCCAGTCTAGAAATTGATTGATCATCTGTTTACCAACAAAAGCGGTTCCATGTTGCGGCACAATCATGTCGATATCCATTTGGCGAACCATATTGACCCACAAACGGATCACCTTATTAGAACACATATAGCGCTGATGGAAACCTTTCATCTTTTTGATATGTGTTTCAAAATCTGTAATCGGTAGGCTTGCATCATCAACGATCGAAGCCCCCATATCCCCAGAAAATAGGATTTTGGCAGTTGGATCATAAAACTGGAAATTACCAACGGAATGCAGAAAATGTGCAGGCACTGCAACAATCGCAGACTCGCCCAAAGGAATAATTTGCCCTGTATCGGACAGTTCAATCAGACGATCTTCCCAATTCCCCTTCATACGCTCACTCATAAAAGCTGAATTTAAATGCGGTAAAAACCGTGCCCACAGCTTAGAAGCCACTACTTTGGCATCGGTATACACCAACCAGCGCGGCATTGAGGTAATAATGTCAGGGTCTTGATGCGAGGCCATGACATAGTCGAGATTTTTCAATTTGGTATAGCGATTGAGTTCCATGGTTAAAGGAACATACGTCAGATCGCCACCCGGATCTAAGACAGCGGCACGTTCATGATCAATAATTAAAAATTGATTGGCCTGAATACCTTCCCCTTTAACCAAACTGGTAAAACTAATGCATTTATGTGTGCCATTATCAAACAATATTTGCGATGTTGTCCGTTCAAAACTCATAACCACCCCAGAAAAAATCTTTAAATATGAAATATTTTTAATTCCATAATAAAATAATGGGATTTAGTTCATGTTTCAATCAAATATTGGACTTTTATCATAATTTATAAAAAAGACCCATCACTGTTGGATGGGTCTGGACTGATTTTAAATTCGAATCATTTAGAAGAAATAATGCTGCACTAAAGTTGAAATACCCACAATCAAGAAAATCGCGGCGCCAATTTTATGAATTAATGAAATCGGCAATTTATCCGCCAGCTTATTACCAATAAATACCGCAGGGGCATTGGCAAGCATCATCCCAAATGTGGTACCTAACATCACCCAGAACACACTATCAAAACGTGCCGCTAAAGCCACGGTTGCAATCTGGGTTTTATCGCCAATTTCAGCCAAGAAGAATAAGATGAAGGTGGCACCAAATACCCCAAATTTCTGCCATTTATTGATGTTTTCAGTTTCATCTCCCAATTCATCTGGAATCAGCATCCAGATTGCCATACCAATAAATCCAAGCGCCAAAATCCATAATAGAATTTCAGGACTGAGTACGGTGGTAATCCATTGTCCCAAGACAGCAGAAATACCATGGTTAATCGTAGTGGCCAGTAAGATGGCAATTAAAATCGGAATCGGTTTACGGAAACGTGCTGCAAGCAAGAGAGCGAGTAATTGCGTTTTATCACCCATTTCAGCAAGGGCAACAATTGAGGTGGAAATGAGAAATTCATACATAGTTGAATGCTCTGGCTAGCAAAATATACCGATGACCTACCCCTCCTGCTAGCCAAAATCAAATAGATTGATGCAGAGTGGTAAATCAAAGGTCTTGCCAACAAAAGCACAGCTGAGAAGCTGTTCTTGGTTCTTTGCTATGATGACCATGTTCGGTTGAACAATTATGTTGATCATCACCTCTTTACTTTGCGTAAAGAGCGGCTACTCCCCAATGAAGTGAAACTATTCTAGCAAACAATAAAATGCTTTTGAATGGTTAAACCCAAAATTTTTGGTAACTCCAGATCAACACACGCAGACAACCAAGTAAAAACGCCAAATAAGCACTTAAGCCCAGAAAACCAAAGCTCCCCCAGCCACTCGCTCCACCCACATCTTGGGCTTGATATTCCATCGCCATGACGACAGTCGCAAGCAGCACTTCAACTCCCATCACCACATACATCACCCAATCCCATGGAAAATGTAAGAAGCTGACCCACAAGCCCATCGCCACAAAAACAATCAGCAATAAAGGCAGCATCACCCGATAAATCACCAACATCCCTGCTCCTTCAGCAATGAAAATTTATTTTAAGTTCAACATAACATACATCTATTCATATTTTATTCAGCCTAAAAACAGAAAACCCCGCCAAAGCGAGGTTTTCTAAATTCAAAAAGCGATTAGAGCAATAAGCTACGAATGTCTTTGAGTAACTTGGTCAACTTATTGGTAAAACGTGCTGCATCCGCACCATTAATCACACGATGGTCATAAGACAATGATAATGGCAACATTAAGCGCGGATCAAAGTCTTTACCATTCCACACAGGTTGCATGGTCGCTGGTGAGATACCCAAAATCGCGACTTGCGGCCAATTGACCAACGGCGTAAATGCGGTACCACCAATACTACCCAAGCTGGTAATGGTAAAATTGGCACCTTGTAGATCTTTCGGTGACAATTTACGATCACGGGCTTTTTGGCTGAGTTCAGCCAATTCTGCTGCAATTTGCTTAATTGATTTTTGATCAGGATTGCGCAATACAGGCACTGTTAAACCATCTGGGGTTGCAACTGCAATACCCATATGAATTTCGTTACGCAATAGCACCGACTTCTGATCATCAGCCAAATGCCCAGCAAAATACGGCTCTTCTTTTAACAAGTGCGCAACCGCTTTGGCAATAAAGGCCAAGATAGTCAGGCTAAGGCCTTGCTTTTTAAAGCCATCTTTCAGCTCACCACGCCATGCTTCAAGCTCGGTAATATCCGCCAAGTCAAACTGCGTCACTTGTGGAATGAAGTTGTTCAATGACAATTGCGGTACAGACACTTGCTGTAAACGCGTCATCGCTTTCACTTCACCACCACCAAATGCATTAAAGTCTGGCAACTTCGGTAAGCCTGAAGCAACTGCTGCCGCTTGGGTTACTACAGCCGGTTGTGGTGCAGTCAGACGTGTTTTCACATAGGCAAAGACATCGTCCTTCATCACACGGCCGTGCTCACCTGATGCTTTCACTTGTCCAAGAACCACGCCTAACTCACGTGCCAGTTTACGCACGGCTGGACCCGCGTAGACTTTTGCATTGTCAGCTTCTTGCTGTTTAGTCAACTTCTCAGCTTGCGCAGGCTCACTTGGTGCCGCTGTCACGGTTGCTTGTGGTTTTGCTGGAGCTGTCGTTGCTGCTGGTGCCGAATGAGCTTGAGCTTTTGGTGCAGATGCTGGTGCAGCGGCCTGACCACTGACCTCAATCGTTGCCAAAGCCACGCCTTGACGCACTTCTTGATTCGCAGACACATGGATTGCTTTCACAATCCCTGCTACTGAACTTGGCACTTCAACCGACGCCTTATCTGACTCAACCACGCATAGGCTTTGTTGAGCTTCAACGCGATCACCGACATTGACTAGAATTTCTGAAACAAGAGCTTTTTCTACACCTAGATCAGGTACTTCAATTTCAACATTACCTGTTGAGGTATTTGTTGCAGCTGGTGCTTCTGTAGTTGCGACTGGCGCTTCTGTTTGAGCTAGGGCTGCTTGTGGTTCAGATGACGTTGCAGCGCTCGCAGTCTTGACCTGAATCAATACCACGCCTTCTTTGATGCTGTCGCCTTCTTTAATCTGGATCGCTTCCACAATCCCCGCAACCGAACTTGGGACTTCTACCGTCGCCTTGTCCGATTCAACCACTACAATACTTTGTTCAGGTTCAATCTGATCACCGACTTTGACCAGCACTTCTGCAACCAAGGCTTTTTCTACACCAATATCTGGAACTTTTACATCCACAATCTGGCTTGAAGTCGCTGCTGGAGCAGCAACTGGTTGCGCTTTTGTTTCAGCTTCGACAGCTTTTGCTTCGGCTTTTGGCGCTTCTTGCGTCGGTGCTTCGTTCTTAGATGTTTCAGCAGCAGACTCAGACTCTAATTCAATCAATGCGACGCCTTCAGTGACTTCATCGCCCTGTTGAACCAGAATACTTTTCACGATACCTGCCGCAGTACTTGGTACTTCTACCGTTGCCTTATCTGATTCTAAAACCAGAAGGCTATCGTCAACTGCAACATGGTCGCCTACTTTGACTAAGATTTCTGCAACCAGTGCTTTATCTACGCCAATATCAGGTGCTTGGATTTGCATGATTATTTCCCCTCACCTGTTTGCGTTTCATGGTATTCAGCAACTGCCTGAACTTCTGGATGTGCTTGTGGCGCCCATGCCACTGGACGGTCCGTATCTAACTCAAAGTTAGAAATTGCGTCTTTCACCAAACGGTTTTCAACTTCACCTTCGTCCGCTAATTTTTTCAATGTCGCAACCACGATATGCGCAGCATCAACACCAAAGAAACTACGTAAGTTTGCACGTGTATCTGAACGTCCATAACCATCAGTACCTAATGCAACAAATGGACGACCATCTGGAAGATATGCACGGATCTGTTCACTGTACGCACGCATATGGTCCGTCGCAGAAACCACGATACCTTCTGTACCACGTAACTGTTTAGATACCCAAGATTCTTTTACTTCTTCAGTGAGCGGGTGTAAGCGGTTGTATTCTTCACATGCCATGCCATCACGCGACAACTCATTGAAGCTGGTGACGCTCCACACGTTTGAGTGGATTTGGTATTCATCACGCAAGATTTTCGCCGCTTTAATCACTTCACGAAGGATTACACCTGAGCCCAATAATTGCACAGTGGCTTTTTCATCTTTTTCGAACAAGTACATACCACGTTTAATGCCTTCCTCAGCGCCTTCTGGCATTGCAGGATGCTCGTAGTTTTCATTCATTACGGTTAAGTAATAGAACACTCGCTCTTGGTTCACATACATACGTTGTAAACCGTCGTGTACGATCACAGCCAATTCATAACCAAAACATGGATCATAAGATACGCAGTTTGGAATGGTGTTCGCCAAGATATGTGAATGGCCATCTTGGTGCTGTAAACCTTCACCGTTCAATGTGGTACGGCCAGCAGTCGCACCGAGTAAGAAACCTTGTGCCTGCGCATCACCAGCAGCCCAGGCAATGTCACCAATACGTTGGAAACCAAACATTGAGTAGTACATATACATTGGAATCATCGGCAAGTTATTGGTTGAATAACTGGTTGCCAATGCAGCCCACGCACTCATCGCACCCGCTTCGTTAATTCCTTCTTGAAGCATGTGACCATCACTTGCTTCACGGTAATGCATTAACTGTTCTTGGTCTTCTGGGGTATATTTTTGACCGTGTGCCGCATAAATACCAAGCTGACGGAACATCCCTTCTAAACCAAAAGTACGCGCTTCATCTGGAACGATTGGCACGACGCGGTCTTTAATTGCTTTTTCTTTCAGTAAAGCCGCAATTAAACGAACCATCAGCATCGTGGTCGATTGTTCTTTACCGCCTGAACCATTTAATACCGCATCAAATACAGAGAGTTCAGGAATCGCTAAAGTGTCACTCTCACGACGACGTGCTGGTAGGTAACCCCCTAATGCTTCACGACGTGCCTTCATGTACTTCATTTCTGGAGAGTTTTCACTTGGGCGGTAGAATGGGAGTTCTTCTAACTTGTCATCTGTAAATGGCAGGTTAAAACGGTCACGTACATATTTCAAAGAGTCGATCTGCATTTTTTTGATTTGGTGAGTTTTGTTCACCGCTTCAATTTCCTCAGACAGACCATAACCTTTAACCGTTTTCGCAAGAATAACGGTTGGTTGACCTTTGGCTTTCATTGCTTCTGCATAGGCAGCAAAAACTTTGTACGGATCATGACCACCACGGTTAAGATTATCGATGTCTTCATCACTTAAATCTTTGACCAGTTCCGCAGCTTCTGGGTACTTGCCAAAGAATTTCTCACGTGTATACGCACCACCTTTCACTTGATAGCGCTGATATTCACCATCAACTGTTTCTTCCATGACCGCTTTTAAAGCGCCTGAATTATCTTGCGCAAGTAGTGGGTCCCAATGACGGCCCCACACCACTTTAATCACACGCCAGCCCGCACCACGGAATAAAGATTCTAATTCTTGAATAATTTTACCGTTACCACGTACAGGACCATCGAGACGCTGTAAGTTACAGTTCACAACCCAAATGAGGTTATCAAGCTTTTCACGACCCGCAAGTGAAATTGCACCTGTACTTTCTGGCTCATCCATCTCACCATCGCCAAGATAAGCCCAGACTTTACGATCTTCTTCTTTGATCAAACCACGATTCATCAAATACTTTTGAATGTGTGCTTGGTAAATCGACATAATCGGGCCTAAACCCATCGATACGGTTGGGAACTGCCAGTAATCAGGCATTAAATAGGGATGCGGATAACTCGGAAGACCATTGCCACCCACTTCACGGCGGAAATTATTCAATTGATCTTCAGTTAAGCGTCCTTCCAAGAACGAACGCGCATAAATACCAGGGGCACAGTGACCTTGGTAATAAATCATATCACCGCCAAAGTTATTGCTGTTTGCGCGGAAGAAATGGTTAAAACCCACATCATATAATGTTGCAGATGATGCGAAACTTGCAAGGTGGCCACCGAGGTCATCGCCTGTTTTATTGGCACGTAATACCATCGCTAAGGCATTCCAGCGGATCAAGGCACGGATACGGCGTTCCATATCCTGATCGCCAGGCATCGCTGGTTGTTCTTCAACTGAAATGGTATTGAGATAAGGTGTATTTAAGCGCTGGATTGGCACATGTTTCGCAATTGCCCGTTGATAGAGTTTTTCTAGTAAGAAGGCAGCACGTTCCGTGCCCATATGTTGTAATACTGAATCAAATGCTTCTTGCCATTCTTGGGTTTCTTGCGCGTCAGAGTCGCCATAAAACGCCATACAATTCACCTTTTCCCTTAAGTTATTTGTCGACCCTATTTTTATCATGTTTTGCTGTGATAGAACTATTGCCCCAGATGAATGCAAAACGCCTTATTATTTTCTGACAAAATAGTCATTGACCTAAATGAAACAAAACACATAAAAAATCGCCAATAAAGGCGATTTTTTTGAATATTTATATACAACTGTTAACAAATTACATTAAGGCAACATTGCTAAGTAAGTTGATGGATTTTTACGTTGACCATCTTTGACTACTTCAAAGTGTAAATGTGGGCCCGTACAACGACCTGTACAACCAACATTGGCAATATGCTCACCAGCACTCACACGATCACCCGCATTCACGATTAAACGTGATGCATGGGCATAACGAGTGATATAGCCATTACCATGATCAATCTCGACATACTGACCATAGCCTGTACCCCAACCCGACTTCGTCACAACACCAGGACCAGTTGAGTAAATTGGCGTACCAGAAGGTGCAGCAAGATCAACACCTGAGTGATGACGTGTTGAACCTAATAGGGTGCGGTTACCCCAAGAAGAGCTGACACGGCCTTCTTGCAATGGATGACTCACCAACCAAGAATAACCTGTGTTTGCAGAGAATGAAGGAGCATTGTCTTGAGATGAAATCGCTGAACGACCATATTTCTTCTCGATCGTTGCGTTGTTCAATTCAATGGTTTTTTCACGTAATTTAACTGAGACATTCGATACGGCTGGCAGATCCATATCAGCAGAATGAGTATAAGAACCTTGAGCTAAGGTTTTTGATAATTGCTCTAAGCGGTCATCACCTGTGGCTTGACCAATGTTCTGATAATCTGCGAAAGCAACCGAAGCAGCTGAAGCAGCCAACGAAAATGCGAGTAAAATACGACGCGTATGATGCATAAAAAACCTCTTGAAACCGTCCTTCAAACGTTCCTTTATCATCTGTTCCTTGATAACAGCTGAAGCAAACGCTTAAGATGGACACATCACCTCCGAGGAAGTTCTATGTCTGACCCTAACAACGTTTTCCAACAGAAAGGACAACACATAAAAACTGGAAACTTAACGTTTCTGACGACGCAAGTCACACAATGGAAACAACTTACGAAAATTATTCAACCTTTACTGCCCCAACCAGAGCAATGGCAGGTTGTTTGTTATCAACATGGTGTATTGATCATCACTGGTGAAAATCAAGCAATGATTAGTCAACTCAGCTATTTACAAAGCCACTATGTTGCGCAGTTAGCTCAGCTCGAAGGACTCAAGGAATTACGAAAAATTCAAGTTCGGTTAAGAAACAAAACAGTTGTCTCTCGTGAACCCTCTCCCCCAACAAAAACACTAACATCAGAGACCCAAGAGCAATTGCGCAGCGCCGCTGAATATGTGAGCGACCCTAAGCTTAGCCAAGCTTTACTACGTTTGGCAAGCAATAAAAAGTAAACTTCATATATTAAGTGTTGGAATACACACTAGTTTTATGTGACGAAACTCTCACATTCATTTGTTATAATATAACATAGGCAATAAAAGACAATGACTTATGTCACACTCACATAAGGAATTGGACAATCACTCTCGTTATTAAATGTTACAATTTCATAGCTGCTTGGATCGTTTTGAACATTGCGTAATAGCTGATTGTTTAGCGCATGCCCCGATTTATAGCCATCAAACTTGGCAATAATTTGATGTCCAAGCAAATATAAGTCTCCAACAGCATCTAATATTTTATGACGTACAAACTCGTCGGCAAAGCGCAAACCTTCCTCATTGACCACACCTGTGTCATCGACACCAATCGCATTTTCAAGGCTCGCACCTAAAGCCAGATTATTGGCTTTTAAATAGTCCAAATCTTTCATAAAGCCAAAAGTTCGCGCTTCGCTCACTTCGTAGACAAAAGTTTCCGTCGAGAAATCGATGGTTGCGGATTGATACTCTTTGGCAAAGGCAGGATGATCAAAGTCGATGGTAAAGTTCAGCTGGAAACCTGAATGTGGTGAAAAAATGGCCTTCTTGTCGTCAATTAAAGCCTCAACAGGCTTTAAAATACGAATGAACTTCTTTGGCGCGTCTTGCTCCGCCAATTCACCTTGCATCAATAAATAAATAAAAGGCCCTGCACTACCGTCCATAATCGGTACTTCGGATGCAGAGACTTCAACAATCAGATTATCAATCCCCAGTCCTGCAATCGCACTCATGACATGCTCAATAGTGCCGACTTTGATATCTTCACGGACCAAATTCGAGCACATAAAGGCTTCTTGAATCAATAAAGCATTGGCTGGAAGGTCAATCGGGGGATTTAAGTCGATACGGCGAAAGACAATACCTCCATCAATATGATGTGGAACAAAATTAATCAGCACCTTTTGACCACTGTGCAGACCAATACCGCTCGCTTTCACCACACGTTTGAGAGTACGTTGTTTCAACATGCCATACCAACTTCATTTGCAAAAACCGATATAACTTAGCATATTTTGCCATTTTAAAAAAATAAAAAAGGGGGTAATTACTTACCCCCTTTCTCTAAATATATGATTTTATTATTTACGCTGTTGATTTTTCAGATAGTCTTGAATGCTCATTGGCGATGAACGTGGCGTAGAACTTGCTGTTGCGCCCACTGGTGCATCCGTATTTGCACGTTTGCTGATCGCAGGAACATCATCTTCATCCACTGGTTGCTGAGCTGCTTGAGCAGACGGTGCATGTGAAACTACAGTACGTCTTTTCTGATCAACTTCACTTGCATTACGGGTTAAGCCTGTTGCAATAACAGTCACACGAAGCTCATCTCGCGCATCCGGATCGAATACCGTACCGTAGAAGATTTCACCTTCATCCAAATCAACGATTTGGTTGACTACATCAGTAATGATTTCAGTTTCACGTAGGGTAATGTCATCACCACCCGTGATGTTGATCAACACACCTTTTGCATTGATAATATTTACATTATCAAGCAATGGGCTACGGATCGCCTGCTCTGCTGCTTGACGAGCACGATCTTCACCGCGACCCAAGCCAGCACCCATCATCGCATAACCACGCGTACTCATTGCAGTTTTCAAGTCAGCAAAGTCGAGGTTAATGTGACCACGATTGACCACAAGATCAAAAATACTGCGCACTGCGTTCAACAATACATCATCTGCCTTTTTATAGGCATCTTTCATTGAAATATCGCCATAAACGCTAAGTAAGCGTTGGTTTGGAATGATGATTAATGAATCAACGTGTGCTTCTAAAGCATCAATCCCTTTTTCAGCAGACTTTTGACGACGACGGCCTTCAAAGTTGAATGGTGTAGTCACCACACCTACGGTCAGGATGCCCATCTCTTTGGCAACTTCTGCAACCACTGGTGCAGCACCTGTACCTGTACCACCACCCATACCGGCAGTGACAAACACCATGTCGGTACCTTCAAGATGCTGACGAATCACTTCACGGCTTTCTTCCGCTGCGATTTGACCCACTTCTGGATTAGCGCCTGCACCTAAACCACGTGTACTTTGTTCACCCAATTGAATTTTGAATGGGGCGTTCATGCTATCCAAGGCTTGTTTGTCTGTATTTGCACAAACGAACTTTACACCTTGGATATCAGATTGCGCCATGTGCTGTACGGCATTACCGCCACCACCACCAACGCCAAATACTGTGAAACGGGCTTGACCGTTGCCATTGTCTAGTTCATCTTCTATAAATTCAAATGAGGCCATGACCTTTAGATTTCCTAATATTAATGGCAGTTACTTCAGCCCGTTACTGCCCTGATTTTTAAACAACTGATGTTTAGGATGCTGTTCAATAATAGCTAGCTTGTCAAGTACAGTGGCTGATTTAGAACAACTTCCTAACAAATTTTCCCAAAAATAACTACAACTTAAAAGATGGCCTTTAATTTGCTATTTAATGCATTCCAACCATTGGCAACACGATCAACAAAACTACGATCATTTGCTTCTTCTGGCTCTTCAACCGTATCTTGCAAATCACTTTGGCTAAACATCAACAAGCCAGATGCGGTTGCGTACATTGAACGACGCAATGCAGCTAAATGCTGATCATCTGCATACACCTGTAATGGCGGATTGCCCAAATGCGCAGACACCCCCAACATTCGACGCGCCAAATTCACCATACCTTCAATTTGACACGCATCACCTGTCAGTACCACACCATGATAGAGACCATGAATCGCACCGCTATGTTCCAATTCTTCACGGATTAAAGTGAAGATTTCTTCATAACGCGCAATGATGATTTCTGCAAGCTCAATACGACTGATGGTTTGCGTACCATCAATCCCCTGCACCTGAATCATGTGATCAGGTTTCACCACACTCAAGTCAACACAACCGTGTAAAATCTTGATGCGTTCCGCTTCTTCTGTGGTGGTCTGCAAAACGGCAGCAATATCACGCGTCACATTCTCACCACCACGTGGCAAGGTTCGTGCCAAAGCCAAACGGCCATCTAGATATACCGCGATATTGGTAATACCCGCGCCGATGTCGACCAGACACACGCCATATTCTTTTTCATCTTTGAGCAGACTGGCTTCAGCGGTTGCCAAGCAAGACACCACCATTTTCTCCACCCCGATATTCGCCCCTTTCATGGCACGATCAAGGTTTTGCATGGTGCTGATCGGCATCATCATTAACTGATAATGCCCAGTCATACTATGCGCCGACATATTGACTGGGTTTTGTACCCACTCCGCTGAATCACCCAACTCGAAGCCCAATGGCACAGCACTGGCAAGATAGTAATCTGGCGATACATGACTGGCTTTCGCCAACTCTAACGCACGCACCACTTCATTTGTCGTAATAATATGATCGTGGTTTGCAACAGGCGTACGGCCTGAGGCATAAAAACTTTGTAATTCAGTACTTGGAATCGACACCCACGCACTATGAATACGACACTCAGCCATATCCTCAGCTTCGGATACCGCATTCTTAATCGCCGCAATGACCTTGTCTAAGCTAACAATCTTGCCTTTAACCATACCTCGGTTGCGAGCAGTTGCCATGCCAATGACTTGGATCTTATCTGGTGCATGGATCTTACCAATCAAAACTGAGACTTTATGAGTCCCAATATCAATCGCAACAACTGAGGGAACAGCTTCACTCATTACTTCAATACCATATCTTTAGTGTTGTTTAGGACGATTGCCCTTTATTTTAAGCCACGTATTATGGCTTTGCCTGAATTGCCCCTGCAAGGCTTGTGTCATCAATCGTTACAACTAACTGACCGTTGACAATCTTCGGCGGAGCTGCGTTTTTCCACTGAATGGCAAGACCATTCCGATAACGCAAATCGATTGCCGTGATTTTTGACCATACAGGTTTTAAATCCGTTTGTGCCAAATGGCTTAAGCGTTGCAGCTTATTCATAGTTTGATCTTGGTCTACAATAATCCGTAAGCCCGAATCAAACTGCATGAACCACGTCATACGCTCGGTTAAATACAATTCTTTTAATCTCAAATTCGCTGGATGAAATAACTGATTAATTTCATTATAGCGACGCATCATCATTTTGGATTGGCTGGCTGGCCCATGTAAAAGCGGCAAGTTTGGATGTGCTGTTGGCACCGCCTCACTAAATACATCGCCATTGTCACTGAGCAAACGCCCTGTTCCCCAACGTGCAATCGCATGGCGCGGCATCACCCGTACCCGAATTGCATTTGGCCAAGCCCGTGACACCACCACACGATCAACCCATGACACTTTTAACGCTTGATCTCGAATTTGTTCTAAATCTGAAGTGAAATAGTTATCTTTAATAATTGGACTCAGATATTGAACTAACTGTTGGTTCTCAATATCAGAATTGGTTCCAACCACCTGCAACTGCGCCGCTCTTGCATCGGTCATGACTTTATATAAGCCAAACAAACCCAATGCCAAAACAGCAAACGCAATCACCAGCAAGACCCAACCGCCCGCATTCACCATTTTTTGTTTAGGCGAAGGCGGTTTCTCGTGAATCGAGCTAATGGCTGGCCGCGTTTTACGGCGCATCGAGGCAGGAAGCTGAGCCATAAATCGTTAAGCCGACGTAGCTAAGGTTTGCTCTAAAATCGCAACACAGAGCTGATCAAAGTTATAACCCACTGCTTGCGCCGCTTTTGGCACCAACGAGTGGCTGGTCATTCCTGGAACGGTATTCACTTCTAATAACCAGAAGTTGCCCTGCTCATCTTGCATCGCATCAATACGGCCCCAACCTTCTGCACCCACCGCTTGGAATGCGCGTAAGCACAATGCTTGTAAGCTTTTCTCTTCCGACTCGCTTAGACCGCAAGGAATACCATATTCCACATCATTACGCTGATACTTTGCTTCATAGTCATAGAAGGCAACGTCTGCAGGTGGCTGTAAACGAATCACGGGTAATGGTTGACCATTTAAGAATGAAATGGTGAATTCACGACCTGTGATCCATTTTTCTGCCATCACTACCGCATCATGCTGAGTCGCTTTTTCAATTGCCGCAGCAAAATCTTCAGCTTTCTCAACCTTGCTCATGCCAACACTTGAGCCTTCATGTACAGGTTTGATAATGACTGGCAAGCCCAATTCAGCAATCACGGCATCCAGATCGGTATCTTTAGTGACAATACGATAAGGTGCTGTTGGCAAATCACTGCCTTGCCAGATTTGCTTGGTTTTAACTTTGTCCATACCGATCGCAGAACCTTGCACACCCGTACCGGTATAAGGAAGGTTTAGCCACTCCAATACACCTTGGATCTGACCGTCTTCACCACCACGACCATGTAATACGATAAAAGCGCGATCATAGCCAACCAATTCAGTCACACTACGATCTTGGGGGTCAAATGCTTCTGCCTGAACGCCCGAACGTAATAACGCCTCTAAAACAGCTTGACCGCTGTCCAATGACACAGCACGCTCAGCCGACTTCCCACCAAACAACACAGCAACTTTGCCGAATTTTGCAGCATTTGACACGTTTATATCCTTAAAAAAACTTCATATATTCTATTAAATCTCTCCCCGCCTCCCTTTAAAAAGAGAGGGGTTCCCCCTTTAACAAAGGGGGTTAGGGGGATTTGGCATACAAGCGATGCTGAGCCAATTCTACCGAAATTGCGCCAACGTTACCCGCGCCTTGTGTTAATAACAGGTCATTTGCTTGTAACACTTTTTGTAAAACGTTTGGTAAATTGCCTTCCACTGGATCAACCAAAATCGGTTCAACATCACCACGTAGACGAATACTACGCGCCAAAGCACGACTATCAGCGCCCACAATCGGCTTTTCACCTGCTGGATAAACTTCCAGTAATAACAACTGATCCACTTGCGATAACACATCAACAAAGTCATCAAAACAATCACGGGTACGGCTAAAACGGTGCGGCTGGAACAACATCACCAAACGACGGTCTGGATGGCTGGCACGCGCTGCTTTAATGGTTGCTTCAACTTCTTTTGGATGGTGACCATAGTCATCCACCAATTTTACTAAGCCTTCATCAACCTCAAATTCACCCTGAACTTGGAAGCGACGACCAACACCACTAAAGCCTTCTAAGGCACGGCAAATCGCGCCATCAGACACGCCTTCATCAGTCGCTACACCAATCGCAGCCAATGCATTCAAGACATTATGCAAACCTGGTTGATTGATAGTAACGCGCAATGGCTCACGGTCTTTACGCAATACGGTAAAATGCGACTGCATACCTTCTTGCGCCACATCCACCGCACGGATGTCATTGTCTTCAGCAAAACCATAGGTTAAGACTGGACGACCCACGCGCGGCAGAATCTCACGGATATTGGCATCATCGCCACAGACCACAGCCAACCCATAAAATGGCAGGTTATGTAAGAACTGGATAAAGGTATCTTTTAGCTTATCAAAGCTGCCTTCATAGGTGTCCATATGATCCGCATCGATATTGGTCACGATCGCAGCCATCGGTTGCAAATACAAGAAAGATGCATCTGACTCATCCGCTTCTGCCACGATAAAACGGCTTTCGCCTAATGCAGCATTTACACCTGTGCTATTCAGCAAACCGCCAATCACATAAGTCGGATCAAGGTTTTCTTCCGCCAACATGGTGGTCAATAAGCTTGTCGTTGTGGTTTTACCATGTGTTCCCGCAACCGCAATACCATGACGGTAGCGCATCAACTCACCCAACATTTCCGCACGACGCACGATTGGGGTACGTTGTTCGATAGCTGCTTTAATCTCTGGATTTTCAGGATCAATCGCAGTCGACACCACCAATACATTGGCATTTTTAATATTGTCAGCTGAATGGCCAATAAATACTTTAATACCATTCGCTTCGAGTTGAGCTGTGGTTTTCGACGCTTTAATGTCTGAGCCTGAAATTTTATAACCTTGGTTACTCAATACTTCGGCAATACCGCACATCCCCGCACCACCAATACCAACAAAGTGGATATTTTTAATACGGCGCATTTCTGGCACTTTAATCAGCTTTTTGGCTTGGTTTGGATTTGTAGGAGACATAAATAAACTCGAATTACAATTTTTTAATCAGATCAACCACATGCTGTGTTGCATTCGGTTGTGCTTGTTGACGTGCTTTTACAGCCATTTCAGAGAGTAGCTGACGATTTAATAAGGTCGCTAATAACTCATCTAAAACAGCAGGTGTCATGTCTGCTTGCTGGCAAATCTTAGCTGCGCCAGCATTGGCCAAGAATTTCGCATTTGCTGTTTGGTGGTCATCCACCGCAATCGGTAAAGGCACAAAAATCGCCGCCAAACCTGCGGTTGCCACTTCCGTCACCGTTAAAGCGCCAGCACGGCATATAATTAAATCTGCTTCACTATAGGCTTTTGCCATATCGTGAATAAAGGGTTCCACTTGAATATCCAAACTCGCAGGTGCACCTTGATACAATGCACGTGTGGCATCTTGCTTGTTTTGACCACACTGATGGAACACCTTCAGCGGAACATTGACCTTTTTCAAAGCCTCAGGCAAACGCTCATTCAATGCTTGTGCGCCCAGTGAACCACCAACAATTAAAAGATTGATGGGCAATTGTTCCTGTTCACGGGTTTGATAACGCCATGACGGATTTAAAATCGCTGTAATCTCCGCACGCACAGGATTACCTGTGGTCACGACTTTATCACTGTTTGCAAATGTATTTGGAAAAGCCTGACACACGGTCTTGGCAATACGTGCCAATTGGGTATTGGTAAATCCTGCAATCGCATTTTGCTCATGAATCAGCACAGGAATACCCAGCAAACGTGCAGCTAAGCCACCTGGACCTGCCACATAACCACCAAAACCCGCCACAGCATCAATCTTGAGCTGCTTCATATAGCGCATGGCGCTGAGCGTGGCTTTTAAAATTTTAAACGGCGCACTGAGTTTACGAACCAAGCCATTACCGCGTACACCTTGAATATCAATTTGATAAATTGGAATATTTTGATCTTTCAGCAACCGATTTTCCATTCCCGTAGGCGTCGCTAACCAAGAGACTTGGCAGCCTTCCTGTTGCAGCTGTTTGGCAACAGCAAGCGCGGGAAACACATGCCCACCTGTACCTGCGGCCATCATCATGACATGTTTGGGTTTGTTCTGCGGTGAATTGGTCACGGTCTAATTCTTCAACTCAAAAAAAGAAGGTTATCGTCTATTGTTTTCGGAAGTTATTTTAATCCTAAAGTTTCATTCACGAAAAGCGAATTTCACCTGTTTACAACAGAAAGCTGTGCTTTTTTCGATTCTTTGTTAAAAACAAGGTTCTGCCAATATACAAAAGCCCATTTGCGTCCAAATTTTGATGGAATACAAACGGGCAATTCGGTCAAAAATGCAACTTTTTTTAGTTTTTAGGACCTGCTTCTAAAACATCGAAAAGATCGTCGGCAATCGAGGTGCCAAATTGCGCATCAATCTCACGGATACAGGTTGGGCTGGTCACGTTAATTTCAGTCACATAGTTACCAATCACATCCAAACCAACAAAGACCAGACCTTTTTCACGCAGGAAGGGCCCGACTTTTGCCGCAATCAATTTATCATTTTCAGTCAGTGGGCGGGCCTGACCTAAACCACCTGCCGCCAAGTTACCACGCACTTCGCCATTTTGCGGAATCCGTGCCAAGCAATATGGAATTGGCTCGCCATTGACCATCAAGATGCGCTTATCGCCTTCGACAATTTCAGGGATATAACGTTGCGCCATAATTGGACGCGTGCCCATTTCCGTGAGCATTTCCAAGGTCGAACCAATGTTCACGCCATCTTGGTATAAACGGAAAATCCCCATACCGCCCATGCCATCCAAAGGCTTCACAATCACATCACCATGTTCTTTGATAAATTCACGAATCAGGCTTTGTTGTGAGGTCACCAAAGTGGGTACTTGTAATTCAGGGAATTGGGTCGCGAACAACTTTTCATTACAGTCACGTAGCGATTGTGGTTTGTTAATAATCCACACGCCTTCACGCTCGGCTTGTTCCAGAATGTAAGTGGTATAAACAAAATTCATGTCGAATGGTGGGTCTTTACGCATCAACACCACATCGTAATCGGCCAACGACTCTTTGCGCTGCTCGCCCAACTCATAGTAATGGTTATAGTCTTCAAATACTTTTAGTGGTGAGATCAGGCCAAAGGCTTTGCCTTGGTCGATATATAAATCGTGTTGTAATGCATAACCCAATTCATGTCCGCGACGGCTGGCCGCCCATAACATCGCCATGGTTGAATCTTTTTTAAGATTCACAGTTTCAATCGGGTCCATCACTACAAGTACACGCATAATCTGACGCTCGTATTTTTAATCTTGGCAAAAAGTATAGCGAAGTTTGCGGTCAATCGTGAAACAAGTTGTATAAATCTTAAAGATTAAAAAATCTATTTTGTTCAATTAATTACAACATATTAAAAATATTCAGCTTTATGATTTAATTTGTTTCGGATGAGGAAATCACCAGTGGATACATCGTAGACCAGTCATTTCCATTTTCCTCATTTTTCAGCCTATTTATCGCAAAAGCTTTTGAATATCTTTGGCAATTTTTTCAGGTTTGGTGATGGGAGCATAGCGTTTGACCACTTCCCCGTTTTGATTGATCAGGAATTTGGTGAAGTTCCATTTAATGCTGCTGCCTAACAGGCCTTTAGCTTCAGAAGTGAGGTATTGATACAAAGGATGTGCGCTTGGGCCATTCACATCGACCTTGGCAAACATCGGAAAAGATACGCCATAATTACGTTGACAGAAGCTGCCAATTTCTTCATTGCTGGATGGATCTTGGTTGGCAAATTGATTACATGGAAAACCAAGAATCACCAGACCTTGCTGTTGATAGTCCTGATATAACTTTTCCAAACCTTCAAATTGTGGCGTTAGACCACACTGACTCGCCGTATTCACCACCAATAAAACTTTGCCTTGGTAATCGGCGAGGTTCTTTTGTTCGCCTTCTAACAGTTCAGCCTGAAAATCATAAATCTTGCTCATAGATGCTCTCTCTTCGATCCAATCGTGGATGTACTCAAAATCGTTTGCTGAATCATTCAGCCTGCCTATTTAATATTGCACACAATCACCTTGTGTACAAGTTAATTATGCGCAATATACTTTTTATGCAATCCCATTTATACTGAATGTTCAACAACCGAGTCGAGGACAAATCATCATGGCTGAAGTTTCATTTTTGGATAACCAAGTGTGTTTTGCCATGTATTCCGCGACCAATGCGATGATTCGCCAGTACCGCCCTTTACTTCAGGAATATGATCTAACCTATCCGCAATTTATTGTATTGCTGGCTTTGTATGAGCAGGACAATGTGATGTTGTCTGAAATTGGACAAAAGACTTTTTTTGATTCTGGAACGCTGACACCGATTATTAAAAAACTCGAAGAAAAACAGTTTTTAAAGCGTGTTGCGGTCAAAGAAGATGAGCGAATGAAAAAAGTGATTTTGCTGGAAAAAGCACTGATTTCAAAAGATGAAATTATCGCAATTCCGTTTAAGCTCGCCTGCTCATTGGGTATGGACCCAAATGATCTGCTGGCGATTCATAACTTATGCCATCGTTTTTTAAAGGGTTTGGAACAATCTAAACTCGAGAGTCAGGAAAATTAAATGCAGCAAGCGATTGTCGGTTTTCATCTCGATGAAGAAGCTCATTGGATAGCTGATCTTGCTTGTGGGCATGGGCAGCATGTACGCCATGATCCGCCGTGGCAGAATCGCCCTTGGGTGTTAACCAAACAAGGGCGCAGTAAGAAATTAGGCGTGATGTTGGAATGTAAGAAGTGTGAGGAAGAAAATACTCAATATGATCGTTTTAATAACCTTATTTGATAATCCGCAATACGGTTTAGCTTTCGGGTGTATATAGGAAATTGCTGTTGTAGATAAAGTAAAGCATCTGCCAGTGTCACCTGATGCAAATTTTTACAGGTCCCAAATATTAAATTATCTAAAGTCAGCATGAACTGTGTTAGATCGCCCTCCAAGCTTTGACTATAAATATCCGCATCCAGCTCATCCTCAGGATCCTCTAATGGTGTAGTAGCCTGTATGTGTAGATGGAATTTAAACTTTTGCATTAATTCAGATGGAATTTGATTTTCACACCGCATCAACCAAGTAAGCGTAATTAAATTATGTCCGAAGAAACTAGGTTGATGTATACATTCGTTAAGTAAACTTTGAAAAGTGATATTTTGATCAAAGGATTCAGATAGGATTTGTTTGCTTGTATTACCAAAAGTGGAGGTTAAAAATTCTGTAAAACGATCTAAAAAAGGATATATCTGTTTTTCATTCAACTTAGGCAGCAAAGTCTGGAAAGATAATAATATCGTTACATTATGAGATAAATATTCATTATTCGAGGCAGCTGATTTTATATAATGATCAAAAATATTTTTAAATCCATAATTGCGATACCATTGATATAATGCTGAATATGCAACAGGATAAATACTTCTATTCAATATGCTTTGAATACGAGGTAATGAAAATTTTGTATCATGACTATCTTGAGTAAATGAGCGCACATTATATACTTCACTTTGAAAAATTAATTTATCAGCTTGCTCCCAGATAGCATTATTTCCCAAAACTGTAAAAATATTTTTCGCAGCCTGATAAGATTTTATTGCATGGGGCTGATGAATCGTCGCACTATAATTCAATGCTCTTTCTAATAATTCATCTTCAGTCATAAGAACCTAGTTGATTATATCTTTTTCAAATTACATTCTGATAATCCACCAAATTCCTCATATTATCAATAGCACCACCCTAGTATTCCAATAACTCTTGACCTCAAGTTAACTTGAGCTTTTATAGTGACCTTTTAATCTAAAAATACGGATAGATGGATGGATAACTCAAATAAAACGTTTCTCATATACGGCGTCAGCAAAGGTCTAGGCAAAGCCATTGTTCAAGCTGTACCAAAGCCAACAGATACCATCTACGGCGTATCTCGCAGCCAACCACAAGAAACTCCAAACTTAAACTGGATTTGTGCTGATCTATCCAAACCAGAGCAGGCTGTAAGCGACGTAAAGACAGCAATTGGACAACAAAAACTTGATGTGCTGATTTACAATGTCGGCATTTGGGAACAACAAGCTTTTAGCGACAACTATAATTTTGAAAATGTTCCTGCTACTGAAATCAACCAAATTATTCATACCAATATCAGCACCTGTATCCTGTCGATTCAATCTCTTATTGAAAATCTAAAACTCTCCGATAATGCCAAAATTATTCTGATCGGCTCCACTTGGGGTGTTGATAATCATAACGGTAAAGAACTTGTTTTCTCGGCAACCAAATTTGCATTAAGGGGCATTGCACAATCACTACGTGAAATCTTGCGTGAGCACTTGATTGGGGTCAGTGTGCTGAACTTGGGCTATCTGGCCAGTGAATATGAAATAGATAAAGCTACACAAGATGTTTTAGAACAAACCGAATACTCTCTCATCCCTTTAGCCGATGTGATTCAGGCGATTCATTTTATTCTTTCAACCAGCAAGGCAAGCTGCGTTAAAGAAATCCTGATGCCTGCGATGTTGGACCAGAATGTTTAGCTGTTTATGAATACTCCAAATAGCCAACATAAGATGAACCAATACATTCAAAGCCCATTTGTCGGTACAGTTCTATTGCAGAGGTGTTATCTATATCGACAACGAGGTGTGCCGTACGCCCACTCTCAATGATTTGATTGACTGCAAACGCCAAAACACACTCAGCATAGCCCTGCCGACGATAGGCAGGAAAGGTATACGTTCCGCCTAGACTGACTAAACGATGAGTTTCAATCCCGAATCGGACGATTGAGACAATCTGACCATCAACCTCATACACAACAACTTTCGCTTGCTGAATAAGTACATCCCAATCAGATCGTTCATCTACCGAGCGTTCTTGGTTGTATAAGTGCTGATATTCAATCAGACGAGGAATATCTGAAGTAATCGCTAAACGGCCACTTGTCTGTGGGAAACGACGTGTACAGACCATAATCCATTGATCATACTGTCGTAATATGCTCACTTGATGCCCTGCCACAGAACGCAATACATCACGGCCAAAAGATGTAGTGACAATTCGAAGTGGCTGGAGTTTAAGAATCTCTGAACAAAGCAATCCAGCAGAGCTGCTTTCCTCAGGTAACCAAAAACAAGTCCCTCTGGCAAGTATGGCTGCAACACCGAGGAGCTCATCAGGCTGGTTAGAATCATATAGTCTTAACAGCTGCCACTGTGTATCAATCACTTGTGTCCGATCAAGAAATACGGTGATCCCAAGAGAGTGATAAAATCGAGCATCTAGCCATTGAGAAATGAGTTGGCACTCACTTTGGGATGTAAAAAATCCTCTTATAATTTTCACATCAGGATTTGCCTGCTCAATCTTGTTTTTCACTTTTCTTTTCTCTAACTCTGGTTATATCAATTTGAAACAAATGAAAATATCTTTGATATCCAAGCTAAGTTAATTTTCAACAATAAGCTAAATATTTTAATTCTTTATTTTATTAAAAGATTATTGAGCTTTAGCTAACCTAGAAATGAAGAAAAATATATCGTAACCAATAGTAATCAATCATTCTGTAATGGCTTCCCTTCTCCCTTGATATTCAGATAAATTTAGCTAAGTGTCACAAATATTAATCATGATGTTACATCATTCAGAGGTACATTAAGGTTTAGTTTTTAGTCGAAAATTTAGTAAATATTTAAGGAAATATAGGAATGCAGAAGAAAAATATTGGCATTATATTTGGAGGAAAGTCTACCGAGCACGAGGTTTCGCTTCAGTCTGCAAGAAATATTGTTGATGCAATAGACCGAGAAAAATTTGATGTGACATTGATCGGTATCGATAAAAATGGAATATGGCACCTGAATGAAAGTACTCATTTTTTATTAAATTCAGATAATCCATCTCTCATTTCACTGCATCAATCAGGACGAAATATTGCGTTCATTCCAGGGAAAAATGAAAAACAAATCATAGAGTTTCAAAACAAAACGCTATCGCAATTGGATGTGATCTTTCCGATCGTTCACGGAACACTTGGAGAAGATGGCTCATTGCAAGGATTGTTAAGAATGGTGAACCTTCCATTTGTTGGTTCTCAAGTCCTCAGTTCTGCCATGTGTATGGATAAAGATATAACAAAAAGATTATTAAGAGATGCTGGCTTAAATATTACCCCCTTCATAAAGCTAATGAAGAAAAAAAGAAAAGATATCAGCTTCGAAATTGCAAGTTCACAATTAGGCTGCCCTTTATTTGTTAAACCCGCTAATCAGGGTTCATCAGTAGGTGTGAGTAAAGTCAGCACTCAAGATGAATTTGAAACAGCTCTAGATACAGCGTTCATTTACGACAATAAAGTTTTGATTGAACAAGGAATTAATGGCAGAGAAATAGAATGTGCCGTTATCGGTAACGATGAGCCTTCAGCAAGTGTTTGTGGGGAAATTGAGCTTGAAGATAGCTTCTATTCGTATGACACAAAATATATTAATGATAAAGGTGCAACAGTAACCATTCCCGCAAACATACCAAATGAAATTAGCGAAAAAATTAGAGAGATCTCAATCAAAGCTTATGAAGTTTTGGAATGTACAGGACTTGCAAGGGTTGATGTTTTTTTAACAAAAAATGGAGAAGTTTTTATTAATGAAATAAATACTTTACCGGGTTTTACGAATATAAGTATGTTTCCAAAACTATGGGAAGCGAGTGGACTAAGTTACTCTGACCTCATTACCCGTTTAATAGAGTTAGCGATTGAATATCATGAAAATAACGCTCAACTACAAAATACAGTCTCTTTAAACAAGATAGAGTAATCGTATTTTCCCGCTCAAACCAAAGAATAAAAAAGGAAGCCTCAGCTTCCTTTTCGTTTACATCTAAAACTTAGATGCCATATTTTTCACGATACGCCTGCATATTGGCCAAAGCGTCTTTTTCGCCTTTTGTATCCAGATAATCCATCAAATCTTTCATAGTGATCAATGCATGAACTGGAATTTCGAGTTCTTTTTGTACTTCCTGAATCGCAGAAAGTTCACCTTGACCACGTTCTTGACGATCTAGCGCAACCAATACACCTGCAATTTCAGCACCTGCATTCTTTAAGATCGTAACAACTTCACGAATCGCTGTCCCCGCAGTGATCACATCATCAATGATCCAGACTTTTTGACCTGCAACCGATGCACCCACCAACACACCACCTTCACCATGATCTTTGGCTTCTTTACGGTTAAAGCCCCAAGGTACGCTTTTACCGTGCACTTGAGACAAGGCCACCGCTGTTGCTGCGACAAAAGGAATTCCTTTATACGCTGGGCCAAAAATCACACCAACATTGTCGCACTGCACTAGTTTATCGGCATAGCCTTGCGCTAACAAAGACAGTGCTTCACCATCGTTTAACAAACCTGCGTTAAAGAAATAAGGACTGACACGGCCTGATTTTAAGGTAAACTCACCAAATTTAAGCACTCCACGTGATAATGCGAGTTCGATAAAAGCTTGCGGATGAAATGACACAGGCGTTGTCATATTAAAGTGCTCCAAATTCTTCAATTGAGGTTAAACAGACGTATGATACCAAAGGATAGCTATCCAAGTGATGTAAAAATTCTTCGAGTCGTTTCAATTAACGTAAATGGCTTGCGCTCATCAGTCACCAAAGGCCTACTCGAATGGTTAGAACAGTCGGGTGCCGATGTGGTGTGTATGCAGGAAAGTCGCATCACCCATGAACAATGGACCGATAAATTTAAACCTGAAGGTTGGTATACCCACCTGTTTCCTGCTGAACGCGCAGGTTATGCAGGTACGGCGATTTATAGCCGTCTGCCATTCGTGTCAGTGAAAGATGGTCTAGGCTTTGAACTGGCTGATTCTCAAGGGCGTTTTACCACAGCTGAATTTGATTTAGGGCTGTCACAAACTGTTCATATTGCCTCGTTATACTTGCCATCAGGATCAAGCGGTGACGAAGCGCAAGCACGCAAAGACGTGTTTTTACAAGAATACGCCAAAATACTCAAACAGTGGCGAGATGAAAATAAATCAATCATTGTCTGTGGGGATTACAATATCGTGCATAAACGCATCGATATTAAAAACTGGTCAGGTAACCAGAAATCTTCTGGGGTTCTGCCACATGAACGTGCTTGGCTCGATCATATGTATGACGAGTTAGGTTATGTGGATACTTTCCGCGAAGTTCGCCCTGAAGCAGAATTGTATTCATGGTGGTCAAATCGCGGTCAAGCGCGTGCGAAAAATGTTGGGTGGCGTATCGACTACCATGCCTGTTCTCCAGACTGGAAAGCACGCACAACAAATGCATGGGTGTATAAAGAACAATGGTTTAGTGACCATGCACCCGTGATTATCGACTATAAAATACACGAATAAGTGAACACTTGTTCACTTTGATCGCTTCTTTAGCTTACATAACTTGTCGCTTTTGTGTATTTTTATTTCGCATCTAGAACGGCATTATAGCTTCACGGCACAGGGAAGCGGTCAGGATGACCAAAAAGGGATAGGACGCCGTAGGAAGATAAAATAAACTTAGATTAAGTTTATTTGCATGGATGAGACATTGGACGTTGAAATGAGACCCGCATAATCAGGAAGATTATATGCGGGTTTTCTCTTTTCTAAATCTTAGATTTTCTCGCTTGAATTTGTCTTTAGCAGTTACGCTCAATTCACATGATCATTTTTCGTCATTTCATTGTTGTTGCATACACCCTAACGATCAACTTAATAAAAAATTTCAACTGGTACACCACCCTTCTTTTGCGTTAGGCTTTGGTTCATCTCTTTTATTCTTTTTATGGTTTTCGCTATGTTTAAAATTTACGGCATTAAAAATTGTAATTCGATGAAAAAAGCCTTTGATGCATTACAAGCCAACGGCATCAATTACGAATTTCATGATTATAAAAAACAAGGCATTGATGCAGATACTTTAGCGATCTGGTTAAAAGAGATTGGTGCGGACAAAGTACTGAATAAAAAAGGCACCACATGGCGCAAACTCACTGCAGATGAGCAAACACACGCGACCAGCAATGAACAGAACCTGATTGAAGCCCTAATTGCGCAACCTAGCCTGATTAAGCGTCCTGTACTGCAAACTCCACAAGGTTTTGTGATTGGCTTTGATGAAGCCACCTATCAAGCTCTATCCGCTTAAATTTTATCAATCAGCAGCAATAAAAACCGAGTCTCACGACTCGGTTTTTATTATTTAAATCTGGCTTAGTTGGTACGAATCCAAGTTTGGTTACGACCTAAAGCAGCGACACCAATATAGCCACGTAATTTCAGCTTTTTACCACCTTCGATGATTTCAGCTTTCAATTTATAGGTTTTACCATTTTTAGGATCGATAATTGAACCACCATCGTAGTTCACACCACCGACATTTTTCAGGCCATTTACGATAGTCACGCCTTTCAGTGGTTTGTTATGGTAAGTTCCTTCACATTTAGAACAAGCATTTTCCTGACCTGCTACTAAATATTTTTGAATCGACGCCGTTAACGTTCCATCCTTTTGCTCCGTGAACTTCACGATCGCCTTTGGCTGTTTTGTTTCATCATCAATTGTCTGCCAAACAGTGCCATTCAGCGCATCCGCTGCATTGGCAAAAGTTGTCAAACCGAGCAATCCAAATGCTAAAGCAATTTTCTTCATTTTTGTAATATCCTTAAGGGGTCTTTCAAACTGAAAGTATTGAGAACTTCAATCAATATTGCAATTCTTGATTATGACTATTTGGTATAACCTGAGTAAGGGTGTCATAGTGCACATTTTTTCAGATTTTATCGTCGTGCTTAGACATAGCTTATTTTCAAGAACTTTCTTATTGCTATACTGATCTAACAATATGGAAAAATTATGAAATTTGCTACTGTTTGGAAATATTATTTTACTGAATCCTTACTTAAAGCGACGATTCGGACACCTAGTCAATTTAACTTGGCCCCAAATGCATTACGTCCGTTGCTCGATCAACTGTGTCGTCTATTTCCACAAGATTCAACAGTACAAGTCCGCCCAATCCGTCTAGCGGGTGTACGTGGTGAAGAAATCAAAGCCCAAGCCGCGGCTACACAACTTATTTTCCATATTCACGGTGGTGCTTTTTTCCTCGGTAGTTTAAATACTCATCGTGCTTTGATGACAGATATTGCTGCACGTACTCAAATGCAAGTGATTCATGTCGATTATCCACTTGCACCTGAACATCCATATCCTGAAGCGATTGATGCGATTTTCGATGTCTATCAAGCGCTGCTGGTACAAGGCATTAAACCGAAAGATATTATTATCTCAGGTGATTCTTGCGGTGCTAACCTTGCCTTGGCGCTGTGTTTACGTCTCAAACAGCAACCTGAACTGATGCCAAGCGGCTTGATTCTGATGTCGCCTTATCTTGATCTCACCTTGACCAGTGAATCGCTACGCTTTAACCAGAAACATGATGCCTTGTTGTCGATTGAGGCCTTACAGGCAGGCATCAATCATTATCTTACCGATAATATTCAAACCGATGATCCACGTGTTTCACCGTTGTTTGATGATTTAAAAGGGCTACCACCCACCTTGGTACAAGTCGGCTCTAAAGAAATTCTATTGGATGATTCAAAACGCTTTAGAGAAAAAGCGGAAAAAGCCGATGTCAAAGTTCAGTTCAAGCTGTATACCGGCATGTGGCATAATTTCCAGATGTTTAATGCTTGGTTCCCTGAAGCAAAGCAAGCTTTGGCAGATATCGCAGAGTTTGCACATGCACTCGATCGTGACTGAACCACATAAAATCGTGTAAAAAATGGTCAGCTATGTCTGACCATTGTCATTCTTAATTCCCTTTGGTCATCATAAAATAAAATTGATTGGATATTCTGATAAGAGCTGATTTATCAAAGAATTTTTCCCGTCCTGATTTGCATTAAAAAGCCCAGAGCTAGACTTTTTTCTCATTCTAAAGATGTTATTGTTATTTCAATAATCGTTCTTCGGTATTTTGACGACAGATCTACAGTTGCTAGGAATCTCATTGCATAAAAGGATGCATGCCAATGGTGAAGATTCGTTTTAATCGGTCAACTGACACAAAAGGATGGGGCTTTAAGCTTTCTTGGGAACATCATATTGTAGTCAATTGGACCATACTCAAAAAAAGTATTTTATTACTGATACTTGCTGCATTTATGAGCCTATTTTGGATCAGTTGGGATATTTTTGTCCTGATACATCCACAGTATTCTGAATGGGTTAATCTTGGGATCGTGCGCTCGCACTTAATGACCAGCCTGATTACGCTGACCGTGATGTTGCTGCTTATTATTCCTTGCCATGTATTTAAGGATCGAACTTGGGCACAGAATGTTTTACCTATCCTCAGTGTGCAGATTTTTACTGCAATGCTATGCCATAAAGGCTATTTAGCAGGCAGTTTTAGCCCAGCGACTATGGTGGGTTATGTCAGTGTAGTAGGTGTGGGTTTAGTGCTGTTTGACCGCAGGATGGTGTATTGCGCTTTGATTCCAGCAACACTTGCCTTATTGCTATGCAACTACCTGAGCATGATTGGGATGCTGACTTATGCGCCTCTGTTTAATATGCAGCGCCTAAATGAAGTACCGATGCATCCATTCTGGGTCGGCAGTATGGTATTTTTCTTATTGCCGATTTTATTGGCGTGTTTATTCTTATTTGAAATTTTACTGACGCAATGGCGAACGCGGGAAATGACCATTCAGATTCTCAGCCGTCTCGACCCTCTGACCAATGTACTCAATCGACGTAGTATCAGTAGTTATTTAAATAAGTTGCATCAACACCCCCACCCACTCTATTCGATTATTCTGCTTGATCTCGATCATTTTAAAACGATTAATGATCAATATGGGCATAGCATGGGCGATCAAGTGCTGATCCAAGTCGCACGATGCTTGGCAAGTAATCTACGTGATCAGGATATCATTGGTCGTTTTGGTGGCGAGGAGTTTATTTTATTGCTGCCCAACACGCCGACGATGCAAGCACAGAACGTAGCTGAACGCTGTCGTCATGCAGTATCACAACTGCGCTTTATTACAGAATATAAGCAGGAATTTAGCGTGAGTGCCAGCTTTGGGATTAGTAGTTCGCTCAGTGCCGATGAGCCACATTTGATCATCAGTCAGGCCGATCAAGCCCTGTATGCAGTCAAAGCTGCGGGGCGTAATCAAGTGAAAATATTTACTGATCTTGCAACAAGCTAGAACAATGAAGGCACAATATGCCTTCATTGCAATGTTGATTAGCCTTTCAAAAATTCTTCTCGATGTTGACGATAAGGTTCATCAAAAGGCACAAACATCTGCTCTTGTTTGGCTTCGTCAATCCATTGCTGTACCGATGGTAAAGACAAGATTTTTTGCACATAGGCTTGGCTGGATGCGGAGAGTGGCAATTGATAGCATTCAAAACGCATCACCACCGGTGCATAGAATGCATCGGCAATACTAAACTCGCCACATAAAAAACCGTCTTCGCTCGGACGTTCAGACCAGATCTGATCAATTCGAGCCACATCGGCACGTAACTGCGCATGTTCGGCCCAGAGTTGTTTACCAATATGACCTAGATCCGCTTCCACATTCATGGGGCAAAGATTACGTAAGCTTTGAAAGCTGCTATGCATCTCTGCACTAATACAACGTGCTCGAGCACGCCATGTCTTCTCCTGTGGCCACAAATCAAGCTCAGGATGCTGTTCCGCAATATATTCACAAATCGCCAAGCTATCCCAGACTACCAGTTCGCCATTCACAAGCGCGGGGACTTTACCCGTTGGGTTGAGCTTTAGAATCTCTGTTTTAAATTCACTTTCAGGTTCAAAACTATCAAACCGAATCACATGCTCCTGAAAGGAAATCCCCGCTTGTGTAAGTAAAATCCATGGGCGCATCGACCACGTGGAGTAATTTTTATTGCCGATAAAGAGTTGATACATTGTTATTGTTTCCCTTTAAATAAAGCCAATTGCTGTAATAGCTCAGCTTTTTGGAATGCACCCGTTAAGCGTAGCGAGCGAATTTCTTGTTGTTGCTGATCTAAGAATAAGTAGGTCGGTGGCCCTAAAATATCCCACTGTGCTAACAATGCTTGGTGTGACGCATCATAGTGGCTTAAATCCATTTTAATCAGATAATAACCAGACAAGGCCTGTTGCACCTCTGCATCTTTTAGAATGCGATGCTCAATCGGCTGACAAGCCACACACCAATCCGCATAGACATCAATCACAATGCCACGGTCTTTGGGCGCATTGGCTAAGATCTGCTGAAATTCATCTGCTGTTTTTGCCACATGCCATTCGGCCAGCTTATCTGCCTGAACTGAACTGAGACTTTGAAAATGCTGATATTGATTAAAGGCCAATGCTGGAATCGCTAAAATCAGTAAGATCGCATAGAGCCATTGCAGCTTACTTTTCTGTGCAAACAGACGATATGCTGCATAAATAATAAAGGCCAAACCAAGAATTAAACTGAGAATTTGAATCGCGAGTTCTGGCAATAAAGGACGGATAAAGTAAATGCTCAAGGCCAGCATTAAAAAGGCAAAAATCACCTTGATTTGGTTCATCCAGTCGCCTGCTTTGGGTAAAGCTTTTGCCCCCAGAACGCTGGCCAATAGCAATGGAATACCCATGCCAAAACCGAGTGTAAACAGCAACAACCCACCTTGCCATTGACTCTGTGTTTGCGAGATAAACAGTAATACCCCTGCCAGAGGTGCGGTCATACAAGGCCCAACCAACAATGCAGAGATCATACCCATGACACTGGCACCAACCAAAGTACCGCCTTTTTGATTGGACTGCAGTTGATCCAGTCGATTGACCCAGTTCTGTGGTAGTTTCAACTCGAACAAGCCAAATAGATTGAGGGCAAACACCACGAACAATAAGCTAAATGCGATCAATGTTGCGGGTTGTTGTAACCAGCGTTGGAAATTCAGCCCTGCTGCAGAAGCAATCAAACCTAATACCGCATAGACCAAAGCCATACTCACGACAAAAGTCAGTGCAATTGACCAAGCTTTGACGCCTTTATTGTCACGTACAATTAATGAAGTCAGAATCGGTAACATTGGTAAGGAACACGGTGTAAACGCCAGTAAAATTCCTAGGCCCAAGAATAATAAGATGCTATAAGCCAGCGAATGCTGTTCGAGTGCACTTGACCACTTTTGGTCTTGTGCCATCACATTTGAATTTTTTGCCGTTGGCTCGGCTTGCACTTCATCATTTGTTGCCGTTTGGGTATTTAAGGCATTGGATGCACGCGCCACATCTAAAAAGCTTTTTTGTGAGTTTGCACTGACATTCTGAGCACTGACTAGACCATCGGCATCGGTCTGAAATTCAATATTCTGTGGAGGATAACAAATCCGGTCTTTGGCGCAGCCCTGCCAAGTCACACGATAATGCTGAGAAGCTTGGGTTGGAATACTAAATTCAGCTTGCTGATAATAAACTTGGCTGTGACCATAATTCTCATCATACTGCTCTACCGCTTTCGGTAAAGTCAATGCGACGGGCTGATTGCCCTGCTGTACTTCAAACTTATGCTGATAGAGATAATAATTTGGCTGGATCGACCAATGCAAACGTGCTTGATTCTGTGCAGTCGACTCAACCGTAAATGCAAAAGCCTGTTCGGGGCTAAGTAATGGCGCCGATGAATTCTCTTGGGCGTAAGTCAAAGACCCACATAACAACAATAAAGTCCCAAGAAAGTAACGCATCAGCGGGAAAGATTTCCCAGCCTGAACAGACATTTGCATGATTATCTCACTATCAATCTCCTGAACCTCCCTCCCACTTATGCAGAAGTGAATTTAAGAGAATTCAGGAGTATTCATTATTGTTAGAATAAAACCGATACGCCGAAGCCACCGTTATAACCTTTTTGATCGCCATTCAGGTCTACACCAATGCTGGCATCCAATTGCGTGCGATTATTCAAAGCATAAATCAGACCTGTACCGAGACCATATTCATAGTCTTGGCTCTCGGCTTTACGATAAACAAACTCTGAATAACCCGATAATTTACCTGCAATTTTATAGTCAATGGTTGGAATTGCAGTCACGGCCCAATTACTGTTCTGCGCTTCATAACGCATCGTGATCGAAGTTCCAATCAAGTCACTAAATTCGTAAGCAACTGCTGAAGTAAGACTATAGATATCATCATGGTTGGTGAATTCATCATTCCCCGTTGCAATGATCGCTTCAGCCAACAATGCCATGGATAAACGATCATCTTTTAGATCAATGGCTTTTTTCAAACCAATGCTGACATCGCCCAGACCATTGGTCTCTTTTTTCGTACCTGCACGTTTGTATTGCTGCCACACTGGACCTTGCCAACCCAATTGCAGTTCCAAACCATCGGCCAAACCGGTACGCAATAACATGTCACCGTTAAGGGTTAAGGTTTTGTCTTTGACACCATCTACCTTACCTTCTTGGTAGTTGATACTCGGTAAACCTTGTTCCCATGCCAACTGTCCCACAGGGGTAATACCAGTCCCTATCCCCGTACCAGGGCGGTCAAAAGAAAAGTCAGCCGCAAAAACGGTACTTGTCAGCATAGATGCAGCAATTAAGCTCAATGTTTGCAATGTTTTCATTCTATTCCTCGTTCTATTTCTAATAGCTTGGCTTATGCGCTGAGCTCTTTTGACATTTTTGCACCATGTTCACGTAGCAATTCCAGTGTTGCACGCTCTTCTGGTAATGACTCCGACCAATCAATTTCATCAAATTCACAATCAAAGAACAATTGGCTGATTGATGATAAAACCGTTAAACCTTCTTCATCACGGGTATTTGGATCTACTTTTTCAACCAATAACCGTTCTACCACAGGCACGCAAGCAGAACTTGCCGCATCCCACAATGGACCATAAAACTCTTCTGAATCCCATAAATGCAGATTGGCTTTGGCTTGAATCAATACATCTAAAATATCTAAATAAACTTTAAGTTGTTGTTGCTTTTCTTCATCAGTGAAAGGCTTCCCTGCTTCATAAGCTTCACAAATTCGTTCCCACCATACGAACAAACCATCGCAAATCACAGAGACAGGCGGACCTTGTTCAGGGTCAATAAAATTCGGGTCGAGTCCTTCAGCAAGTAAAGATTGCACTTGGTCCAAATCGAGTTGTTGTATGGCTTGCACCAAGGCCTGCTGTTGCTTATTTAACATGACCAATTCTCACAATATTTTTTAATATGTCTATTATGCCGAATATCCTGACAGGATTTTATAAAACCATCTAAAAAATCATGTATAAATTTGATACACGCATAAAAAAAGCCCCGAACAGGGCTTTTTTTATGCGTCGATTTTTATGCTTCATCATCCACTTTTACGTCATCATCGACATCAACAAATTCGGGTAAACCGCCACGATGGTGCTCTTTTTTCTCATAAAGATGCTCCAGACTACGTTTCAATTTATCAATCGCACCATGAATCGAGTTATCAATATTTGCTGCTTTATGTGTCACTGCGACAGGTTTCATTCCTGCTGGGCGAGCTTCAATCATACATCGTTTGTCATGATCGCCCGTTTTGTCCCCATTCTCATCACTAATATGAACCGAAAAATGTGTAATACGCTCGCTATAACGTTGGAATTCTTGTGTAAGTTCTGCACGAACATAACTGTTTAAGCGTTCACTACCTTGAATGTTTTTATCTGTACGGATTTCAATATTCATAAATATCTTCCTCTCTTTTCTGTGAGACGGTGCTACAAAACTTTTTTCTTTGCACACTTTGAGCATGCAGTCATTCAGTGCAGTTGTATATTCTGATTGTGTAAATGCGTGTTGTCTCCTCGCTTTGCATCTGTTGTTTTTCAGTATGTAAGAAGATCTTCTATAGTTCCAATATCTGACTTTCCTCCAAAATATGCAAGCTGATTTTTGACATTTTGATGAAATCTTCAACAAAAAGATGACCAACTTTAGCATCCGCTTAGACGGCTTCTGGCATATACAATTCTTTTGTTCATTTGGTCAAATTTGGCTTTATTTTTGCTTAATACCTTGTATCCTTTACACGCCTTTTGGGGGGAGATTTTTTAAATGCAATTGAAGCAACTTGCAGCAACATGTTTATTGGTATCTACAGCAGCTTTCACTCAAGCGAAGCCGATTTGGCAAGATTTCAGCTTGACCGGTTTGTATGGCGAGAACTACGAAGTTGTTGATGAAAAGCAAACAACCATCACCGTTGAATATGCGGCAAAAGTAAAATATGCCGATGTATTCTTCTTTATGGACCGTATGCGTGGCAGCGATGACCATAAAAGCACTTATTTCGAGCTTTCTCCACGTTTAAGCTTGGGTGAAATTTCAGGTCAAAAACTTGCGTTTGGTCCAATCAAAGATGTGCTGATCTCAACTACTTGGGAAAGCAACAATGATGACTTCGCTAGTTTTGACAACTTCTTGTATGGTGTAGGTTTCGATCTTGCGATTCCATATTTCCAATATGCGAATGTAAACTTCTACCGTGCCAACAACGAAAATACTGCTGATGACTATCAAATGACCATTGCTTATGCTTTGCCATTTAAAGTATCAAACGAAGATTTCTTGGTGGACGGTTTCCTTGACTGGTCAACAGGCGAAAAAGATCACGCCAGTGAACTCAACTGGACCACACAATACAAGTGGAACTTGGGTAAACACATTTCACCAGACACTCGCCTCTATTTAGGTGTTGAGCATTCTGTTTGGAATAACAAATTTGGTATGAAAAACCGTGACGAAAACAACGTCAGCGCTTTGATCAAATACCACTTCTAATTGGATTAGAATGTTAAAAAACAGCAAGGATTTCCTTGCTGTTTTTGTTGGTATCACCGAATATAAATGCCTGTTGATCTGTTGTCCGATCAGCATCATATCTGTTTATTTTGTCCAATTTGATGACCTGCACATATGTCTGAACATCTTGCGCTTACTGCTTCTGCCTTAGCCGCACATTTCCACATGCGTTTTGCCACAGTCGATGACCTCGAACAAATCCTCGCGATCTATAATGCAGAGATCCTGAATGGCACAGCCAACTGGAATGATCAGGCGGTTTCCTTAGCTGATTATCAGCAACGTTTTCACGACATGCAGCAACAGCACTTCCCCATGATCGTGGTTGAAAACCTGAATAATCATCAAGTGGCAGGCTATGCCTATTACTCCGCATTTCGAACCATCAGTGGTTATCGCCAAAGTATTGAACATTCTGTTTTTGTTGATCCAAGCTACGCTCGCCAAGGTCTGGGCAAAGCGTTGATGCAACAACTGATTCATCTGGCCAAACAGCAAAACATGCATATCATGGTAGCTGCGATTGATAGTGAAAATAAGGGCTCGATTGTGCTACATGAACAGCTTGGCTTTATTCAAACAGGTTATATGCCTCAAGTGGGACAAAAGTTTGGGACATGGCGAGATTTGGTCTGGATGCAACTGCAACTCACAGAATCTCAATAAAAAGCTCACTTTTACCCTACTGTCCTACGACTGAATTGTGGCTTAGAATGAAAGCAATACTTGATTTCAAAAATAGCCAAAATGATTAAAACATCTCAACTCGGTCTGTGCCTTTCCATCGCAATCGCTTCAAGCGCGAGCTTTGCCGAAGTTTCTTTTGAACAAGAGTTGCAACAGGGCTGTGCCAAAGTAAAACAATATGCACAAGCAGGTAAAAAGTTTTACGATCAAAAGCAATATTTCAATGCCGCCAATCAATTTGAAGAACAGGCTGCTTGGGCGCATTTCTGTCAGGCCAATGCAGCTGAAAGCGGCATTCGGGTCAGTGACCGAGACATTGAAATTGCCAACAACAATGTCGGCTTGAGTTATGCCAAACTGGACAAACCACAATGGGCCAGAGTCTGGTTTCTTCGAGACAAAGACTCGAAAACCAGTCAATACAACTTAAAACAGTTGCCCAAGCCAAAACTATCTTCTGATCTACAAGGGACTTATGTCCGCGCCAACGGTTTTGGGCAATGGGATTACCTCAAGGTTAGTAAAAAGCAAAATAAATATGTGATTGCATTTGATGGTTATTACTTCGGACAACGTGGCCTGATCTATGGACCCAATATGGGACAGTTTGAAACCAGCATGCCAATCAAGTCAAAACAAGCCAGCTATCGCTATGAAGATTGCCAAATCAAACTTCAATTCGCCAATGATGCGAATCTTGGACAAAAAATTGAGGTTGAACAGCTAAATGGCGAATCTTCATGTGGCTTTGGACATAATGTCTATGCAGGCGGAACATTTTATAAGGTTGAAGGTTAACAAACCATCAAAATTCAGCCTCAAATATGATACTCGGAAATGTCATCTACAACCTGAGCAAGCTAAAGCGACTAAAGCTTTAGCGAAGCGCAAGAAAGGTTGCAATAAAGAATGCCTTTGCCCTTACGAAGCTTCAAACGCTTCTCAGGGCGAAACCAAAGTAGGGCGAACCGCAGGTTTATCCTAATATTAGATATAAAACAATAAGATTCCACAATGATCACTATTTAAGCAGGCCGTAGATGGAAAATCTCTTTCGAGTGTTTTAAATCGCCACCAACTCCCGAATTCCCTTCTCAGGCATATCCTCCCCCCGCCCTTGTGCAATCACCTGCCCACGCGCCATCACGGTATACGCATCCGCCAACTCTTCAGCAAAATCATAAAACTGCTCCACCAAAATAATCGCCATCTCACCTTGATCCGCCAGTTTACGAATCACTCGACCAATATCTTTAATAATCGAGGGCTGAATCCCTTCAGTCGGTTCATCTAAAATCAAAACACTCGGCTCTGAAGCCAACGCTCGGGCAATCGCAAGCTGTTGTTGCTGACCACCGGATAAATCTCCGCCACGGCGATGTTTCATTTCATCCAGCACAGGGAAAATTTCATACAAATGGCTTGGCACCTTACGCGTCTTAGCCCCTGAAAATTTCGCCATGCCAATTAAAATATTTTCTTCTACCGTTAAAGTCGAAAAGATATCGCGACCTTGCGGCACATAAGCCAACCCCGCACGCACCCGTTGCTCAGGAGACATCTTGGCAATGTCTTTACCATCTAACAGAATCTGTCCTGATTTAATCGGTAGTATCCCCATCAGGCATTTCAGTAAGGTGGTTTTGCCCACGCCATTACGGCCTAGCACCACACTACATTCACCCACAGGCGCATTAAAAGACACATCACGCAGAATATGACTGCCACCATAGAATTGATTAATTTGTTTCACTTCTAACATGCGCGTCTCCTAACGTCCTAAATACTTTTCGATCACATCTTCATTGGCCTGAACTTCTGCCAATGTACCTTCTGCCAAAATCGCCCCTTGCGCCAATACCGTGACTTTTTCACTGATGGTATCAATAAAACTCATGTCATGTTCGACCACCACAAGGGTGTGATTTTTTTTCAGTTCCAGACACAGTTCAGCGGTGCGCTCGGTTTCAGCATCGGTCATGCCTGCAACAGGCTCATCCAATAAAATCAACTTCGGCCGTTGCATCAGCAACATGCCGATTTCCAACCACTGTTTTTGTCCATGTGACAGCAGACCTGCTGGCTTGTGTACAAACTCCTTTAAACGAATCTGTTCCAGACTTTCATCCAAAGCCAATTGCGCTTCTGGGTCTAAACGAGAAAAGAAGCTTTTCTTCACCCGTTTATCTCGTGGTGCTGCCAACAGTAGATTTTCCATGACAGTAAAATTTTCAAACACCGTTGGTTTTTGGAATTTTCGACCGATGCCCGCTTCGGCAATTTGCTCGGTACTCATTTTGGCAAGATCATAGTTTTGCCCAAAAAATGCCGTACCTGTGGTTGGACGCGTTTTACCAGTAATCACATCCATCAAGGTGGTTTTACCCGCTCCATTCGGTCCGATGATGCAGCGTAATTCACCCTCGGCAATGTACAACGACAAATCATTGAGGGCTCGAAATGAGTCAAACCAGACACTGACTTTTTCCAGATATAAGGCAATACCATGGCTAAAATCCGCACCTTGGGGCTTGGCACGACCATAGCCCTCACCCAGTTGACCGCCATGTTGAGCTGAGTCTATTAATACATCACTCATTTAATCACGCTCCTTTTTAAAACGGTCAAATAAACCAATCACACCTTTTGGTAAGAACAAGGTCACGACAATGAACAACGCACCTAGGATCAATAACCATGCTTCTGGTGCAGCCACAGTGAAATAGGTTTTCACTGCATTGATTAAACCTGCCCCTAAAATCGGGCCAATCAAAGTGCCACGTCCACCCGCAGCCACCCACACCGCCATTTCAATCGAGTTGACTGGGTTCATTTCACTTGGGTTAATGATGCCTGCCTGCGGCACATACAATGCCCCTGCAATGCCTGCAATCACCGCAGACAATACCCATGCAGATAACTTGTACCACAACGTGCGATAGCCAAGATATTGCAGGCGATTTTCACTGTCGCGAATTGCACCCAACACACGACCATAAGGACGATTCATCAGTTGACGCAGGCCAAGGAAGCACAACATCAACATTAACGCTGTGACAAAGCATAAGGTTGCACGCATCGGTGCAGAGGTAATATCAAAACCCAAAATAGTTTTAAAACCCGTAAAACCATTATTCCCGCCAAAACCTGTTTCATTACGGAAGAACAGTAACGCTGCAGCAAAGGTCATGGCTTGAGTAATGATGGAAAAATACACGCCTTTGATTTTGGAGCGAAAGGCAAAAAAGCCAAAGATAAATGCAATCAAACCCGGTACAAGAATGACTAAAGCCAAGGCCCACGCAATATGCTCCGTGCCGATCCAGTACCAAGGTAACTCGGTCCAACTCAGGAAGCGCATAAAATCAGGCAGCCCATCACCTGCGGATTGGCGCATCAGGTACATACCAAAGGCATACCCCCCCAAAGCAAAATACAAACCATGTCCCAAACTTAGAATGCCGGCATAGCCCCAGACCAAATCCAGTGCCAAAGCCACCAAGGCCAAACACATGATCTTGCCAATCAAGGTGATCCAATAAGCAGACAGATAAAATGCCGAGTCAGGAGACAACAGGTGTAACCATGGCAACAACAACAGCACGCCGAAACAAAGCGCAATCGCCACCGCGCTATAGGGCTTGTCGGCAAATAAAGAAGTGATTTTCATTGGCTTACTCCACAAAACGGCCTTTGATGGCAAACAAACCTTGTGGACGCTTTTGGATAAACAAAATCACAAGAACCAAGAGAATAATTTTTGCGAGCACTGCGCCTAAACCAATCTCTAAAACTGTACCGCTAATCCCCAGTCCGAGTGCCGCCAATACCGCCCCCCAAACTTGACCGACACCACCCACAACAACGACAAGGAAGGCATCGATAATGTAGTTTTGTCCAAGGTCAGGTCCAACATTACCCACCTGCGCCAAGGCACAACCTGCCAAACCCGCCAAGCCTGAACCCAGACCAAAAGCCATCATGTCAATCCGTGCAGAACGGATACCAACAGCACGTGCCATTTGACGGTTTTGCGTTACCGCACGTACAAATAAACCAAAACGGGTTTTATTGAGTAGGAACAGCAACAGTAGTAGCACCGCAACAGTAAAGCCGATAATGGCGATCCGGTTATAAGGCAACATCAGGCTCGGTGTTAGCGCAATTCCGCCGCTCAACCATGCCACATTAGAAACCTCGACATTTTGCGCACCGAACACCATACGCACCAATTGCATCAGAATCAGACTCACACCAAAGGTGGCAAGTAAAGTTTCCAATTGACGGCCATACAGCGGGCGAATCACGGTGCGTTCAATCAACATGCCCATCAAGGCACTGACCAGGAATGCCGCAGGAATTGCTGCCAATAAATACCAATCGACTAATCCAGCAAAATGGGTCTTAAAAAAGCTCTGGATTACATAGGTGGTATAGGCGCCAATCATGATGAGCTCACCATGTGCCATGTTAATTACCCCTAGCAGACCATAGGTAATGGCTAAGCCAAGCGCTGCAAGCAGCAAAATGCTGGCGGTACTTAAGCCTGAAAAGACATGGCCTGACCACTCACTGATTTGTAGGCGGGTTTTAATTTGATTGTGTGCATCCAGCAACGCTGCCTTCAATGCAGGATTAGTTTGTGGTTGTTCTAAAGTTTGGTTGATTAAGGCGAATACGTCAGGACGATTTGAATCGGCCAAGACTTTCACTGCTTCAAGCTTGGTAAACTCATCAGCACTGTTAAAATCCAGACGAGCTTTGAGCTGTGCTAAACGTGCTTTGACCTGATCATTTTTTTCATTCAGATAAAGCTGCTTCGCCATCGCGACATCAAGTTCAGCCAAGTTATTTTCTAAAATATCAACTGCAGCTAAACGTTGAGAAGCATCTGTAGAATCTAGTTTGGCTTTGGCTTGACCAAAATTCAGCGCCTTGCGTAAGGTATTCACCAAAGTCACTTGGGATAAATCTGCTGGCCATTGTTCCAGCGCTTGCTGCTCAGGATAACTAAACAGCTTGTCATCATTTTTTAACAGATAGGTATTGCCTGCGCTATCGGTATATAGCTCATTTTGATCAATATAGGCCACCAGTTGATCCAGTTGTTCAATACTGGCAGGCCATTGATTGAGCATGGCACGACGCGTCGCAAAATCGGACTTCACAAAGGTCTGAATGGCATCTTGAGAAGCTGTAGACGTCACGGTTGTTGCGGATGTGGCTTCTGCCCATGCTGGACTAAAAATCATCTGTGCCATGATGCAGAGCAGTGCCAAAACATAGTGTTTCGCCATAGAACTCCCCTTATTATTACGGTTTTAAATAGATCAAAAAAAATCAGAATAGAAAAGCCTGCTGTGAATACAGCAGGCTAAAAGTCAATTATTTCGGGATATACGGGCTCCAAGGCTCTGCCTTGATGGTTTGTGCAGTTTTATAAACCACGTCGAATTGACCATCGCCGCGGATCTGTCCAATCATCACAGGTTTATGTAGATGGTGATTAGTTTCATCCATTTTTAAGGTATAGCCTGATGGCGCAGCAAAAGTCTGACCTGCCATCGCATCACGTACTTTGTCGACTTCTGTAGAGCCCGCTTTTTCAACTGCTTGCTTCCACATATTGATACCGACATAGGTTGCTTCCATCGGATCATTGGTCACTACTTTGTCAGCATTTGGAAGCTTGTATTGCACCGCATATTGTTTGAACTTATTCACAAACTCAGTGTTCTTCGGATTTTTCACCGACATGAAGTAATTCCATGCCGCTAAATGACCCACCAATGGTTTGGTATCGATCCCACGTAATTCTTCCTCACCCACCGAGAAGGCCATCACCGGAATATCGGACGCTTTGATGCCTTGGTTACCTAGCTCACGATAGAACGGTACATTGGAGTCACCATTGATGGTCGAAATCACTGCAGTCTTTTTACCCGCAGAGAACTTCTTAATATTAGAAACAATAGTTTGATAATTGCTGTGACCAAATGGTGTGTACTCTTCCATGATATCGGCATCGGCAACACCTTTCGATTTCAAGAAAGCACGAAGAATTTTATTGGTGGTCCGTGGATAGACATAATCTGTGCCGAGTAACACAAAACGTTCTGCTTTACCGCCCTCATCCCCCATCAAGTATTCAACCGCAGGAATCGCTTGTTGATTTGGTGCTGCACCCGTGTAGAAGATGTTTTTAGACTGTTCCTGACCTTCATATTGCACTGGATAGAACAATAAGCCATTTAGCTCTTCCACCACAGGTAACACTGATTTACGCGAAACGGATGTCCAACAGCCAAAAATAACAGCCACTTTATCTTGGGTAATCAACTGACGGGCTTTTTCTGCAAATAATGGCCAATCCGATGCAGGGTCAACAATCACAGGCTCTAATTTTTTACCCAGTACCCCACCATTGGCATTAATCTCATTAATGGTCATCAAGGCAGTGTCTTTCAGTGACGTTTCAGAAATCGCCATGGTGCCTGAAAGCGAATGCAGAATTCCGACTTTAATGGTATCGCCACTCGCTGCAGGTGCAGTTTTAGCTTCTGTTTTGGTCTGTTCTGTTTTTTCTGCTGGTTTTGAACAGCCTACTAGACCGATCCCCATCATGGCTGCCATGAGCACTGACATCGACATCAATTTGTTTTGCATCTTGTTTCTCCACCCATCAATAATTGTGATTTTTACTGGGTGGAGTTATTCAATTTCTGTGCCAACACAATAAGATATTGTTTTTAATTAATTTAAATAAAATTTAAGTCTTAATTCTTTCATCTTGTATACAACATTGCATACAAAAAATACGTGCTGACCTAAAATGATGCAAATTTGCTCAACTCAAAGATCAAAAACTCAGTCAAAGAAAAAAGCCAAGCATTCGCTTGGCTTTGATCTATGCATTTGATGAAGTGCTTAGACGGTAATATCCGCTAAATTACCCTTTTGTTCTAACCAATGTTTACGGTCCGCCGACCGCTTTTTCGCAAGTAATTTATCCAATAAACCTGCGGTTAAATGCGCATCATCTAAGTCCAACTGCACCAAACGACGGGTATTCGGGTCCATGGTGGTTTCACGCAATTGACTGGCGTTCATCTCGCCCAAACCTTTAAATCGGGTGATCTGAGGATTTTTGTTGCCTTTGACTTTTTTCAGGATGCTTTCAAGCTCGTCATCATCCAAGGCATAGTACACCTCTTTACCAATATCAATACGATAGAGCGGTGGCATAGCGACGAACAAATGACCTTCCTCAACCAAGGTCGGGAAATGTTTCACGAATAAAGCGCATAATAAGGTTGCGATATGCAGACCATCCGAGTCCGCATCGGCAAGGATACAGATCTTGCCATAACGTAATTCAGACAGATCATCACTGCCTGGATCGACCCCAATTGCGATGGCAATATCATGCACTTCTTGAGACGCCAACACTTCATCTGAAGAGACTTCCCAAGTATTCAGGATTTTTCCGCGAATCGGCATAATCGCTTGGAAATTCTTGTCACGTGCCTGTTTGGCACTACCGCCCGCAGAATCCCCTTCGACAATAAACAGCTCACTATCTTCACGGGTTAAACCAACACAGTCTGCCAGTTTTCCAGGCAGCGCAGGGCCTGCGACAATCTTCTTACGTTCAACTTTTTTCGCTGCTTTTAAACGACGTCCTGCTTTGGCAATCGCCATTTCCGCCAGTTGTGTCGCAATCTCGGCATGCTGGTTTAACCATAAAGCAAATGCATCTTTGGCGATGTTCAGCACAATATTAGAGGCTTCACGACTGGATAAACGTTCTTTGGTTTGGCCTGAAAATTGTGGTTCTTGGAATTTCAGCGATAGAATAAAGTTTACGCCATCCCAAACGTCTTCCGCAGAAAGCTTCATATTACGCGGCAATAAATTGCGTAATTCACAAAACTCACGTAACGCCTCAGTCACACCTGAACGCAGACCATTGACATGAGTACCGCCTTGCGCAGTCGGAATCAAGTTGACGTAGCTTTCCTGAATCTGCTCGCCACCCTCCACATTCCAGCAAATTGCAAATTCACAGGCTGCGCGGTCTGCTTGTCCACTACTGACAAAAGCGGGATCTGGCAAGATGTCTCGATCTTGCAGTTCATCCATTAAATAGTCGACCAGACCATTTTCAAACTGCCACTCGATCTTTTCATTATTGATTTTATCGTCATAAATTATTTTTAAGCCCGCAGCTAAAACCGCCTTGGCTTTTAAATTATGTTTCAGTGCTTTAAGCGCAAATTTAGGGCTATCAAAATATTTGGTTTCAGGCCAGAAACGTACTGTGGTGCCTGTCGCCCGCTTAGCGACCTTACCTTCTAAGACCGACAAAGGTGCAACTGGCTCGCCTTGTTCAAAGGCCATTTGATACAGATTACCTTGACGCTGTACTGCCACTTCAACACGGGTCGACAAGGCATTGACCACCGAAATCCCAACGCCATGCAAACCACCTGAGAACTGATAATTATCGGTACTGAATTTCCCACCCGCATGCAGCTTGGTCAAAATAATTTCGATACCGCTTTGTCCATATTCTGGATGAATATCGACTGGCATTCCGCGTCCATTATCTTCGACTGACAATGAACCGTCTTCATAGACCGTGACACAAATCTGGTTGGCGTGACCTGCAAGCGCTTCATCGACTGCATTATCAATCACCTCTTGCGCCAAATGGTTTGGACGTGAGGTATCGGTATACATGCCCGGTCGACGACGCACTGGATCTAAACCAGAAAGAACTTCAAGAGATTGTGCCGTGTATTGTGTCACTTGGTCTGACTTCCTTATTGGATGGCTGCCGATAAAAATTCGAGAACTAAAGGTAATTTTTCTTCAAAATCATCCATTGCATGATTACCATTAGCGTCGGTTAAAATCAATGAGGATGGATGAACTGCACTATAATAGCGTTGAGCTTCACGATAATCCAAAACTTCGTCGCCTTGTTGCAACAGCACCAGAATTTTATCAGCATGAACGAGCTTCGTGTCAGCAATCGATTGTAATTGCTGCAGTTGATCGGCATCAAGCGTCCATGATGCAGTGACTTTGAGCGGGATTTGCTCAACCCCAAATAAATCTTCGAATAATTGCCATGGTCGCATAGCAGGATTAATCAATACAGCAGCACAGCCATATTTTGCGACAAGATATGTCGCATAGAAACCACCGAGACTGCTTCCCACTAAAACTACTTTATCCTGTGCTAAATTTTCGATAAGCTGAGAGAGTTGTTCCAGCACTTGATTGGGTGGCTGATTTAAATCAGGTAAATGCACCTGTATCGCCTCATGCTGTGCACAATATTGTTGCAACTGCTGCCCTTTTATCGACATCGGACTGCTTCGAAAACCATGTAGATAGATAATTTGCATACGCACCAAAATAGGCAATGACTTGACATAAAGTGAAATAAATCACATTATTTTGATTAATAGTTAAACAAATAACAATATAAATTACATTTAAGCTAGATATTGTCTGACACAAAAAACGATACTGTACTCCGTTCATCAGTATTCTAAAAAAATTACGTATGAAAGACATAAGATGTAAGCGTTTGTTGTAGTTTATCTAAACAATATTCAGAAAAAACACTTCAAACCTTCGGTATATATCAAGGATGGGGAAATCAATATGCCAAGTTTAACACCTCTGCATGAAACCTATTGTAAGTGGGATCGCACGCCCCCGAGTCAGGCAGATGTTTTGGAGGGTTTGGCACAGCTGGTCAGTACCAGCCTCAGTGGTGTACATGAACTGATTCAAGTGGTACAGACTGAGGTATTAAGGACAACGCTCGGTTTAAGTGCACAAAAAGCCAAACAATTACAAAAGCACCCGCAACTGCAAAAGTTTTATCAGTTTTCATATGTGGCACTGCAGAAATATGGCAGTCATTTTCTTGCGCCAAATTTACGTCGCATTATTGAAAAATTTCCAGTCTTGCATGACAAGCCCTTAACCCCAACTCTACATTTTTTGGTGGGTGCGTTGAATGGGATTTTTGGTGATTTCTTTTTAAAGCAACACAATCCAATGGCTTTGCCAATGGTGCTTTATGATCACTATGGTTCTTTACAGCAAGGCGAGCTAACAGGCCGTGTGGTGATTCTTGCCCATGGTTTATGTATGAACCATTTAACCTGGTCTAATCATCGTTATGGCGGGATTGGTGAGCGTTTGCTCGCGCAACGTGATAACAACACCATGCTGTATTTGAATTACAACACTGGTCGCCGAATTTCCGCCAATGGTCGTAGTTTTGCCAATACCTTAGAAGATTTGGTACAGCGTAATCCACGCATCACCAGTATTGACCTGATCGGGCACAGTATGGGTGGCTTGGTTTCGCGTAGTGCCCTGTTTTATGGCAAACAGAATCTGTATCAATGGGTGCATATGGTCGAGAATTTGGTTTGTATCGGTTCGCCACATCATGGTGCAGTACTTGAACGCTTTGGTTTTGTATTGCAAGACAAACTTGGTGGATTCCCGTTTATCAACTTGCTTGGTCAGTTGGTGAATGTGCGTAGTAACGGCATACTCGATCTACGTTATGGCAGTGTCCGTGATGATGACTGGGAACATAATGATGCTCGCATCGGTTTTGCCGACGACAATCGGAAACCCGCTCCGTTACCGTCCCATATCAATACCTTCTTGATTGCAGGAACTTTAGAATTTGAGAAGTTACGTAATAAAGCACTGTCTGTGATTGGGGATTATCTGGTCAGTGTGAAAAGTGCCTTAGGTGAACATCAAAATCCGCGTTTTCAATTGAAATTACCTGACACCCATAAAGCGGTTTTCTATGGGCTGAATCATTTTGAAATTCAGTATCATTCCAGTGTGGCCGAACAAATCACACGCTGGTTATATCCAGATGCTAAAGAGAAAGTTGAAGCTGGTGTACAAACCCATATGATCAACGTACCTCAGAACTATACCTTTGATGATTTAGAAGGCATTGTTGAGACCTAAAAGATAAAAGCTCAGTTAGGTTCTAGCTGAGCTTTTATCGATCAAAATCCGTGACAAACTTCATCAGCTTAGAAATACCCTTACTGAACAAATTCACCTTGGTCATTTAATTTCAGTTTTAGATCTTTTCCATATTCTTTATATAAAACCTCATACTTCTGGTTAATAACAATATTTTGAGATGCGTCTAAGGTAATACTTTTAACCAAGCCAAACCTGTTGACCGTCGTCAGATTTATTTCTGGCGTTTCCCTTTCACTTGTTGAGGGGGACGCGATCAATAAAACACCCGCACTTGTTTCTGGGAAAACAACCGAATCGCCATAGCTTGGGTTCATAAATTTATAAACTTTGATCAAACCAACACTATCAATTAAGTTAATTGAGCCACAATTCATTCTCTGTGCAGATAAAATACAATTCAGATGTGCATTTGAGTTATAAGGAAGTGAAGTGATCAGGAAACCATCATCATTTTTTATCTTGATAGATGTTGGGATAGTGTTTTTTGTTTGGCTGTGACGATTAGACTCGCTACTCTTTTGCAAAGTATTCATGCATGAAGAAAGTAAGAGGCTCAAACTTGCCAAGCCGAAAATATATGTATATTTTTTATAAGAAAAATTCATCGTAAATTCCTTTAAAACCAATTTATCTCGTTAATAATTTTTATCTAATCACTTTCTGGATTAGTTTAATACGAACTAATCCAGTCTTAAGAAAATTAAACCCGAAACATGCATTCATATTTCGGGTTTTAAAAGGATTTAGAACAACGATTCGCTTATTTTTGTGTAACGCGATAGCTTCTAAATAATTGCCATAAGCAGATCAATAAAATCAAACTGAAATAAACCAGAGACCAAACGGGTAGCGATTGACCGAGAAAAGTCCAATCTATCGCGGCGCATTCACCTGAACCCGAAAGTACTTCTTGCAGTACGGTTTTCATCGGTAAAGCATCTACCAGATAGTTTAAGCCAGGTCCACAACTCGGCACTTTATCGGGCGGTAGGCTTTGCAACCAAACATGACGAGCCGCAACACCAACCGACCAACCAATGGATAAAGTCGCCAAGAAGGCATAAAAACGTTTAAATCCGTTTGAAACTGGATTATGGATAAATGCCACAAGTGCAATTAAACCCATCCCAATTAAGCCAAGGCGTTGGAAAATACAGAGTGGACAAGGATCCAAGCCCTGCACATGCTCTAAATACAACGCAAATGAGATACCAATAATGCTGGTCAGTACCAGTACTGCACTGACTAAGCGGTAATTCCATCGCATGGGAAGTCCTCTAAAATTTTAACGGTATTGTGCAAGATATTGTTCAAAACTCATGTCGTTATCTTGTTCAAGTTGCGCCTGTTTTTGCAACGAAGTTTGCGCCAATTGTTCAAAATAGTGTTTGCGTTCTTCACTGAGTGGATGCTGGTCATAATGATCAACATGTTGCTGCGCCATGACACTACCAAAGTTCCATGTGCCACCATGTTGCAAGGTATCTGCAATGACGTGCGCCGAAGGTGTGTTTTCAACATGGTCTAGGCGTTGTTGCATCACTTGAATGGCATCTTGATATAGCTGGGTACCATCCATTTGGTCTAGAACCTTGGCACAGGCTTGAATTGCATTTAAATGAGTTTGTGCCCAGTCTTTTAAAGCAATCGACTGGTCTCCCGCTTCAATCTTGGCATCTGCTGCACGACCACGATTCACCACTTCAGTTTGGTTACGATCAATCTGTTCTTGTTCTTCAGCAAAGAGATCTGGACTGTCTTTGAGTAAGCAGTACAAGGCTAAACTTTCAAGGAAGCCTGCCGAAATCTCATCAATCCCAATCGCGCTATACGGATTCACATCCACTGCACGCAATTCGACATAGCCGACGCCACGATTTTTTAAGGCTTGTGAAGGCGTTTCACCCGCTTGTGGCACCTGTTTAGGACGCACCAGACTGTAGTATTCATTTTCAATCTGTAGCACATGATCATTGATCTGAATCGGCTCGCCCTGTTCATCATTTAAACCGAGCTGAGTAAATTCTGGATAGGGGGTATGCACGGCTTTTTGTAAGCCATCCAAGTAATCGTGCAGGTCGTTATAATGAATACCAAGTTCTTTTTGTGCTGAGTTTTGATAGCCCAAACGCCCCATCCGCAATGCTGTTGCTTCAGGTAAATAGAGCGTGCCTTTGACTAAAGGCTGTAAATGATGCTGGCGACCGGTCAGGAAGCAACGACAGACCGATGGACTTGCGCCTAGCATATACATCACTAAAGGAATCAGGCGAATAAAATTACGGATCAAGCCAAAATAACGGTGACTACGATAATCTTGTAGGCTGAGTTGTTTTAATTCTGGACTGCTTTCATGCTGCTGCAAAACAGCAAACAGTTGTTCTGGAAAGGATAAATTATAATGTACCCCAGAAATGGTCTGCATACGGCGGCCATAACGTACCCCTAAACCACGACGGTATAAGGTTTTAAAGCGGCCAATATTGGAACTGCCATATTGTGCCAGTTTAATATTTTCTTCATTATCATCCAGCATACACGGCATCGACAAAGGCCAGAGTTTCTCACCCTCTTCAAGCTGCTGATGTACAACACTATGGATATCACTCAACTCATTTAAAGCGGCAGCAATGGTCGTTTGTGGCGTGGTAATAAACTCCATCAACGCTTCTGAATAATCAGTGGTGATATGCGGATGTGTGAGAGCCGAACCTAAAGCGATTGGGTGATTTTGTTGTGATAAAAATCCATTGCTTTGCATGCGTAGGCTTTCACGCTCAATCCCACGTAACATCCCCTTTAATAGCGAGGCATCTACCCAAGTTGGTATCACAGAGGAAGTAAGGCTGGGTTGATTCATATTCTATGCTCGCTTATTCAAGATCAGCCGACCACATGCATGGTAGCGACATCGTCGATTCTACAGACATGCTGTGCATGCCAATCCCTTCGACTCAGCCAATTATAACGACAATTACAATCTAGTCATCTGATTTAGTTTGGCAATTTTTATCACAATCTTGTTACATAAGACACGCAAAAATTGTGATTTTATTGAAAAATAAATCTTCCAATGGATACTCGACCATGCAAGCGCAAGACATTCTTAATTTTTGGTTTGACCCTGATCATCGTGCACTTTGGTTTGCCAAAAGTGATGATTTTGATGCAAAAATTCGTGCGTCCTTTGCAGAGATTCATCAACAAGCTGCTCAGGCAGAGCTGTGGTCATGGCGCCAAACACCTGAAGGACGTTTGGCTGAAATTATTATCCTCGATCAGTTCTCACGAAATTTATATCGAGATCAGGCACAGGCCTTTGCCTACGACAGCTTGGCTTTAACCCTGTCACAAGAAGCGATTAGCTTGCAGCTGGATGCACAACTCAGTCCCGAGCAACGTTCCTTTCTTTATATGCCATTTATGCATAGCGAATCCAAACTCATACATGAATTTGCCCTAAAATTGTTTCAACGCTTAGGCAATGAAATTAATTTAAACTTTGAGAAAAAGCATAAAGTGATCATTGATCGTTTTGGGCGTTATCCACATCGCAATGCAATCTTGGGTCGCAGCTCAAGCGCTGAAGAACTGGAATTTTTAACTCAACCGAATAGTAGTTTTTAAGTCGACCTCCCTCGACACTGAATAAAGGAATGGCATATGAAAGCTTTATTAATATGCACCCCGCTCCTTGTCGCACTGACATTTGCAGGATGTGCAACGGTTCCCTCCAAACCCAGAACCTTTGATCAACTCGGACAATTCACCGCTTATCCGTTAAATAACAAAACTTACCGCGTTGGTTTCCAAGCGGATAATAATTTGAGTTATGGTACGGCTGAGGAAATTACCTTGCTCAAAGCAGCGCAAACCACGGTCAAAAATGGTTTCCGTTATTTTAGTGTGGTGGACGATCCAAGTAATGCCCGTCATAAAACACCTCGTCAGGCGGTAATTTATCCGACACCATCTTATTATCCTTATGGTTATTATCGTCGTCATCCTGCCTTTTGGCCTGATCCATTCTACGATACCCCACAAGTGGTCAATATTGATCCGATTCAAGTGTCGTATACTATCGAGTGCTTTAAGACACAACAGCAATCACCAGATGCCTTTGATGCACAACTGATTTTGCAATCCCTAGGGCCTAAATATGGCTTGAGTCCATCAGGAGATGTGTTGCAGCCGCCTGCACCACCTCAAAACAAGAAATGAAATTAAAAGGATGACTCAATGAGTTCAGTCGAAGAAATCCACGTCCCAAGCTTACAACGAAGTAAATACTTCGCCACCATGGCACTGATTATTGCAGTGGTGTCATGGGTCGCTTTAATGGTCGCGGCACATTTTCTGCCTGAATATAAATGGCTCATCCATATTTTCATGCTCGGTGCAGAAGCAGGCGTGGTTGGTGGCTTAGCCGATTGGTATGCAGTCACCGTCTTATTCCGCAACCCTTTCGGCAGAATGCCCTTACCCAAACTGTTGCGTGACCACACTGAAATTATTCCACGTAATAAAGCGCGTATTGCCGAATCAATGGGACGCTTTGTACAGGAAAATTTCTTATCACCACAAATTGTGGAACGTAGCTTACAAAATGCCGATATCAGTTTGGCAGTGGGTCAATGGTTGGCCAGTCCAAAGAACAATCAGCAAGTGGTACAGATGATTCAGCATGCTGTGCCGAGAATCTTTGAATTTGTCAGCCAAGATCAGATTGCACACTTTGTCCAAAATAACAGTGTGCAATGGGTCAGAAGTACCAAAGTCAATAAACTGGCCAGTGAAATGCTGCGTGCGGTGCTGGAAAATGATTTCCATCAAGATGTATTACAACGTGGACTGGATCTGGCACATGAATGGATGGTATCTCACCCTGAAGAAGCACGTGATTTGTCACGTAAATTATTCCAAGAACTCGGTGTTTGGAAGCTGGCTAAAGGCGCAAGCTGGATCGGCATTGATGTACAGCAACGCACTATTGATTCACTCATTGAAAAAGTTGAATCGATGCTGGCCAATCCTGACCATCCTTGGCGTCAAGATATTGAAGCCACCACGCATAACCTGATGCTGGAACTGGCAGAAACAGACAGTGACGCCAGCCAACGCTTAAACCGTGGCAAAGATGCCCTGCTCGATAGCCCACAAGTGCTGAACTTTATCAGTGGCGCTGTGGCCATTCTATGTGATGCGATTAAAACTGATTTAATGCAGGAAGATTCAGGCATTGCTACCAATTTACAAGCCGCCATTCAACAGTTGGGTGAGAGCCTGATTCAAAATGAAAAAGTGCGTCAGGTACTGAATGAAAAAATGGTCGGTTTAGCCACCAATTTCAGTGAGCAATATAGCGACAAGATCATTCGTTATATCAGTGAGCGCATTCATGAATGGGATTCTCGGGAAATGATCGCCAAAATTGAAAGTGAAGTTGGCGGTGATTTGCATATGATCCGCGTCAATGGTGTGATTGTCGGTGCGTTTATTGGTTTAGCACTCGGTGTGATTCGTGCCATTGTTGAAAATGTTTTGTAAATAAATCACATCGTAAAGTTCTCTAGCTCAATTTAAGTTGGGATCAACTATCGTGACGGCGGCATGGATGCCGCCCGTAGTGCTGCGGCCTCAAGGATGGGCCATCAGCACTACAAAGGATTTTTGTTACTTTTCATCCTTGAAAAGTAAAACATGCCTATGCAAATTACATATAATTTCTCACAGCATACGAGGCTGTGCAGAGTCATCGTAAAAAAGAAATTAGATATTAAAAAGGACATCCGATGTTGCAACTTCAGTCAAAACTCCCAAGCCAAGGCGTCACCATTTTTAGTGTCATGACTGAACTCGCACACCGACTCAATGCCCTGAACTTATCCCAAGGTTTCCCCGATTTCCCTGCGCCACCTGCATTGCTCGAAGCCCTCAGCCAAGCGACACTTTCAGGTTATAACCAATACCCTGCGGGTGACGGCGTACTGGCTTTAAGACAACAACTGGCCACACAATTCTTGGCACGTGATCAGTTGCAACTCGATCCAGTCACTGAAATCACCATCACCCCTGGCGCAACCATTGCAATTTTCTGTGCCATTCAAGCCTGTATCCACGCTGGCGATGAAGTGATTATTTTCGATCCAAGCTATGACAGCTATGCCCCTGCGGTTCAATTAGCAGGTGGAAAATCAGTACATATCCATTTAGATGCACCCAGCTTTCAGGTGAATTGGCAAAAGGTCAAAGACAGTATCAATGCCAATACCCGCATGATCATTGTCAACACCCCACACAATCCAACAGGTGCAATTTGGTCAGAACAGGATTGGCGTCAGTTAATTGATTTGATTCAAGATAAAAATATCGTGGTGCTCTCAGATGAAGTCTATGAACATCTGATTTTTGATGGGCAAAAACACTATAGCGCACTGCAATTTCCAGCATTGCGTGAACGCAGTTTTGTGATTGGTTCTTTCGGCAAAACCTATCATGTCACTGGTTGGAAAACCGGCTATTGTGTTGCTGCACCACAACTCATGCGCTTATTCCGCCAGATCTATCAATTTGCCAATTTCTGTGGCACCACTCCATGCCAGATTGCACTGGCCAACTATATGCAACAACACCCTGAGCATATTCAAGAATTGCCAAGTTTTTATCAGGCGAAACGTGATCTGTTCAACGCCCAAATTCAAGATTCACGTTTCGACTTCATCCCATCTCAAGGCACCTATTTTCAAAATCTGGATTACAGTGCTATTCGCCCTGATCTTAATGATGTCGAGATGTGCCAATTCCTTGCGGAGCAACATAAAATTGTGGCAATTCCAATTTCGGTGTTCTATCAACAAGCACCAGCCTCATTACGCCTGATTCGTTTCTGTTTTGCCAAAACAGATCAAACACTGCAACGTGCAGGTGAAATCCTCGTACAATGTTGATCAACAAAAAGAAACTGAACCCTCATCTTCAACACAACTGAGAATGTTATGTTGACAAAAATACAATCGTTTCAGGATGAAGCGTGAAGGAAATTGAATGACACCACGCCAACCCTTGGTCATGCAACCAAATCTCTGGAAAACCTTTTTTGTGTTTCTGGTACCGTTGATTGCCACCAATATTTTACAAAACCTGTCAGGAACCATTAATACTATCTTTGTCGGTCAAATGATGGGAGTCAATGCAATTGCCGCAGTATCAGTATTCTTCCCCATCCTGTTCTTTTTACTGGCTTTTGTAATCGGGATTTCCGCAGGCTCCACAGTGTTGATTGGGCAGGCATGGGGTGCGCAGAATCTAGAAAAAGTTCGCTCAGTGATTGGTTCTACCGTCTTTATGACCTTAATCGGCGGCAGCATTATTGCGGTCTTGGGTCTGATCTTCGCCAAACATATTTTGGAGTTGCTGGGTACCGATCCTAAAGTGATGCACCTGTCCTTGCCTTATGTGCAATGGATGTTGGTGGGCAGTCCCTTACTGTTCGTCTATATTATTTATACCTCGATCTTGCGCGGTGTCGGTGATAGTGTGACGCCACTGATTGCCCTGAGCCTCACCAGCTTGATTGGTTTGGGCGTAACCCCCGTTTTACTGAAAGGTTATTTTGGTTTTCCAGCGTTAGGTATTGTTGCCCCTGCGATTGCAACCATTATCGGTTATGCTGCGGTGCTGATTTTTTTAGCCATTTATCTAAATTATAAAAACCATCCGCTGAAAATTGATGGTCTATTGCTGCAACATATTCGCCATGATGCAGAACTGAGTAAATTAATTTTAAAACTTGGTATTCCAACAGGGATTCAAATGGTCACCACCTCCTTAGCGGGTTTGGTGATTATTGGCTTGATTAACCATTATGGTGCGCATGCCACCGCTGCCTACGGCGCAGTCAATCAGGTACTGAACTACATTCAATTTCCAGCCTTGTCGATTTCAATTGCCGCTTCGATTTTTGCAGCACAAGCAATTGGCGCAGGTAAACCTGATTTATTGGCCAAGGTCACCCGTACCGCTCTAGGTATGAACTTCTTATTTACCGGTAGTTTAATTGCCCTCGCTTATTTGTTCTCAAAATATCTGATGGCGCTGTTTATTACCGATCACAGTGTGATTGAACTGGGTCAGCAACTGTTATTTATTGTGCTGTGGTCGATTTTGTTCTTTGGTGCCAGTGCCATTTTTGCATCGATTATGCGTGCCAGTGGTGCGGTCAATATTCCAATGTTGATCAATATTTTCACGATTGTTCTAATCGAAGTGCCGTGCGCGTATTGGTTTAGCTCATTGTGGGGCTTAACAGGCATCTGGATTGCCTATGCGCTGTCCTTTGTTTGCCTATGTCTGTTCCAAGCCTTTTATTATCAATTCTTTTGGAAGAAGACCAAGATTAAGGTACTGATCTAAAACCACCTTCTGACGGATATAAAAAAGCCATTCACAGAGAATGGCTTTTTTCATGCTAACGACTTACATCATCTTGGTTGCAAGCGCTGCAATACGCTGATAACCCGTCGGGAATAAACGTTGGAACGAATCCACAATACGCGCATCGGTCCCAATCAATAAACGGCGTTTATCTTTCAATACTGCATTTAAAATTTGACGTGCAGCTTCTTCTGGTGGGGTACGCAGGAACTTATCAAATTGCTTGATTGATTTGTTTGGGTCCATGCCCAAGCTCTTCAAACTGTCATTCATTTTCGCTGCTTTGGCGATATTGGTACGAATCCCGCCCGGATGTACGCAAAGTGAGCTGACACCACCCTTCTCAATGTCCAATTCCTGACGTAATGATTCAGTAAAACCGCGTACCGCAAATTTAGTTGCGTTATACGCCGATTGGGTTGGTTGCGAGGTTAAACCAAAAATACTGGAGATGTTGATGATATGACCATCTTTGGTTTGTTTGATGAATGGCAGGAATTCTTTGGTGCCATAGACCACACCCCAGAAATTAATCCCAACGATCCATTCTAAATCTTCATAGCTTGCGCCTTCCACTGTCGAACCAAGTGCTACGCCTGCGTTATTGAAGATCAAATTGACTGAGCCATGATCCTGTACAGTCTCTTGCGCCCACTGTTTCACCGCATCACGGTTTGAAACATCGAGGACTTTGGTGGTCACTGTCACAGGGTACTGCTTCACTAATTCGACAGTTTGCGTCAGGCCTTTTTCATTGATATCACTCAATGACAAATGACAGCCTTGTTTCGCCAATAAAACAGCCAGTTGTTGTCCAATCCCAGAACCTGCACCGGTGATCGCTGCGACTTTATTTTTAAAATTTTTCATTGCCTATCCTTTGTGTAAGGGCCTGTTTAACCTGTAACCAATATAATTTTGACAATACGTGTTGTCAATATAGTACACTACAGCTTTAAGACAAATGGCAATAACCAACATCCTACATGTCATAATAGGCCTATTTACATTTCATGACCGATGATGTTTAAAAGAGACAAGGTATATTTTCAAAATATGGTTATGCTAGCAGCACAACAAGGTTGAAATGCACATATTAGACTTAGACATACGATTTAAAGACTTTTTAGGGAACGGTTTTCTCAATGGCAACTCAAGATCAAGCGACACGCAAGAAAAACAATACAGAAGCGAAAGAACGGCAATTCAAAGGTCTGTCTTTAACTGAGCGCAAAGAAGCACGTCGTGAAAAATTGATTGAAGCAGGTATTGCAACCTACGGTACACAAGGCTTTTTCTCAGTCACGGTCAAAGATGTCTGTAATGAAGCCAAGCTGACTGAACGCTATTTTTATGAATCATTTAAGAAAAGTGAAGAACTATTTCAAACCGTATTCTTAAAAATGATTGAAAAAATGCAAACCTGCTTAACCCAAGCTGTCCTCATGGCAGCACCTGAACCCAAGAATATGGTGACTGCAGGTTTGTCAGCGTTATTGAGCGCGATTAAAGATGATCCTCGTATGGCACGGATTATTTATATTGATGCGATGCTAGTGCAGGATTTACATAATCAAGCCACCATTCAAGAAACGCTGACCCAATTCGATCGCATTATTCAGGGCTTCGTGATGATCACCATGCCCAATGCCCCACATAGCACTGAAGAAGTCTCGTTGATGGCAACTGGCCTAAATGGTTATGTCACCCATATTATTATTCGTTGGGTCTCGGAAGGCTTCAAACAGCCTCTGGAAGATGTTCTGTCCGCCTGCTGTGCTGTCTTTTTGTCTTTTATCGAAACCACCTCGCAAAAAAATTAAAATCGTTTTACAGTTTTGTGACACGCAAAGCTGTTAAACTACAGTTAAGTTAAGCAAATGAATTCATTTGCTTTATTGCTAGGCAAATTGTCATCAATCCGTCACGACTCTGCCCCATGCTTGTCACAATTTATTGCTAAATTCGACTTTATTAATTCTTTTGCAATGATATTGTCATAATTAATCTTTGTAATAAGCCTGTCATAACAACAAAACGGTTAAACCGTTACAGATTTTAAGGGTATTGCGCTGTGAAAGATGACTATATTTTAATTGTCGATGATGAGCTACCGATCCGCGAAATGATCCATACCTCTTTGGATATGGCAGGCTTCCAATGTTTACAAGCTGAGGATGCCAAACAAGCGCATCAGATTATCGTTGATCAGCGTCCTGCGCTTATTTTGCTGGATTGGATGCTACCTGGTGGCGTGAGCGGTGTGGATTTATGCCGTCGCCTCAAACGCGATGAAAACTTGGCCGAGATTCCTGTGATCATGCTGACTGCACGTGGTGAAGAAGACCACAAAGTACAAGGTCTGGACGCAGGTGCCGATGATTACATGACCAAGCCATTTTCAACCCGTGAACTGGTCTCTCGCATCAAAGCGGTATTACGTCGTGCCAATGCATTGAGCGGTGAAAAAGTGATTGATGCCAATGGTTTATTACTTGATCCTGTCAGCCAGCGCGTGAGTTTCGGCAACAGTATTTTAGATATGGGCCCAACCGAATATCGTTTATTGGCCTTCTTCATGACCCATCCTGAGCGCGCCTATACCCGTGCTCAACTCCTAGATCAGGTCTGGGGTGGCAATGTCTATATTGAAGACCGTACTATTGATGTGCATATCCGTCGTTTACGCAAAGTGTTAGAGCCTTTTGGTGTCGACCGTTTTGTACAAACCGTTCGTGGCACAGGTTACCGTTTTTCGACACGAGCAGATTTAGCAGTAGGTTAAAAATCCTTTATGTATGAGCCTTACCCCGTCCCTGAACTGGCACGTGAACACCAACGTTTTCGCTACAGCAGTTTATGGACCTTTGCAAAACAAGATTTAAGACTGTTACTTTTTTTCTTATTGATTGCAAGCTTAGTCGGATTCGGGGTGGGTTACTTCTGGAGCTGTATTTTTATTGCCTTCGTGCTGTTTTTTTTCCTACAGCTACGCTCGCTTTATCTGGTCAATGAATGGATTTCCAATCGCCCTTATGATGTCCCACCCAATCTGAACGGGATTTGGGGCGCTTTGCTGTTCAATGTTTACCGTGCACAACGTCAAGAACGCATTGTTCAAGCGGAGATGGTCGGATTGATTGATCGGGCGCAATCCTCTCTGGTGGCATTGGCCGAAGCGGTGGTTTTAATTGATGATCAACATCAAATCGAATGGTGGAATCCTGCCGCTGAAAAATTGTTAGGGATTAGCCCTTTGGATCGTGGCCGCAACTTATTGTCGATTCTGCGCCAACCCAATTTTATTGAATATTTCAACCATAGCGATCAATCTCCTGATGGTATCCGTTTACAGGCGCAGATGGATGAAGAACGTTATGTACAGGTCAAACTCACCCGTTTTGGTGGAGAAAGCCGTCTGCTGGTCGCGTATGACACCACACGGGTGCATAATCTGGAACAAATGCGTAAAGACTTTGTCGATAATATTTCACATGAGTTACGCACACCATTGACCGTGCTCAGTGGCTATATCGAAACCTTTACCGATCAAGATGATATTACCCCGCGTTGGAAACGTGCTTTCACCCAGATGCAATCTCAGACCAAACGGATGAATGCTTTGGTCAATGACCTCTTATTATTATCAAATTTAGAAAATAATAAAAAAGTCGCAAAGAATCAGATTATTGATATGGCCAATCTGATGAACCAAATCTTTGATGATGCCCGTGCCTACAATCTCGATTATGGTCATACCCTCAATCTGGATATTGATAGCCATTGCGACCTGATTGGTTCTGATATCGAAATTGCCAGTGCATTCAGCAATTTAATTACCAATGCGATTAAATACACGCCTGCAGGTGGCATCATCACCATTGGCTGGCATGAAGATGGTGACCATGCCTACTTTACCGTTCAGGATAATGGCATCGGGATTAACCCAAAACATTTGCCGCGCCTAACAGAACGTTTCTACCGTGTCGATAGCGCACGTAGCCGTCAGACTGGTGGAACAGGATTAGGGCTTGCGATTGTGAAACACGTGTTGATGCAACACGGTGCGCACTTGGAAATTACCTCTAAAGAAAATGAAGGTTCGACCTTTACTGCGGTGTTCCCGAAAGAACGCTTATACCGCATGATTTAAACCTGAAGGGAACTGCTAAGTTCCCTTAAATATGATGTGATCATTCCACTAAAATAATATAATAAATTTTTGTTTCATTTCATTATTTATATTTCTCGATGTATTCCTCATGCTCAATACCCCTTTTCTTCGTGCTTGTATTCTCTTACTTGGACTCAATACCCCTTTGGCGATTCATGCTGCTCCAACAGATCCACTGATTGGGACGTGGAAAGTCGTCGATGAGCGTACGGGCTCGTATCTGTCTGATATCGTCATTCGCAAACATTCTGCGACCGAGCAATACAGTGCGGTGATTGTCAAAATGTATCCTTCTGCCAAGGAGGCTGCGCCAACCTTATGTACAGCATGTACAGGTACTTTTAAAAACCAGCAGATTATCGGTATGGAAGTGCTAACTGGTCTAAAGATGTTGAGTCAAAATGAAGAATTTGGACAAGGTGTTTGGCTCAATCCTTATGATGGTCACAAATACAACCTAAATGGACGCCTCAGCAAAACAGGTAAAATGTTGAGTATCAATGCCAAAAATCCAAGCAATAATAGTTTCCGTAATATGACTTGGATTCGACTTTAATTATTTAAATTTCACATAAAAAAGAGTGCATTTTATGCACTCTTTTTTATAAATTTAAGCATAAGACTGTCAATTAAGAGCTGGTTTTGGCACTCATCGCTGCTGGCTCAAGCAAATGACTAGGCAAACCAAAAATATGATCAAAAAAGTAATTATAAACAAAGGTATAACATGGAATCAGCACCATCAAACTAAAATCTAGCAAGAAGGCTTTAACTAAACTGATCTGCATCCACCAAGCAATCAAAGGAATCAAAATCATCACCAAGACAATTTGAAAGCCAATCGCATGTGCCACACGTCTGAGTACCGTACGTTTTTTTGATGTCTGCTTCTTTTCCCACATCTCAAACACATAGTTATAAAAGAAATTGACTGTCACTGCGATCACAGCAATCAAGATCGACAAAGGTCCTGTATGACTGATGGTCGTGCCTGAAAGCACCGCCAACACCATCGCACAGATAAAAAAGCTCAAAACTTCATAGAAAAATACGTAAGTGACTCTTCTCTTGGTTCCTTGCATGACCACACCTTAAAATCAATAATGAGTGGATTTTACGCCTTAAATTTGATAAAAAAAGTCAATCGTCATCAGATTTACTGACAAGGGAATGACCATGAAACTCAGTAGCGAACAGCTTGAACTGATTCTTGAAATTATTGATCGTGGTAATTTTTCCGCAGCAGCACGCGCACTAAATCGAGTGCCTTCAGCAGTCAGCATGGCGATTGCCAACCTAGAAGCAGAGTTAAATTTAAAACTGTTTGAACGTAGTAAAAATCATCTCGCCCCGACAGAAGTCGCGCTTTCAATCGAACCACATGCCCGACTGATTGTGACCAAATTACGTCAGCTCGACCTGCATTTGACCGAACTTTCAACGGGATTAGAAACTAGTCTTTGCATTGGCATCGCTGCAGATGTGAATCAAAAGTTTTTATTGGCAGGGATTGAACAGCTGACTCAACGCTATCCCTTGTTAAATATTGAAATAGTCAGTGCACCACAACAAGAGCTCAAAACACGGCTACACAATAACGAAATTGATCTCTATATCGCGTATAGCTCATCACAACTCGATAACAATGAGCGTTTCCGCTTACTGGGGATGGAACAATTCGTTGCTGCGGTTTCACCGAAAGATGCACAACAGCTCAAAGCACATAATAAGAATGAACTCACCATGTTATCTGAACTCAGACAGATTATTGTTGCAAGCAAACATTACCCTCTACCTGACAGTCGGGTTTTGGTCTCGGATTCTTATTGGTATAGCGACAATTTATCTATGGCCATTGATATGGTGGAACAAGGTCTGGGTTGGGGTAATTTCCCCCTTTCCGTCGTACAAACACATTTTGCCAAACAAAGCCTGGTGCGCTTGGCCTTTCTCGATACCACCAATGGGCTGGATATGCCGATTCATGCCATTTGGCCAGCTTATAAGCCACTGAGCAAATCCATGCAACTCTTGATTGAACTGTGGGAAAAACAAATCCATCGCACATAAAAAAAGCCCGACATCCAAGTCGGGCTTTTTCGTATTCCTTTCACTAGATACAACTCCTGTCATATCTCACGTCCTGATGCGCAAACTTATCATTCTTGTTTTATGTTTTGGAACTTCCTGTTCCTGATGAGTTCATATTAGGCAATTCAGCCTTGATTGAAAATGGGACATTGCCCTGAATTGGTGTAAGTAAAAGCGTACATGGTTTATGTTTAAAAATCTGACAAGAAATATCTAAGCTATTCACAAAGAAGCTATCTTATTTTAAATCAATGGCTTCTTTAATTTTCTTAATATGATCCAAGTAAGTATTTAAATTTTTTAATTAATTTTCCTTCGCATTACAGCTCTTCGCTTAAATAAGAGTATTGCAAAAACTAAATTTATCTATATTTATAGAATAAATCTAAAGTTTTGGAACAGTATATGAATATTTTCCCTTTTCCATTTCAAGTAACTGACTGGAATAAAATAGAAACAGTAGAATACCGTGGAGAAACTGGAAATGCGTATTGGAAAACACAATACTTTGGTGAAGAAGGAAATAGAATTAGAGTAAGAATTGTAGAATACTCAGCTAATTACTTAGCTGATCATTGGTGTGAAAAAGGACATATTCTATTTTGTTTAGAAGGCGAACTTGAAAGCAGATTAAAAGATGGAAGGACGTTTATTTTAACCCAAGGAATGAGCTATCAGGTTGGTGATCATGCTGAACCACACCAATCCTTCAGTTTGAATGGAGCTAAATTACTCATTGTTGATTAAATTAACATTATGTGGCTAAGGTAAAAGACATAAGATTCAATCTTAAGCCTTAGGTTCAGTGATACACCTATTCACTCCAATTCTGTTGGTTATAAAACAATAAGCCAACACACTCAATCACTTGTTAGATTTGCAATAAAAAAGCCCGACATCCAAGTCGGGCTTTTTCGTATTCCTTTCACTAGATACAACTCCTGTCATATCTCACATCCTGATGCGCAAACTTATCATTCTTGTTTTATGTTTTGGAACGTCCTGTTCCTGATGAGTTCATATTAGGCAATTCGACTGAGGCTGGAAATGGGACATTGCCGTTGATCGGTGTAAGAAAAAGCGTACATCGCTGAGCCTTCTCACCCTTAAAAAGTCAGTAATCGTATGAAACTAAGTAGGATGAATTTATCAATCTCCCAATAAATCAATAGTCTGCTCTTTTGTCATCACGCCCATATACTGATCGTAGCTTTGAGCCAGTAAACAAATCACTACAGCAGCAATCAAGGTCAACATCTTGTTTTTCATAGTCATGTTCAGCTACCTAAATCGAGGATCTATAAAAAAAGGTATAAGATTTCTTCCATCTAATCTAATATATAAAAAACAAGCACTGATCTAATTTTGAGATATGTGGACATTCAAACAATTCAATTATCTAATCACAATTGTTGAAACTGGGGGCTTTATTGCTGCCTCGGAAAAGCTATTTATTGCTCAATCCGCCCTAAGCAGACAAATTAAAAATTTAGAAGAAGAAATAGGTTTTGAAATTTTTGATCGATCTGAGAAGAAAATTAGACTCACACCTGCAGGGGAAGCACTGTATAAAAGTTTAAAAACCAATATCGATCATTTAAGAAGTTCAATTGTCAGTGCCCAAAGCATCAGCCGTGGTGAAGGTCGAATCATTAAAATTGCCCATTCCAGTAGTATTGTGTTGGATCAAAACAAGTTGGAAATCTTTGAGCAACTCTGTGATACCCATAACATTGATATCGAAATGAACACTCTATCTTCTGAATTACAGCTCGAATATTTATTGAATGGGACAATTGATCTGGGTTTTATTCGCCCCCCGATTTATCACAATTTAAATGATGTCAATTCGATCAGTTTATACACTGCCCCTTTATATGTTGCTGCCCATATTTCAGACCCATTATTAAGTGAAAAAGAAAGTATATCGATCCGTGAGTTAGAACCTTTAAATTTTGTTTCCGTACCACATAAAGCCCGTGGTGGTTTAAGCTATTTGGCCGCCAATTTATGTTTGGTGAATGGTTTTAGTCCCAAAAGAACCAGAATCTACTCAAGGAAAAGATCTCAACTGGAACTGGTCGCTAATGGTTTTGGCATTTGTATTGTGCCTGAAGAGTTTAAAGTGATTTTGCCCAGCAATGTCAGACTGATTCCAATTCAGGACGAGAATACCCTCAGTGAAGTGAAGCTCATCTGGAAAAAGGATGATGATCTAATCGTTGAGCGTTGTGCAGCATCGATTCATGCCTATTACAGTGCCAAACAAATAAACTAAAGAATTGACTATGTTTCAGCTCAAATGAAAAAAAGCCCGACATCCTGTCGGGCTTTTTCGTATTCCTTTCACTAGATACAACTCCTGTCATATCTCACATCCTGATGCGCAAACTTATCATTCTTGTTTTATGTTTTGGAACTTCCTGTTCCTGATGAGTTCATATTAGGCAATTCAGCCTTGGCTGAAAATGGGACATTGCCCCTAATCGATGTAAGCAAAAACGTACATGACTTTTTAGTTTATTAATTAAATGAAAATTACTTATACAAAATAAGAATACTTTTAAAATATGTACTCGGATTAGTTTATTTAATGATAAAGTAATTAGACTTAGAAAAGTTTCTTTATCTGATTCTTAATCAAGTCATTTTTCTATAGATTCATTTGATCTCAAAAATTATTCAACATGCTTTTTCAAGGTAAGTTTTAGAAATGTATTTTTTAACTCCATATATTTAAATAAAATACTGTAAATGGAGTTGCATGCGTAGATTCTAATAACTGATTAAAACATGTTTAAAAGAGGGTACATTTGCATGTTAACTGAAATAGCTATTGCAGATGTATATGGTGCAGGATTCGAATTTTGTGCTATAGAAAAAATTAGTCTTCATAATAACTTAGAATCATATTGTAAACATGAGCTATATGATATTTCAGGTAAATATACAGATGATACTCAAATGTCAATTGCTATAGCTGAATTTATCTTGTCTGGAGCAGAATGGAATAAAGAAAATATAGCAGCTAAGTTCTTAGAGTGTTTCCAAAGAGATATTAGGCTTGGATATTCCGAAGGTTTTTATAATTTGTTAACCCAAGTTAGCTCAGGGAAAGAGTTAGTTAAGACGCTGATATCAACTAGTGAAAGAAATGGTGCTGCTATGCGTTCAGTACCTATCGGATTTTTAAAAAATAAAAATGATGTTGTTGCTTTTGCCACACTACAAGCACAAATAACGCATAATAGTAGCTTAGGGGTAGCCTCAAGTTGTGCTGTAGCTTTAGCCGCATATTATGGCTTACAAGAGAGAGGCACATTAGCAGAATTGGAAAGCTTTTTAGGAAATGAAGGCTTTAATGGATGGAATTTTAACTGGCAAGAAAGAGTTTCTTTAAGTGCATATGATACCGTTAGTGCCTCATTTAGTTGTTTAGTAAAACATAACTCAATGAGTTCTCTTTTGAAAGCATGTATTGAATTAGGTGGAGATACGGATAGTGTTGCGTCTATAGCTATAGGTCTAGCTACTTGTTTTAAAGAATACAAAGATGATTTGCCAAATCATCTTTTTGAAATGCTAAAAGAAAATAGATATGGAATATCTTTTCTAAAGGATTTAGATAAAGATCTAATGAACCTACTACACTATTCACAGTGATAAAAAAAGCCCCTATTTTGGAGCTTTTTAAAATCATATCTAAATTAAACAGAATGACCTAAACGCTCACCCATCACCACCGTCGAATTGGCTTTAAACCTTCAAAAAATCAAAATCTGCTTTTGATAAAACCAGACTAATCTTATTTAAACCACGCTGTATCATCTTCTTTTAAGATTGATCTCAAAAGACCATAACAATGCAGCTTTCCATTCTTTTCAGTATGTTTATCTTTTCATTCACGATGTCCATCTCACCAGGACCCATCAATATCTCCATTCTCTCATCCAGCTTAATCTATGGATTTAGAAAAACACTGCCCTTTATCTCAGGTGCAAGCATTGGCTTTAGTTTACTGCTTATATTTTTAGGCTTTGGGATATCTAAAACCATCATGCATTACCCGACATTTTTTATGATCATTGAGGTTTTAGGCAGCTTATTTATTTTCTATATCGGGCAAAAAATTATATGTTCAAAAGCAGAAGTTGAAATATCAAACAATATTGCGGCAGGCAATTTTATGGATGGATTTCTCTTACAGTGGCTCAATCCCAAAGCATGGATTGCCTGCCTCTCTGGTATCTCATTATTTTCCTCCCCCGTGAGTTATCATCCCTTGATTCTGTTTACTCTCATCTATTTCATTACCTGCTATATCTGTTTAATGCTTTGGGGAATTTCTGGGCATAAACTCGCTAAAATATTAACCAACTCACGCCAGCTCAAAATCCTGAATACCATAATGGGTGGGTCGTTAATCATTCTATCAAGCTACATGCTCATTAAACTATTTTGGAGTTAAATGATTGATAAATTCGCTCAATCAAAGCATGTGCAATACTATTGATTGGAATATTGGCAGGCCAAACCGCATACACACTCAATGGCTCAAGTGTCCAATTCGGTAGAACTTTCACAATATTTTGCTGTTCAAGATCAGCTTGGATTAATTCATCAGGAGGCGCTGCCAACCCTGCATTTAATTTTGCCAATCGATACGCGGCTTCAACATTATTCACATAAATATGAGGCTGATAGGAAATTTCGACTTCCTCACCTGTGTGTTGATGCCGCAATATTCTTTTATTTTTTCTCATACTCAAACCAATCCATTTCATATTGATCAGCTCTTTAGGATGAGTAATGGATTGCTGTTGGCTTAAAAATTCAGGTGTTGCAACAATACTTCGGGCTAAAGGAAATAAATAGCGAGCTTTAAATGAACTATCTGGAAGCTCACCAATTCGAACAGCAATATCCACATTCTCAGCGATCAAATCTGTCCGACTATCATCACAAGTAATATGCACAGTTAAGTCCTGATATGCCTCACAAAATGTCGTGATACAGCGCATCAACTCACTGTGAATAAAAACCGCAGGAATAGAAATATGCAGCTGTGTCTTTCTAAGAATAGAACGTTGCTTAAAATCTAAAATACCTGATTCATAGGTTTCCAACATGACTTGGGCGGTATCTAAAAGTTTTTGACCATCATGAGTTAAGGTCATTTTCCGTGTATTTCGATAAAATAAGGCACATTCCAAATTCTTTTCTAACTTGGCTAAATGCATACTCACTGTCGTTGTAGATAAGCCTAATGCTTTAGCACCTTTTGAAATTGAACCAAACTCTGCAATTTTTGCAAAAATAATTAAATATCTTATATCTTCAATCATATGTTTGATCTACCGAAGATGAGTCCATACACAGCAATTGTAATTAATCAGAAATAGTAGTATTTCTTTTATAACGGATATACAAATTTAAACTGGATAATATCCCTGCAAAAATACAATACAGTATAAAAACCGTCATATTAATCAATGGTCGATCCAAAAAATAATTACTGAATATTGTTGCAAAAGTAAGCATTCCTAAAAATTCAAAAAATGAGAGTTGTGGTATTAAAAATTTCATCATTATTTGCCTTTATTTTAAATTATCTAAGACTATTTCACGTCATACAAAATATATAAGAATTAAACTATAAATAAAAAGCCCCAATTTTGGAGCTTTTTAAAATCATATCTAAATTAAACCGAATGACCTAAACGCTCACCCATCACCACCGTCGAATTGGCTTTAAACTGTTCTTCCCAGACCATTTTATCTTTTTCAAATAAAACCACAGCAGTTGAACCTAGGTAGAAACGACCTAACTCGGCACCTTTATCCAATTTCATTTGGTGATGCTGCAATTCAACTTTGCCAGAAGGCTTTACTTTGCCCGTTGCAACCGTTTCAATACCAGCCACGATCATTGCACCCACTAGAACGACCGCCATACGACCCAGTTCGGTATCAAACAAGCACACCATACGTTCATTACGTGCAAACAAGCCCGGTACGTTTTCAGCCGTGGTTTGATTGACTGAGAATAACTCGCCCGGAATATATAAGGTTTCGGTCAATGTCCCCGCCAATGGCATATGGACGCGGTGATAATCTTTCGGCGATAAATACACGGTAGCGAATTGACCATCAATAAATGGTTTCGCCAGCTGCGGATCACCAATCAATTTTTCAGCGGAAAAGCTTTGGCCTTTGGCTTGAAAAATATCACCCGCTTCGATTTTACCCAATTGCGAAATCGCACCATCCGCAGGACAAACAATGCTATCCGCTTGCTCATCAATACCACGGACACCATCTTTCAATGCACGGGTAAAAAATTCGTTGAAAGATTTATAGTGTTGCGCATTGCTTTGTTCAGCAATGCTCATATCAATTCCGTATTTTGCTTTGAACGCTTGAATAACAGCAGTTTTTACCAAAAGATTTTCACTTGCGGCAACCTTACCGACAACACGGCTGAGTTGATGTTGCGGCACAAGATTCTGTGCTTTGATAAATAATTGTTTTTTTAAATCTGCTGCAAAACTCAAGACGGTGACTCCCCTGAAATAATAGGACTATCGAGGCGATTGCCCCATTCACTCCACGCACCATCGTAGGCCCTAACTTGCCAGTTGAGCAATCTTGCTAAAATATACGCCAAGCCAGAACGGTGATGAGACTGACAATACACCACTACAGGTTGTTGTAAATTAAAGCCTAATTGTTCTAAACGTTGTTGTGTGCGTTCAAGCGGGTGTAATTTTAGATGATTTTCACGGTTTAGGGCAGTACTCCATTCAAAATGCAGTGCATTTGGGATGTGACCGCCGCGTCGCGCAGCGAGGCGCAAGCCTGTATATTCCTCGTTGGTACGGCAATCCCAGAGCTGAATATTGTCTTGTTCGACCTGTTGTAACAATTCGTGATATCCAATTCGATGCTGTTGTACCGTGTCTAAATCGATCTGGAACAGATCCGCAACAGGTTTTACGGGATCAACTTCCGCGGTAGTCGGCAAACCTGCCCCCAACCAGCCATGAATGCCACCATTAATCAAACTGGTGCGGTTAAAACCAAGGCAATGTAAATTCCAGATTAAACGCCCTGCCCAAGCCCCACCTTCATCGTCATAAACCACGACATGATGCTGAGGTGAAATATTTAATTTTTCGATTAAAGCGTGTAAACCTGCTAAATCAGGCAATACCCCATTGGCTTGTTCTTGTTGTGCAACCAAGTATTTAGGTTGTAAATGAATCGCATGAGGAATATGCAATTGTTCATAAACCGAAGCTCGGCTTAAATCGACAATACGAATCAACTCGCTGCCTAAATAAGGCACTAGTTGTTCAGGTTCAATCAGTAAACCCAGTTTAAAATCTACGTCAGTCATGGTTATGCTGTTTTATCATCCGCATTGGGGATGATATTAACATAGCCGACTTTTTATCTTTGTCTGATTTTTTGCATTCATTTAGCAGAAAAGTAGATATACCGTCTGACGAATATCCATAATGCTTTTGAGATTTAATATAAGCTATCACATGAAATTGGATACTCGAAAACGTCATCCACAACCTGCGAAATATCTACAAGATATTGTTTCTGCGAAATATAAAATAGAAGAAAGAAATGAACAGGTTTTGTGGATGACAATGGTTTTGCCTACTTTTCCCGAAAGAAAAGTAGGTCGAACCGAAGGTTGAACCTAATATTTAAAAAATGCCCAGTAAGATACCGCCATCACCATCCTCTAAACTTGTTTGCTTAGACGCTAACTTCGTTCTCTTCAATATCAAACACCTGACGCAAATACGCCAAGAAGGTATCATTATCCGTCATAGTCTTACCTGGACTATCTGAAATCTTCGCCACCGACTGACGATTACACTCCACCAATTTCAGCACAATATTCAACGGCTTCTGCCCCATATCATTGGTCAAATTGGTGCCAATCCCAAAACTCACTTGGAAACGGTCTTTAAAATACTGATGCAATGACCATGCTTTTTCTAAATTTAAACCATCACTAAAGGTCAACATCTTGGTCTTGGTATCAATCTTGAGTTTGCGATAATGCGCGAAAGCTTTATCACCCCATTCATACGGGTCGCCACTGTCATGACGCAAACCATCAAATAACTTGGCAAAATACAAATCGAAATCACGCAAAAAGGCATCCATTCCCACCACATCGGTCAAAGCAATACCTAAATCACCACGATACTCTTGTACCCATGCCTCAAGTGCTGCTTTTTGGAAATTACGCAAACGTACATCAAGTGCTTGAAAAGCCTGTAAGAACTCATGTGCCATGGTACCAATCGGGCTAATCCCCAATTGCTTTGCCAACAGCACATTACTGGTGCCTCGGAATACTTTAGGTGCAGCGGCCTGAAATGCCTGCACGACATGCTTTTGCCACTCAAAACTATAGCGACGACGGGTGCCAAAATCAGACACTAAAAATGGTGGATCATTTTCTTGTTGTTCTTGCTCATATTGTTGCAACTGCACCAGCTTTTGCTGCAATCGTCGCTCACCTTCAACCCAAACCTCATCATTACGGATACGGCGGAAATACAATTCATTCACGATCGCCAAGACAAAAATCTCAAACATCATCGCCTGAACCATCGGGCCTTCAATGCGAATATCTAAGCGCCCAGCCTCATCGATACTGGCTTGGATAAAACGACGTTTGAGCTGGAACAATTCCAGATAATCAACGAAATCACTTTTAATAAAACGCAATGAACGCAGGTACTGTAATTCATCTTCGGCAAAACGTAGTTCACACAGCAAATCCAGCTGCTGATTCAAGTCATCCAAAATATCAACTAAGGGATAAACCGTATCTTCTAAATTGCGACAACGAAATAAATACACACTATGCGTTTGCGGAAACTGATGCAACACCACCTGTAACATGGTGAATTTATATAAGTCGGTATCCAGTAAAGATTGAATAATTGGTGTAGACATGACTGAATTAGGATCTATTCTATTTCAAGCATTAAAGCATACTTTTACGCAGAAATGAGTCTGTCTACGACGATGGATATTGTTCTCGAAATCATTTGATTCAGCGTCTTTTAGAATTCAATAGTTTAGAGTAATAGCAAAGCTTAGTTGGATAGCTCAGCCTGAATCTGTTTTAAACGTTGCTGTTGTCCAAATTGAATTGCGAACTGTTCAGCAGTGAGCTGTCCAGTTTTCTCTGCATTAATGTCACAGTCGACCTGACGTAATTGTTTGGCAATACTCCATTCAGCTTTGACAATCGCCCCCATTAAAGCGGTATGTCCACGTTTGTCTCGTAGACAACGATTGGCATTGTGTTGCAACAATGTTTTTACTGCATCTTTCTGCCCATAATAACTCGCCATCATCAATGCGCTATAACCAGAATGATCTTGAATATCAACGGGGAACCCTTGCTTTAAAAACTCTTGCAAGACCTCGATATTGCCGACTTTGGCTGCGGAGAAAAATAGCTCAACCACCTCCTCTGATCCTTTGTCTGTGACAGATGGTGTGTCTGTATTGGCAGAAACAGAGAAACTGCCACAAAGTAAGCTGATCGTAAATAATAAAGACCGAAAATGAAGCATTATTCACATCCAATTAAAAGCCTAAAAAGGAATGCCTGTAACACTCGCCCTAGGTGCAGGAAAGGCTATTGAGGTTACAGGACTTTCTGGGGGTAACATTCAGGCACCTGTTACCACATCATGAAAACGTTTATTCGTCTTTTAGTTGAGATGCTTTGGCCTGTACATTTTTTAGATTCACATTTAGCACTTTGGCAAGACGTGTCCCATAATCGGCATCGGCCTTATAAAAGTAAGACAGCATAATGGTCTTGGTTTCAATGTCTTTTACTGCTCCTAAATCTGCAGCAAGATTACGAATCAAGTCATTCTTTTCAACAGCTGAATAGCTGCGATAAAGCTCGCCTGCCTGTTTAAATGGCTGCTCTTTTTGAATCGCATGCTGCATCACTGTACCTTGCAACGGCGTTTGTACAGCTCTGGCAATCTCAGTGGATTGTTTAGGCTCAATCGTACTTGGCTCATAATTCACATGGGATTCAGTCTGGCCCATGTTCATAAAGCCTTCTTGGTTATTGTTATTTACCGCGACATGTGGACGATTAACTGGAATCTGCTGATGGTTCGCACCTAGACGGTATAACTGTGTATCCGAATAAGAGAAGATACGACCTTGTAATAAACGGTCTTCCGATGGCTCAATCCCAGGAATTAAGTTACCTGGAGCAAATGCCGATTGTTCTGTCTCCTGGAAGAAATTTTTCGGCATACGATTCAGTGTCAAGGTTCCGACTTTCACTTCAGGGACTAGATCATTTGGCCATATTTTGGTTGCATCTAATGGATTAAAATCAAATTTGTCCAGATCTTTTGAATCAAGCACCTGAATGTATAAGTCCCATTTCGGATAGTTTCCGGCATAGACATTTTTGTACATATCATTGGTCAAATGGCTCCAGTCACGGCCCTGTACTTCTCGTACCTGATCCAGATTCAGACCTTTCACGCCTTGTTTCGAACGCCAGTTAAATTTGACGTACTTATACTCACCTTTCTCGTTGTATAACTTGAATGCATGCACGCCAAAGCCATCCAGTGTACGGTAGCTTTCAGGTGTGCCCAAGTTTGAATAGACATAGGTCAACATATTGATTGACCATGGCTGACTTTTTAAGAAATCAAAAACTCGGTTCGGATCTTGGACATTGGTAACAGGATCAGGCTTCATCGCATGGACAAAATCAGGGAACTTGATCGCATCTCGGATAAAGAATACGGGTAGGTTATTGCCGACCAAATCCCAGTTCCCTTGCTGCGTATAGAATTTCACTGCAAAACCATGCGGATCACGTGCAGTTTCTGGAGAACCTTTAGGATGAATCACCGTTGAAAAGCGAACAAAAACAGGGGTTGTGGTACCTGCCTTAAACATAGAAGCGACGGTTAAATCAGACAAATCTTTTGTTGCGACGAAATCACCATAAACACCTGTACCCCGTGCATGCACAACACGCTCGGGAATGCGTTCACGACCAAAACGTTGTAATTTTTGAATCAGTTGTACATCTTGTAGTAGCGTTGCGCCATTCACACCTGCTGTCATTGAGTTTTGATTATCACCTACAGGTGCACCATTGTCTTTTGTTAAAGGCGCTGCATACGCGGTGCCAAGCGTTGCTGCCATTATCGTAAATAAAAAAGTTCGCTTAAACATGCTATTAAATCCAAAATCTAAATACCTTTCCTGCACGAGGACTATACAAAGATTTGAACAATAGATAAAAAAGATAATTTTAATAAAATAAATCGAAAAATAAGATTAAGGCCAACCAAGCATCTTGCTGGGGTCGGTGTAGAACAACCAAATCTGTTAGACTGTTGCGCTGATTCAATACCGATCTTCATTTTTATGCGCGCATTAATTCAACGTGTCCTCGAAGCCAAAGTTGTGGTTGAAGGGCAAATCACTGGCGAAATTCAACACGGCTTATTGGTATTTTTAGGTCTAGGCAAAGAAGACACATTAGAAAAAGGCCAAAAGCTGATTGATAAGATTTTGAAGTATCGTATTTTTGATGATGAGCAAGGCAAAATGGGCTGGAATGTTAGCCAAGCCAATGGTGGGGTTTTATTGGTTTCACAATTTACCTTGATGGCACAAACTCAAAAAGGCCTACGTCCTGACTTTGGACCCGCCATGCCTCCAGCAGAAGCCAAAGCCCTATATGAACAATTGGTTGAATATGCGCAACAACAATTCGACCATGTGCAAACAGGTATTTTTGCAGCGGATATGAAAGTTCATTTAATTAATGATGGACCAGTCACTTTCAATTTAGAGATTGAATAATTCTAGGCAATAAAAAACTCCCGATTTGGGAGTTTTTTATGACAGCTTATTTGCCAGTTTTTTCTTTAATAAAGGCACGTGCTTGACGAATTTTTTCTTTGACTGGTTTTGGTACTTTAGGTGGAATCAACTTCGCCGCTTGGTTAAACCAAACTAGCAGGCTAAAGTCACCTTCCATTTTGATGCTGCCATCTTGCATACCGGTCATAAATGCAGTTGGGTCGCCTTTTAGCAACGTTTTTACACCTTGCTCACTCGATGCAAATTGTAAAATAAAATCAGCTTTTTCTGGGCTACCAGCCACTGTCTCGATCTTGCCACGGTTCACAATGATCTGACGTGCCAAACCTAAATCTGTACCAATCTGAATACGAAATTCACGGTCATGAACCAATTCAATAAACTTTGGGCTCGTACGTGCCAATTGCTTCATACGTAACGCCAAACCTGCCACTAATAAATCAAGTGGATCAGTGCTTACATCAACGATAGGTAACTTAACCACAGGTAAAGAAGAAAGCTTCATGACATTTATGCCTACAGTATTATGATGAAAATTAAGACAACCGTATCCTAGCACAATTGTATATGGGTCTGTAAAAGCTTTGTTGCAGAAAATTAGTACAAAAAAGGCATGCTGAGCATGCCTTTGATGTTATTCAAATTATTATAATTTATCTGCTAGAACATTGCTGCTGGTCGTCCTTATATACAGGTGTATGTTCAATATACTGACGATTTGCCAGCTGTTTTTGTGCTTGTTTGTCTTCACGTAAAAGGATAAATGTAACCGTTATCATCGCAAGGCTTAACGCAGTCAAATAACTATAGGCGACGGACATCTCGAATATGGTTTGCGCACCAAAGCGCACCACTTCTAACAGTCCCCAGCACAGCATACCCGCCAACATAAAACCTAACCAACGACGATAAGGAGAAAAGAAAACAGCAATAACTGCGACAGCGATTAAGCCAAATCCAACCCACATGGTGAAATTCGCTGCTTCCATAGAAACCTCCGTCTTAAAAGGGGTGGTCTGTATTTAATTCAGACCTCTATATTTGTTCTGTAATCTCTAACAGTACTTCGTATTGCATTAACGTCTTTATGCATTATGGAGCGTTTTTTTTAGAAAAAAAGAGCCTGAAATTAACCTTACGACACAAGCTGTCGCAATATGCTTTTGTCATTACATTTTTAAAACATATAAAAGTCTTGAATGTCCATATAGCATCAATTACAGCGTGTCATTACAAAAAACTATGCCTATTTTTTGCTGCAAAAAAACTTTTTTCGGAATTTTTTTATCGTTGTTTTTCTATACATTTAGACATAATTATGACGAATAAATGACGTACAAAAAATGAATAAGGCCGCAGTAAAAGCGACCTTATTGAAACGCGATAAATGTTACTCTAAGCGCGGTTTAAATCCTTATCATGCATACCTAATAGGTACAGCACGCCATCTAAACCCACACTTGAAATTGCCTGATTGGCATTTTGACGGACCAAAGGTTTAGCACGGAATGCAACGCCTAGACCTGCAATTGAAAGCATCGGTAAGTCATTGGCACCATCACCCACGGCCATCGCCTGTTCTAGTGAAATCCCCATTTTTTCCGCCAGTTGACGCAGTAATTCTGCTTTACGAGCACCATCAACAATCGCACCCTTGACCTCACCTGTCACCACACCATTTTCGACATCTAAAATGTTGGCATGTACTTCATCAATTCCCAGTTTTGCTTGTAAATACTCAGCAAAGTACTGGAAACCGCCAGAGAGGATTGCGGTCTTATACCCCAAGGCCTTCAAGGTAGAGATCAAACGCTCTGCCCCTTCTGTCACCGTCAAACGTTCTGCAATTTTCGGCAATACCGAAGCATCCAAACCTTTTAATAACGCCACACGGGCACGGAAACTTTGTTGGAAATCAAGTTCACCCAGCATAGCACGCTCAGTAATTTCAGCAACTTGAGCGCCAACGCCTGCTTCTAATGCCAATTCATCAATGACTTCTTGCTCGATCAAGGTGGAGTCCATATCAAAACAAACTAAACGACGATTACGGCGATATGCATTGTCTTCTTGTACAGCGACATCAATATTTAACTCGCCAGATAGGCTTAAACATGCTGCACGCATCGCTTGAGCATCCAACATCTGTCCGCTGAGGCCAAACTGCACACAGGCACGACGTGGAAATTGGCTTTCTGCATCCAGATCTAAACGCCCAGATAAACGAGTGACCGTTTCAATATTAAAGCCTTGACTTGACACAATTTTAGTCACGGCTTGCAGATGTGCAGCGGTAAGTTCAGGTGCAAGCGCAGTCACGATATAGCGAGTTCGACCACCTTCACTTACCCATTGATCATATTCTGCGTTGGAGATTGGTTTAAATCGCACAGTTAAGCCAATATCATGTGCTAAAATCAAAATCTCTTTCATTGCTAATGCAGTTGCAGTCTCATTATCCGATGCAACAACGATCCCAAGGGTCAGTTGATTATGGATAACTGCCTGCCCCACATCGAGTATTTGCAAAGAATGTACGGATAGTACCTGCATTAATCGAGTAAACTGATTCGGTTGATCTGGTCCTAGAAAGGATATAAGAATGATTTCTCGCATGAATTGACTCGTGGTTGAGCGACAACTATTGTAAGAATCATAACATAACCCATGAATCTATTTGCCTTGGAAATTTAACTTGAATGCGCCTCGCCAAGGGCTATTTGCTAGCCTACTGATCGTAAGTTTTGCATTGCATACCTTTTTATTGGTGATTGCAACGACACATCAACTCAATGAAAATCGCGCTAGCCAAGGACAACTGATGACCAGTCAGTTAGTGGCAGATAGTCTTGCCGAGTTGGAACCAGCCAATACCGTTTCGCTGGCATTGGTGGCGAATCGTTATGCAACCAATCCGAGTGTTGCATCCATTCGTATTTTAGATGCCAATAAACAAGTGCTTGCAACCAGTGGGATGGCTAAAACCCGCCAAGGTGAAGTATTTGTTCGCGATGCGCTACAAAATGAAAAGAAAGTCGGTACCGTTGAAATTACCTTAATCCAACCAAGTATCGGTGAGATTTTGCGAACTCAATGGTTAGCGATTTTAGTTTCCCTGTTCATTCATGGCTTGATTTGGTTGGCTTATCGCGCCATCGCACGCCCAACACGTAGCGAATACTTGGCACGTATCAATCAAGAGAATCATCTCAAGCATGAGATTCAACGTTTAACCCAAGCTCTTGCCCTTGAAAAACAAAATGCCGTGACTTTGGTTACTCAGGCACAACAGCAGGCACAAGTTCAAGCCAAACCGCGTGTTGAAAAAAATCCAGCTGAATCCGTATCACTGGATAATCAAGCTTTGGCGCTCAATATTCAGTTTTATGATCCTAAGCAGTTATTGAATAGTGTGAACCAGTCTGTTTCAGTCCCGTATTTCAAGCTATGCCAATTATTTTTAGATAAAAGTATTGCGCTCTGTGCCAAGCATTACCAGATCGACGCGGCTCAGATTCAGGTGGTTCAAGAATTCAATGCTGATGGTGCAAGCTTAGCAACAACGTCTGAAAACAGTCATGCCCTTGAATGTCTGATGATGGTCGGAGCTGTTTTCCAATTATTGGCCGATGTACTGTATAAACGTTATCGTGAAGATAAACGTTTTGCCTTGCAAACCCGTGGTGCGGTTGCAAGTGCAGTCGATGCAATGCAGTTAGATGCAGTTGAAGCAGCGAAACGATTGGCACAACATTTACATGCCAAAGAAGCAGCGTTGCATTTAAATCATGAGCAGCTCAAAAGCATTCAAAACAGTTATGAATTGGTGGCAATGCCAAACCCAAGTAATATCATGACCCGCCATGCGTTTATGATTAATGGCATGAATGAAGAATGTGCAACATTGGCGCAAACGCTACGTACAGAAATTTTAATGGGTAAAAAAGCCAAAGCATCGACAGAGCTGGAATAAATAGCATTTAGACTACGCGAATAGAGTCATTCAAAACACAAGGCTTTGTCTAGATACAAAGCCTTGTGTTTTTTTGTTTAGCCCATAGATATAAAGCTTATAATCGCATCACACTGTCTTTTAAAGTGGCAAAGCTGGGCAGGATAATGTGTTGCAAGATAATTTGTTTGGCCTGACTTTTTATTGATAAAGAAGCACAGGCGAAATTTTTTAAAATGCGGTAAACTATGCCAGATTTATCGAATACTAGTGCCTAAAAAGGCAAGATAAAAGGTGAAAGCGAATGCCGCTGAGTCATGTTGAAGAGCTTGTTGCAGATATTCGTGCAGGCAAAATGGTCATCCTGATGGATGATGAAGATCGTGAAAATGAAGGTGACTTAGTCATCGCCGCAACGCATGTTCGCCCTGAAGATATTAACTTCATGATTACCCATGCACGTGGTTTGGTTTGCTTAACACTCAGTCGCGACCGCTGTAAACAGCTCAACCTTCCATTGATGGTTGATCAGAACGGCGCGCAACACGCAACCAACTTCACGCTTTCGATTGAAGCTGCAGAAGGCATCAGTACAGGTATTTCAGCTGCAGAACGCGCGCATACTATTCGTACTGCGGTTGCGGCACATGCCAAACCAAGTGATATTGTTCAACCGGGTCATATTTTCCCGTTAATGGCACAACCAGGTGGTGTTTTACACCGTGCAGGTCATACCGAAGCAGGTTGTGACCTCACCCGCTTAGCAGGTCTAGAGCCAGCGTCTGTGATCTGTGAAATTATTAATGATGACGGTACAATGGCACGTCGTCCTGATTTAGAAGTATTTGCAGAAAAACATGGCTTAAAAATTGGCACCATCGCGGACCTGATCCATTACCGCATGACCAATGAACAAACCGTTGAACGCTTGTCTCAAGAAACCATTGAGACTGAATACGGAACGTTTGAGCTGTATAAGTATCGTGAAATCGGCAATCCTGATATTCATGTTGCCTTAGTTAAAGGTGAACCAAAACAAGGCGTCACTACGGTACGTGTTCATGGTTTCAGCCCGATTCGTGATTTATTAAAACTTAATAAAGCCGATGGTTCTCCTGCTTGGAACTTAGACCTTGCTATGCAAACGATTGCTGCAAGTGATCGCGGTGTACTGGTATGGATTGGTCAGGGTCAATTAGAAGATCTTGGTCCTGCATTGCAGAATTTAAATCAGCCAAAACCACTGAAATCCAATGCCGCACTTTCTCACCAATATCAAACCATTGGTGTGGGTGCACAGATTTTACGTGATTTAGGCGTTGAGAAAATGAAGTTGTTGAGTTCTCCACTTCGTTTCAATGCCTTATCCGGATTCAATTTAGAGGTAGTGGAATACATCACTGCCGATCAAATCACAGCAAAATAATCGAGGTTGCTATGGCAATTCGCCGAATTGAAGGTTTATTACATCTCGCAAGCGAAGGTCGTTATGCGATCTTAGTCGGTCGTTTCAACAGCTTCGTTGTTGAACATTTACTTGAAGGCGCAATCGACACTTTAAAACGCCATGGCGTTGCAGAAGAAGCGATTACTGTTATTCATGCACCAGGTGCATGGGAACTGCCGATTGTTGCGAAAAAATTAGCAGCTTCAAATAAATTTGATGCCATCATTGCATTAGGTGCAGTGATTCGTGGTAGCACACCTCACTTTGACTTTGTTGCAGGTGAATGTGCAAAAGGCTTAGGCGTAGTTGCTCTTGAAAGCACAATGCCTGTAATCAATGGTGTATTAACTACAGACAGCATTGAGCAAGCAATTGAACGTTCTGGTACGAAAGCAGGAAACAAAGGTAGCGAAGCTGCATTGACTGCAATCGAAATGGTTAACTTATTAAAGGCAATTTAAAGCATGTCGCAAACACTTCAGGCCGCTTATGCAGCGAAACGCAAAGCACGTCGTTTTGCTGTACAAGGGATTTATGAATGGCAAATGAGTCAGAACCCAGTACATGAAATTGAAGCACGCACGCGTGTAGAAAATGCCATGCACAAAGTTGACCTTAACTATTACCATGAATTACTTACTCAAGTGATTGCTCAACATGAAGCTTTAGATGAGTTGCTCATTCCAGTGCTTGATCGTGAATTAAGCGCATTGGATGGTGTCGAGCTTGCAACCCTACGACTCGGTGCGTATGAACTCCGAGATCATCTTGAAGTTCCATACCGCGTTGTACTTGATGAAGCGATTGAGCTAGCTAAACACTTTGGTGGTGCAGACAGTCATAAATACATCAATGGTGTATTAGACCGTCTTTCATCAAAGCTGCGTGAAGCTGAAAAACAGCAAGCAAAATAATAGGCTTATGTTAAATGGCTGAGTTTTCAATTATTGAGCATTACTTTAAACGCACATCCAATACGGATGTCAGTTTAGGCATCGGTGATGACTCAGCCATTATTACCCCACCTTCTTCACAACAACTGGTGATCTGTGCAGATACACTGGTTGCTGGTCGTCATTTCCCCTTAGACACCGCTGCCCATGCCATCGGCTGGAAAAGCGTTGCAGTCAATTTATCTGACTTGGCAGCAATGGGGGCAAAACCTCATAGTATTTTACTCGCACTGAGTCTCCCAACTGTTGATCATGACTGGCTGGCTGGATTTAGTCAGGGCTTGTTTGATTGCTGCGATCAGTTCGGTGTTAGCCTGATTGGTGGTGATACCACCCAAAGTACTCAACTCACGATTAGTGTGACTGCACTAGGCTGGATTGAACAGGGTCAGGCCATTACCCGTGCAGGTGCACAAGTTGGTGACTATATTTGTGTGAGTGGACAGATTGGCGATGCTGCATTTGGATTACAGCATCTAGGGCATGCACTACAACAACGCTTAGATTATCCAACCCCACGTTGTCATTTGGGTCAACAGCTCAAAGGGTTGGCATCGAGTATGATTGATATCTCAGATGGATTGGCGCAAGACTTAGGTCATATTTTAAAAGCATCCAATGTCGGTGCAAAATTACAGCTTGAGCAACTTCCGTTAGATGCATCACTGAAACAACTTGATCTGCAACAAGCTTGGCATTATGCGCTTGCAGGTGGTGATGATTACGAATTATGCTTTACAATATCACCGCAAAACTTCAAAGAACTGTCGCGACAACAATTAGATGTTCCGCTTACAATAATCGGCGAAATTACCCAACAAACTGGATTGTTATTTGAGTATATGGGCAAAGCACACCCATTACATGTTCATGGATACCAACACTTTGCATAAGCCTCCCATTCACTTTAGCCAAATGACTTGGTTTGCCCGCTTCATCGTATTCTGTGGTGTCGGTTTTGGTTCTGGTTTAGCACCCAAAGCCCCTGGAACCTTTGGTTCTGCCTTTGCACTGTTATTTGTACCACTATGGCTCTATTTGGGTCTGTCGGCCAGTATCGTTGTGGTTATTTTAATGTCCTTAATTGGCATTTATATCTGTGGACATACTGCAAAAGTCATCAATGTGCATGACGATGGTCGCATTGTCTGGGATGAGTTTGCAGGACAATCCATTACCCTCCTGCCTTTGCTCTATTTACAGCAAATGAATTGGCTGTGGGTCATTGTCGGATTCATCTTATTCCGTATATTTGATGTCTGGAAACCATTCCCAATTAGCTGGGCTGACCAAAAAGTGTCTGGCGGCTTAGGGATCATGCTGGATGACATCATTGCTGGCCTTTGGGCAGCACTCTGTATTCTTATTTTTCATTTTTATCTTTTGACTTAAGCCACTATTAGAGTTAGTTATGTCAACAACTGTTATTATTCTTGCAGCTGGGAAAGGAACGCGGATGCGTTCACAATTACCAAAAGTATTACAACCACTTGCAGGTCGTCCTCTGCTTGGACATGTGATTCAAACCGCAAAAAAACTCAATGCCCAAAACATTATTACCATATATGGACATGGCGGTGAGCTGGTTAAAAAAAGCTTTGCAGCAGAACAGATTGAATGGGTTGAGCAGGCAGAACAATTAGGCACAGGCCATGCAGTACAAATGACCTTACCTGTTTTACCACAAGAAGGTGTTTCACTGATTTTATCAGGCGATGTACCTTGTATTCAGGCAGATACGCTACAAAAATTATTGGATGCATCCACTCAAACAGGCATTGGCTTAGTGACACTCACAGTCGATGATGCAACAGGTTATGGCCGGATTGTTCGCCAAGATGGTAAAATTCAGGCCATTGTTGAACATAAAGATGCCAACGAAGCACAACGCCAAATTAAAGAATTTAATACTGGCATTTATTGTGTCAGCAATGCAAAACTTCATGAATGGTTGCCTCAACTTTCTAATGAAAATGCGCAAGGTGAATATTACCTCACTGATATTGTCGCGATGGCAATTGCGGATGGCTTAGAAGTTGCCTCAGTTGAACCAGAGCTTGCGTTTGAGGTTGAAGGTGTGAATAACCGCTTACAACTTGCGACCTTGGAACGTCAGTTCCAACAGCAGCAAGCCAAAGAATTGATGCTACAAGGTGTTCACTTAATTGACCCAAATCGTTTTGATTTACGTGGTACCTTAAGCTGTGGGCAAGACGTACAAATTGATGTCAATGTTATCATCGAAGGCGACTGTGAACTGGGCGATAACGTACAACTTGGCGCAGGCTGTATTCTAAAAAATACCCGTATTGCTGCTGGTACAAAAGTTCAGCCCTATAGTATTTTTGAGAATGCGATTGTCGGCGAAAACACCCAAATTGGGCCTTTCGCACGTTTACGCCCAGGTGCAAACCTTGCCAATGACGTACATATCGGCAACTTCGTTGAAGTAAAGAATACAAATATGGGTCTAGGCTCAAAAGCCAATCACTTTACTTATTTAGGTGATGCAGATATTGGTGCGGGCTGTAATATTGGTGCAGGTACCATTACCTGTAATTATGATGGTGCCAATAAACACCGTACCATTATTGAAGACAATGTATTCATTGGAACCAATAACTCCTTGGTTGCACCAATTAAAATTGGTCGAGGTGCTACAACAGGTGCAGGATCAACCCTCACTCGAGATGTAGCTGAGCATAGTTTGGCTGTCGAACGATCAAAACAGTTTGAAAAAGCAAATTATCAACGTCCCCAAAAGCTGAAAAAATAAGAGGATAAAATTATGTGTGGTATTGTTGGTGGCGTTGCTGAACGTTGTGTAACCGATATTCTGATTGAAGGACTAAAACGCCTTGAATACCGTGGCTATGACTCTGCTGGTTTAGCATTACTCAATAATCAAAAAATCTTACGTGAACGTCGTGTTGGTAAAGTTGCCAACTTAGCTGAAGCCGTGTCAGAACAGCACTTAACTGGAAATGTCGGGATTGCACACACACGTTGGGCAACTCACGGTAAACCGACAGAAAATAATGCACACCCGCACGTTTCGGGTGATGTTGCAGTGGTTCATAACGGGATCATTGAAAACTACCAAGACCTTAAAGATGAATTGCAAGCTTTAGGTTATGTGTTTACCTCGCAGACCGACACTGAAGTTGTTGCGCACCTCGTTAACGATGCGCTAAAGCAAACAGATAGCCTGTTGGAAGCGGTACAAAAGATTACACCACGCCTTAAGGGTGCTTATGCACTTGGGATTGTGCACACAGCACATCCAGACGAGCTGATTACGGTTCGTGAAGGTTCGCCACTGGTGATTGGTGTCGGTATTGGTGAAAACTTTATCAGTTCCGACCAATTGGCTTTATTACCAGTCACCAATCGCTTCGTTTATCTAGAAGAAGGTGATATTGCGCGTTTAACCCGTACCAGTATTGAAGTTTTTGTCAACGGCGAGCCTGTACAACGTCCAGTCAAAGAGTTAGATGCAACGGTCAGCAATGCATCTAAGGGCGAATATAAGCACTTCATGCTGAAAGAAATCTATGAGCAGCCTGAAGCGATTCAGCAAACCATTTCTCAAGCATTGAACGGCAATAGCTTACGTGAAGATTTCCTCAATCATGCCAATGCCGATTTTGACAAGATTCAGCAAATCCAGATCATTGCCTGTGGGACCAGCTACCATGCAGGGATGATTGCTAAATATTGGTTTGAACAACTGATTGGCGTCCCTTGCCAAGTTGAGATTGCCAGTGAGTTCCGTTACCGCACACCGGTGATTGTGGCAAATACACTGTATATTTGTATTTCACAATCTGGTGAAACAGCTGATACCTTAGCCGCATTACGTGAAACCCAAAAACGTGCCAAGGCAAGCAATATTGACATCAGTACCATGACGATTTGTAACGTTGCAACCTCATCAATGGTTCGTGAAACAGATCATCATTTACTGACGCTTGCTGGTCCTGAAATTGGGGTGGCGTCAACAAAAGCCTTTACCACGCAACTTGCAGCATTGATGTTATTGATCTTAAAAATTGGTCAAGTCAAAAATCGCTTGTCTGATGCTCAATTGAATGAGATCACAACAGCACTTTGGCATTGTCCAAAAGTGATTTTAGACACCTTACAAGGTGATACTGAAATTCTGCGTTTATCTGCATTATTCGTTGAGAAAAATCACTGTTTATTCTTGGGCCGTGGTACACACTTCCCGATCGCACTTGAAGGCGCATTGAAACTGAAAGAAATTTCATATATTCATGCGGAAGGTTATGCAGCAGGTGAGTTGAAGCATGGTCCATTGGCATTAGTGGATAATGAAATGCCTGTGGTCATCTTAGCACCACAAGATGACATGCTCGATAAACTCAAATCGAACATGGAAGAAGTACAAGCCCGTGGTGGTGAATTATTTGTCTTTGCAGATGAAAATAGCGGTATTCACGGTAAAGATCGTCAACACGTGGTTCATGTGCCAACGGTAAATGAATGGTTAGCACCGATCGTTTACAGCGTGCCTGTACAACTGTTGTCTTATCATGTTGCCGTGTTACGCGGTACTGATGTCGATCAACCACGTAACCTTGCGAAGAGTGTTACGGTCGAGTAATTCGATACAGCTATCAACGTTGTTTTTGTGTTTTGACAATAAAGTCTTAAACTGAACATTAAAGTTATAAACTAAGACTTTAAAATTTACATTATAGTTGTAAACTAAAAAATATGAATCATTTAAAAACAATGATTTGAAAAACTTGGTTTACAACTATTTTGTCAAAAATACATGATTTGAATCAATCGAAAGTTTGACTCAGTTTACAACTTTATTGTTAAAACTGTCGTCATTGTCTGTTGTAACTCATTGATTTTCGCTTTTTTGAGTTTACAACTTTATTGTTCATACACAGTTTTGTGTTTAGACAATATAGTTTTAAACTAAACATTAAAGTTCTAAACTGTAACAATATAGTTCTAAACTAGACATTAAAGTTGTAAACTAGATAAACCCAGCTATACTGATTAAAAAGTAGGCTGGGTTTTTCTATGAGTAGAACACCAAGATTCTTCACACCAGAACAAATTCACAAAAGAATAAAAAGTGGTCGTGGACAAGGTATGGGAAAAGATTACCAACCATGGCTGACTATTCAGGATGTACCCTCTCGTGGGGTCTCTCATCGTATTTACTCTCATAAAACGCAAAGAGTTCATCATTTACTTTCTAATCTGGAACTGTATGTTTTTTTGATTTTAGATTGGTCTAGTTCTGTTCAGGATATTCGGGAACAATTTCCTTTGAATCTAGATGACACAAAAGAAATCTGTTTAGAGCATGGTTTGAGACATCCCAGCATACAAGGCTCAGAACAGGTCATGACTTCCGATTTTCTGATTGATACAAATGATAAGAAACAGCCTCAGTTTGTGATTCAGGTAAAGCCCTTAAAAGAGCTCATCAAAGAAAGAACTATCGAAAAACTCGAAATTGAACGTCGATACTGGGAGGTTAAAGAAATCCCATGGAGTATTGTGACGGAACAAAATATTCCCACAACTGCCCGAAAAAATCTTGAATGGTTGAGCCCTTTTATTACTGAACAATTAGAGCCTGATATCTGGGATAACCTACATACCATTTCTTATTATTTTTCAAAAAAACCAGGGATTTCTATCATTAAACTCTGTAAAGAGATTGATATTCAAGAAAGAACTACGGCTGGAACAACCCTACAATATTTAAGAACCCTTATAGCAAATCGTTTTATTAAATTTGATATCCAACAGCCATTCCAGAAATTAACAGGATCGGACCTGGTGTTTGATTTAGAGGTATCTTATGTGGCAAATCAATGAGGTCGTTAAATTTGATGAAAGCCACTACCGGATTTTATTCTTTCAATCTGGTGAAATCATATGGATTCATATGGAGGAAGCCAAAGGAGTTCCATCTTTAGTTCTTGAAGAACAACTTTCACAATGGATTGATGAAAAACGCTTATTTAGAAGTTCAGACCCTTTTGAATATCTTAAGTCTATAGAGCCACCCGTAAACTCAGTCGCTTTTGAAAAACGTGCTCAGGCTTACCGAATTATTGAACCAATCGTATATGACACGGGCTGTTTTAATGAAGAGATTAGAGCTAAACGGGTTCGTTTAGTAGAGCAGACAAATATCGCAACTAAGGCGACGATATACAAATACCTACGCCGCTATTGGCAAAGAGGCCAAATTCCAAATGCCTTATTGCCAGATTATAGAAATGCTGGTGCACCAGGAAAGCCAAGAACCTTGGCAGGTTCTAAAAAGTCAGGGGCAAAGCGAAAATTTGGCGATGGAACTGGTATTAAAATTACGCCAGAAATTGAAAGGCTCTTTCGGTTAATCGTTGAATCTGAATTATTAAATGACAAGAAAATTAATATCACATCGGCTCATCGACAATTTGAAGAACTTTTTGTCCAACATTACCCACATATAAAACAAGGAGATATTCCTACACGTAGACAATTTGACCATTTCTACAAACGTGAATATGAACTTCCTCAAAGGATAGAAGCCAGAACTCCTGTATTAAGTTTCCAAAAAGATGTACGTCCATTAAGTGGAACTGCTACAGCAAATACGCTTGGGCCTGGTAGTCGTTATGAAATTGATGCGACTATTGCCGATATCTATTTAGTTGCTGATGATGATCGAAGTAAGATTCTAGGTCGTCCTATCCTATATGTAGTGGTTGACGTTTTTAGCAGAATGGTTGTGGGATTCTATATCGGATTTCATAATCCATCCTATGTTGTTGCCATGCAGGCGATTGTAAATGCTTGCAGTGATAAAGTCAGTTTATGCAAATTGCTTGGAATTGATATCGAGCCAGAACAATGGCCAACCCTAGGTTTACCTGATGCCATTCTTGCTGACCGTGGTGAAATGATGAGTCATCAGGTCGAACGCTTAGTCCATGGTTATAATGTTCGTATTGAAAATGCACCTGCCTATCGAGGGGATGCAAAAGGTATTGTTGAACGCTATTTCGGAACATTACAGGCAGAATTCAAACCTTATGCTCCTGGAGTAGTCAAAGGAAATCGTATTCAAAAACATGGCGAAAGTGATTACCGTCTTGATGCGGTTTTGCCTATTTCTGCCTTTGCCAAAATGATCATAAAGACAATACTTTATCGTAATCAGTATCATGTATTGGATACTTATGACAGAGATGCAGATTTTCCTCCAGACCTACCCTCAATTCCATTACATATATGGAACTGGGGAATCCAAAACCGTACAGGCCATCTTCGTACTGTAGATCCAGATACTTTACGAATCATGATACTACCTCGTAAGAAAGTTTCCATTTCCACTTCTGGTGTCAATTTATGGGGCCTGTATTACATTGGATCAGAGATACTCAGAGAAGGCTGGTTACATCGTAGTAAAGAAGTCACTCGCCCACAGGATCTCCAAGCGGCCTACGATCCAAGCTGTGTAGATAAGATATATTTATTCCCAAAACATGATAGTACGATCTATTGGGAATGTTCTTTATCAACCAAAAGTCGTCAATTTGCAGGTATGTCATTTTGGCAAGTCTGGGAGATACAAGATCAAGAAAAAAATCTACATGCGATTGAAAAAGATAATAGCAAAGCTGCTCGTAGAGAGTTGGATCAATTTATTCGAGACACCATTGCTGATGCAAAAAAAATGGCGACCAACTCTGGTGTGTCAAATCGCCAGCGTTTATCTGAAATTAAATCGAATAAAAAGTCTGTTCGTGAAAATGAGAAATTATCAAATACTTCCTTAAAACCTGATAAACACCCTAAAGATCAGGGAACTATTATTTCATTTAAGTCAAAACAAGATGAATCAAGCTATCCGCAGTTCGTTCCAGGTCTTTTTGATGATGAGGATGATCAGTCATGACAAATCATATAATCAGAAATGCAGAGTATCAGGACACTGGTGTTCATGCTTATAAAGACAACCCTTTCATTGAGGCCTTACCACCTATTCAAGAACCTTTTGAAGATACAAAAAATCTTATCTCAAAAGTAATGCCTACCCTTGACGATCTAAAGCAAAAAAGAGTTATTCGGGCTCATAATATTCATCAAATCACAGGCTCATTTTTCCAGCCTTTAGCAATGCATATGTTACTGAGTGAACGTATTTCTCTTATGATTCGTGGAGGATATGTTGGTCGTAATCCGAACACAGGAAAGCTGCAACAACACCTGCAAAATGGTTATGAAAGATTGCAAACAGGTGACCTGAATGCCAAACGCTTTGATGAAACCGAGTCAACTGCTCATAGTATGGCCATCATTGGCTGTTCAGGTAGTGGTAAGACGACCTCTTTACGAAGAATACTAGGGGCATATCCTCAAGTCATTTTTCACCCCACATTAAATTGCCATCAAATCGTCTATTTAAAGATAGATTGCTCGCATGATGGTTCACTCAAAGAGCTTTGTCTCAATTTTTTTCGAGCGATTGATAAAATCATCGGTTCAAATTATGAGAAAAAGTATGGGATGAAAAGACATGGCGTAGAAACCATGCTTGCCCTCATGGCGCAAACAGCCAATATGTTTGCCTTAGGCCTGTTAGTCATTGATGAAATACAACATTTGAGTCGAGCAAAGTCTGGCGGTTCAGAGAAAATGCTGAACTTCTTTGTCACCATGACCAATACCATTGGTATTCCTGTGCTGTTCGTGGGTACACCTAAAGCTAGAGACATCTTTGATCTTGATCTACGTTCCAGTCGACGTGCTGCTGGTTTAGGGTCTATCTTTTGGAACCCAATCCCCCAATACCTACCTGATCAGAAGAGTCAAAACCCTGAGTGGATCGCATTTACCAATACGCTTTGGAAGTTGCAGTATTTGCAGAAAAGAGACCCTATCTTAAATGATGAGATTCGAGATACCTGGTTTGATTTGAGCCAAGGTATTCTCGATATTGTAGTAAAACTTTTTATTTTGGCCCAGTTACGTGCCCTCGCAACGGGAGCAGAAACGATTACTGTAGAGCTGCTGAAACGTGTTTATGAGGATGAACTGAAACTTGTACATCCTATGCTCAGCGCATTACGTTCAGGTATACCTGAACGGATAGCTCAATTCTCAGATTTGGCTGTACCCGATATGGATAAGAAAATCATCCATCTTATTCAGAAAATCTCTGCATCCACCGTTGAATCCGAAGAAGACCGAGCCTTAAAACAGTTGAGTAATGATGATCAACGACGTGTATATCTGATGCTAAAAGATGAGTTTCCATCAGACTCCATCATCTTTGCCATTCAAAAAATTGTAGCGTTAAAACCCCAAATATCCAGACAACAGCTCTTGGCTGCTATTGTTCAAGCAATGGAGACAGACAATACACCCTCACAAGCACCAGCAACCAAAAAGAAAAAACAACGGATTAGCTTAAAACAATGGAATGAGTTGGCAGATACCGATCTTCGTCATATTTTTTCGATGAATCCAACCAGTTCAGAAAGTATTTATACCCAATTAGACCGTCAAGGTTTAATTCTGCAAATGTCAGACCTGTTGTCATAGTATGGGGTAAGAATCATGTGGAATTTTCCAACACCACTTCCTGATGAGCTGATTTACAGTACCATCGCCCGTGCTGGATTACATCATGGCATTCAAAGTCCTAAACAGTTACTTGATGAGGTTTACCAAGATAGAAAAGTCGTTGCTACCATAGACTTACCCAGTCATTTAAATGCTGTCGTACATTTATTAGAGCGAACTGGCTGTTTTAGTTTAATAGACCTGATTTATAAACATACCATTTTTGGTTTATATGCACCTTTTGTTCAGGAATCTCATCGACAAAAAGCAATCACCTTAATGGCTGAGCAGGCATCTGGCTCTGTTCATCTTATGCTTGGTCTGAATGCTTCTAGGGTCCCCAACAACACCAAATTTCGTTACTGTCCAATCTGTATACAGCAGCAACGAGAAGTTTATGGAGAGTATTTCTGGAATAGAGCTTGGTTTCTACCCAACCTTTCAATCTGCCTGAAACACAATTGTTCACTTCTGTCTCAAGATTATATTCAACAACAGCATCGGCATCTTTTCTTACCGTTGTTACCAAATCAAACTCAGGACATGCCTAATCCCTACTTCAAGGAAGACTTCATATTAGGGAAAAAGGCTGTAGAGTTATTGCAACTTGAACCTCAACCATCGCCAAGCTATGAACAATGGACTAGGTTTTATCTGGAAATTGCTGATGCAAAGAATTGCCTTAGGGGCAGTCAGGTTCGCCATGAGCAAACTTATGAGCAGGTGATTAAAAATTTTAATATTGGTTATCTTCGTTCTAAGAATTTAGGGATTGATCCTGATCAAGATACATCTTGGTTTAGATCGATTTTCAGAAAGCATCGCAAAGCCTTTAGTTTCTTGGAACATTGTATTGTCTGGTCTTCATTTATACCCGAAATATCACCTAAAGAAATTATGCAATATGTCAGCTCTATTTCAGTAATCCCATATTTTATAAAACGACCTATTTCTACTGAAAATGTTCCTCCTATAAAAATAAGAGAGATGAGACAAAAATGGCAAGATATCGTACTACTTCATGGTGTAACGACAGGCCGTAACATTAAGTCAGGTAAGGCAATTTATATGTGGCTATATAGAAACGATCAAAATTGGCTACTGACATTTAATTCAGGACATTTATCACAACCTCAAGCCCGAAAAAATAAAATAAATTGGTCTATACGTGATTTTTCAATAACCAAAGAATTATTCAAAGTTTTATATCGTTCAAATAATGACTTAGCTTGTCCAAGAATGTCAAAAAGCTGGTTCCTCAATCAGTTATCCAAAGGAAATTCCATTTCCAAGAATTTGCACCAACTGCCTTTAAGCTCCAAATTTCTTTCAACTTATTCTGAAGATACAATAGCTTATCAAATACGGAGAATTACCCATGCCATGATCAGGCTTGGATATACAGAATCCAGTACTAAAGATAGATGGCGGATATTGCGACTTGCAGGATTAAGTAAAGAAAGGATTACTCAAGAAGCCCAAATTTTCCTAAATATCATTTGTGAGAAGAAGATTTATGCACATTAAACGCCTCCCTTTAGATACATTGATTACAGGTATAGGACGACTATTTAAATATGATGATAACCCCTGGTTTATTAATCTGTGGGGAGAATCCGAAGAGTCTAAAGCAAAATATTACACCTCTTTTTCCCACATGCATTTGTTGGCCAAACGTAGAATTATCAACTCCACCCAAAATGAGCATCGAAAGTCTGGATTTCACCTAAAATTCAGATGTCCCTTACCAGCAGAGTGGATGTCTTTTGCCCAGTCTAAATCACAATTTCACTTTTTTGGGTTTGATGCTCTGGCAACGTTTTCAAATGAAGCTCAAACCGTTAAGCAAGTCCATATTCAATTGCCACAGCTTGAATTAGCAAGAGCATTCTTCTTTCAGAATGCTTATCTCACTCGATCTGCGCTTGAGTTGAATGTGCTGGCAGAAGACTTTGATATTCAGAACAAGACTGATCATTACCTGATTAATGTTCTTCCCTCATGTGAGGGTTCACTTGCACTTTCTCATTTCAATAAACCTGGGTTTCGTCGATTTCTTGCATATTTGCTCCTGAATAAAAATATAAGA